>JAILON010000032.1 GCA_024690865.1 Treponema sp. | reverse complement strand
GTAGTCGATTGCATCGAACCAGTCTATGCGCACCATAGGCTTGCCCGCCTCTTTGGTGTAGCGGTTTTTCCGCATCACCGCCTCTTATTCTTCTTTTGTCACTTCATGATGGCACATAGCGAATTCCCGGGTCTGCGGTACGCTGTGGGCGGTATCGTCATCCCGTCCGACGCCGCTGTCTGCTCCCATCATGAATGTGCCGGCCTTGATTTTTACGAAATCGAGCTTCCTCTTGAGCAGCGCAAGGGCATTTTTACGGATGTAATCAACATGCCAGTGATTCTCTTTTATAAGCTCAAAATGGAAATCACTGTATCCGAGGGCCTTAAGCTTTGATTCAAGCAGCTTTGCGCTCGCAGGCGGCTGGACCGTGTCGTTCGTCCCGTTGCCGGCAAGGAGATACACACCTTTAAATTTCTCCGGCCACTGAATCGGGGAATAGCGTCTGGCAAATTCCTGGATCTGCTCCCGGCTCATGACGGAAGGGTAGGGATAATCAGGGCTGTCAAAGCTCCTTCCGGCCCCGAAGCTGTCATACATGGGTCCTTCGGAAAGATCGGAGAAATCAGGGATGCTTGCCTCGCAGATAACTGCCACAGGCTTATAGCTTCCGTGCGTTACGTATGCATAGGCGGTGTTGCCACCCATTGAAAAGCCGTGCAGGACGAATTTTGCTGCATCGACATTTTCCACGGTATTGAAGTACTCGATGATGCGGTCAATGTAGCCTACCGTCTCGGCGTTGCTGGCAAAGGCATCGATCGGTCCTACTTCGCTTGCTCCGTGTCCGGCGGCATCCAGCGTTATGAGGCGGAAACCTCCTTCGGCATAGGTTGCGAATGTCGCCTTTCCGAATTCCTTTTTTTCGTTTACCCCGCGCTCATACAGGTATGCCCGGTTTGCCCAGCCTCCGTGCAGGTAAATCAGCAAGGGCTTGTTTTTCTTTCCGTCGTTCCATTCGGCGTCGCAGATGTGGATTCCGTCAATGCTGTAGGCTTTGACCGTGAGGGATTTATACGCCTTTATGCTGTCTGCCACGCTTTGGGGAAGTGGCTCTTCTTTCACCGTGCCGGTGAAGGGCCGTATTGACTCAAGCCGAGGCTGTGCCAGTTTGTCCGGTGCGGTGTAACGGTCAAGCACGGTCTGCCCTGCATCGTTTCCGGCGGCGAACGCGGCCCCTGCGAGCATCAGCCCCAGCAGGATGCCGGTGAAAGCCCTGATGAACTTTGTACATGGTATGAAGCTGTAATCCATAGCTAGTCCCCCTGAAGTAGTAATGTGATACCGATATTCTGGTACTTTTTATAGTAACCGACAAGATTCTGCTTGTCAACGAAAAAAGCACAACAAGCAGCACCCCGCCAGCCCCTTCTCTTCATAATATATATTCCAGCTGTACGTCAAAAGGTTCCTTCTCTGCCAGGATCTCATTAATCTCCTCTGCATGCTTGCAACCAAGCGCATGGTACGCAGCCTGTGATTCTTTCGAGGAATGGCCCGATATGTACAGTTTGTCTGCTCCAAGCCGCAGGGCCTCCTCACAAATCATTGCAAAAAGCTTCCTCCCAATGCCCCGCTGACGGTATTCCTCGGAAATTTGGAAGCAGACCAGCTCCACGTAATTCGCCGTTTCTCCAAAAATGTGGTGAGATACGTTCGCAAAGCCAACGATACGCCCGCCATCAAATGCGCCAAAAGCTGTTTGGTCATGGTTCATATGCCGTGCTATATCCTCAGCGGTTGCCCGGCACTGTTCTGTCGTCCAGTTTTCAACAAAAGGGTTGGGCACAAGTACCCATTTGTCATCCACTACCCTCCAGCACTCGGTCACAGTCTGATGGCGGACAAAAGAATCCAGCGAATGTGAGTCAAAACAACTGGCATCCAATCTTTTGTATTGTATTTTCTCCATCTGTATAATCTCCCATACACAGAGCCTCGATGTCGCGCATTTTCGAGCTTCCCTTATATATATCATACCGAATCCAACATGGCAACTGGGCACCTCTAAAAACGCCTTTGGCGGTTTTTAGAAGTTTGCCGACGAGGCGACGGTCGGCTGACAAAAAGCGCGGCTTGTGCTATGCTGGGAACAGAGGTTTATCATGGAAGAGTTTTTCATCGATTGCGACGGCATCCCCCTTCATGCGAAGCTGGACAAGCCGTTCGCGGAGGGGAAGGGCCCCCTGTGCATTTTGATTCACGGCTTTACGGGGCACATGGAGGAGCCCCACATCATCGCGGCTCAGAAGGCAATGAACGATGCCGGCATAGCCGTCCTGCGCGTGGAGATGTACGGGCACGGGAAAAGCGGAGGCGAGTTCAGGAACCATACCATCTATAAATGGGTCACGAACGCGCTGACCGTCGTGCACTACGCGAAGTCGCTTGACTTCGTGACAGACCTCTACCTGAGCGGACATTCCCAGGGCGGGTTCCTGACAATGCTCGTCGCCGGTATGTGCGCCGACGACTTCAAGGCAATCCTGCCGATTTCCCCGGCACTCTGCATCCCGGACGACGCGCGGAAAGGCTCCATGCTCGGCTCGGCCTTTGACCCCAGGCACATCCCGGAGAAAATCTCTTCCGAATGGTGGGAGCTTTCGGGTGATTACGCCCGCGTCGCGCAGACCATCCATGTGGAGGATGAGATTGCCCGCTACGAGGGGCCGGTATGCATCATCCACGGGGATGCCGACGAGGCCGTTCCATACGAGTACTCGGTGAAAGCCCAGAAGCTGTACAAGAACGCACGGCTCGTCACGATTGAAGGCGACGACCACTGCTTCACGAAGCACATGGACAAAATGTCCGCCGCAGTACGGGAGTTCTTCACGAAGTAGGGCTGCACGGCACGGCGGCATATAAAAAGAGCGGGGAGGGCAAAAAGCGTCCGCTATTGCCATCCCCGCTTCATTATGCCCGGAACGTCCGGGCTTGTTTCAAAAGTCCGTTGCGACGAAGTCGCGGGGACTTTTGAAACAGCCTTTCTGGTTCAGCTTGCGGAATTTCTCGTACACGTCGAGCGCGAGCTTGACGGCATCAGAATAGTCCTCATGCAGGACTGCCTTGCCGTTCGCGTTACGCAGCTTGTACTTGCCGTCTTTCGTGTGCTCAATCATCGGGACATGCTCGTGGTCGCACACGCTGAACCACTTGCCTCCCAGCTGCTCCTTGTGCCATTTGAAGTTGTTCTTCATGCTGACAGCACCTCCCCTGCGCCCGGATACTTTCGCACGATAATCTCATCGATTGCTACGCCGAACAGCTCCGAGAGCACCAAAAGGTTGTCCAAGGTCGGCAGGGACCGGCCGCATTCCCACGCGTACACCGCCTGCGGATATTCGAAGCCGAACACCCCCTGCAGGTCGCGGACGGAAAGCCCTCCTGCCAGCCTCAGCAGCTTAATTCTTTTGCCCGTCGCCCTCATGTCAACGGCGGGCCGTGTAAAATTGGTGATGCGTCTCATGCGGCTACACCTCCGAAGCCACACAAGCCACAGCGACCGCCCGTTCTTGGCAGCGGCGGCCGGCTTTTGTCTTGTCTGTTGTAAACCCAGTATAGCAGATTACGTGGGCTTTGTCATTAAACTTGTGGTTTAAAATGCGGCAGAAACTTTGTTCAGCTCAATCAACTCCGGGGCAGCGAAGCGAACCCGCTCAATCAATGCGTCCAATGAACCTCCCTCAAGCACTAGTCCGGGAATATCATCGCTCTGGGCAATCCATACATCAGACTCTTCATCCCATGTAAAATTGACCTTATACTCCATGTTTTCCTCCCTCTTTTACCTCTAACACCTGGCAAAAGCCTTGATTTTCTGCCCGAATGGTGCTATCCTACAGCAGATGGGGACGCTTGCAAAATAGCGACCGCCTCCGTTGAGCTTGAGTGATAAGCCCGCCAGAAGACTAGCACGCTTTGGCGGGCTTCTTTATGCTCTTTTCCTTATTTTATCAGGAAGGTGAGCAGGTCTACAACAAGCGCAAATGATAAAAACCGGCAAGACACTCCGGGCAAGACAGATTTTTCCCCGCTTTAAACCACGGCTTTACTGACAGGCAGGCTGCTGGGACGCGCTACTTCTGGAAGGACGAGGACCGGATAGCCCGCCGGAACGAGCGTCACCGGCTCAAGCTGGAACTCCGGGAGTTGGAACTCCAAAATCTGGAGCTTCGGGAGATGGAGTCCGTTCAGTTAGAAATTTGCCGTCCAGCGGCTTACGTCTTGATTGCCAATGAAGAAAGAGCCGTCATAAAACAGCTTGATGCATTTCGGCCTGAAATCAAGAGAATCCAGCCTGTCCGAAAGGTTTTTTGCCAGTGGTACGTCCCATCCAACCGAGCAAAACTGGCCGGTTTCACAAGAGACGACGACGGCATCATTCGTTATATGCGCGTACTTGATATGGCCATATAGTGAGGAAGCTTCCTTAATGTAGTCCTCTACCTTGCTGGAAGCCATGTAGATTTTTTCTCCTATGACGCACCAATCTCCTAACGCATTGAATGATACGCACGTTACATGATCCCCGGCGTCCAGCACAATGTTAAGCGCATTCCCACATTCCTGCGGAATGCCTGAACCAGAAACCATATCTCCGACAAGCACCCATGATCCGTCTTCGGATATATGGATATCACTAATCATCGCCCCTTCGGCATTGAGCTCATACAACTTGTCTTCCAGACCATCCGGCAAGCTGTTGCCCATTCTACATCCGTTTCCTCCATAAACCCCTATAATATATTCCCGTGTCAGTTCAATTGTCTGGACATCATAATCGCTGTCCTCCAGGAAGGTTCCGACAACCCTTCTTTCTTCTCTCGTCAGCGCCTGAGAAAACAAAAGCTGCGCGGTAAACAACAAAACCAATATGGCTGGTATTTTTTTCGATGCTTCCAAGTTCATTTTCATAAAATCACCCATACTTCTTTATCATACAGAGAAATGAGAAGACAACTACAGATGCATTTCCGATATCTGAACATGCCTCCAAAGTCAGCAGCTTTGGAACTGCCTCATTCCAGTGCGTCTATACTATAACTGACGGAAAGATGGTTGTCAACAAAGAAACTGCCCGGCGGGAAGGGCGAAGGCAACGCTTCCCCGGGGACTGCGGCAGGCTTACGCAGGAATGCTGGAAGGCTTTCTCGAGGGCCTCGCACGGCTTTCTCTGGGCGCATGTACGGCTTCCGCAATGACTCCATACGGCTTTCAGCAGCTTTGCGCAAGTACTTCCAGGATGACCACGAAAGTACTATCAGGATGGCCACGAAAGCACTTTGCAGGGGGAATCCCGCCCGTTGGGCGCAGTCCTGGTCAGAACATGAGCTGGTAGAGGTGTAGCCGTTGAGAATCCTGTGGTATGAGAATGCGTGGGATGAATACTGCAAAAGCAGCTTGCGATGGTTTAATCCGCTATGCCCGTGATGGGGACAGCTTTGAGACAAAGCGCGAACTTCCCTTACGTGTTCTGTCCTTTGGGTTTGACGGAATCGGTTTTCTGGGGCAACCCGCATTGTCGATAGCATCGAGGTATGACTCGGAATCCTCTTCGGCAGTCATTCCGTCCAAATTGTCGAATTCATCGTAGTCGGTATCAGCGGACGCAGGAACTATCTTCTTTTCTTTCATTTTCAATCTATGGCTGTTGAAGCCCCATGCGCTTTTACCCAAGAACCTTCACGCAAGAGATGATTCTCTTCGTGGGATTCCCCATCTTGAATTTGTTCTTCGCTTCGTAAACCGAATTGGCACTGATAGAAGTTGATTTTCCTATGTAACCGTTCGGTGACTGGTACGTTATGATATACTTTTTCTGCGGCAGTGCCATCAGTTTCTCCTTGTAATTGCAGGGTTCGTTTTAGGATTCCATCTGATCGATGTATGCGTCCAGTTTTTCGAGCGAAAACTCGCTGTACGCTCCCACAGCCGCCACTACCCCGGCCGCACTCGCAAGGTCGTCCGCATAGCCGACAACAGGCGTAAAGTCCGGGATAAGGTCGAGTGGCAGCAGTATGTAGCCGATTGCGCCGATAATGACCGCCTTCATGTGGGATGGCGTGGCCGGGTTCTCCAGTGCGGAGAGGAGGCTGCCCAGCGTAGTGACGATGGCGCCCGTCGTCCCCGCGATGACCTTGGGCTTGTCGCGTGTCGCCTTGCGCAGTTTTACCAGAAGCCGCATCGCCATGTTCTTGTCGAAGTGCTTCTGGTAGTTTTCTACAAGCTCCTCTTCGCTTACCTTTTTTTCAACATCCGTGCTTTCATCATCCATCAGGGCATTCCTTGGTAAAGCTGTCGAGCATCCCGGTCATTTGGTCTATGGAGTCGCTGATTTTGCCCAGAAGTATGTCCGCTTCCTCAAATGCCGCCTCGTCTGGCGACAGGGAGTCAAGCATGAGCGAATCATACTTCTTTTGGAGCCTGTCGTGCTTCTCCTCAAGCTTCGAGAATTTCTTCCCGAACTCTTCAGCGGTCATACAAGTCCTCCTCGCGTCCTTGATTATAGGGAATCGAACTCGTCGTCCTTCATCTTTTTTCCTGTCTTCGCGAGGTTTTCCATTTTCTCGCAAAACTTCATAAGATTACCGTAAAATTTGCTCCCGACCACAGGTTCAAACCCTGCAATCTCAGGCCTTTCATTCTCATATCGATCTTTCACATAATTATAATGTCGATCATTTCTTAAGCTTGCTTCTCCCTTTTTCTCAGCATTACCGCCACCAAAAATAGTGCTATTAAAGTCATCATAATCATAATACCGTCTCTGGAAATACCCTACCTCAACGCTATAACCCAAATAATAATTCCATAAAAAGGTCAATACCTTTGCTGGCTGACAGAAGCCAGATTCATCTAAGCTTGGTAGCTCGGGGCTATATGCGATTTCAATCCTGAGTCCATAATCGGATTCTTTTTTTTCGCCATATATGTCTTCTTTATGTTCGCTACGGCTTTTGTGAAAGTACAAGACCTGTTTGCCGTCAGCGCAATATATTTCAACTTCGTTGCCTTCATCAAACTCTACACAGTCACGTACCTTCCAAGCTATATCACGCGTCAAAACATCGTTCCATTTTTCCATGAGAACATCAAAATCACCTGTTTTCTTTACATCGCTCATACTGTACCCCTTGTGATTTATTTTCCATCAGCAGGGGGCACTGTCCCTGCTTCGTTGCGCCATTTTTCCGCTTCCTTCAATGCCTCGTCCGTACCGATTTGTTCGTAAATGTTCGCCAATCTCAACATGGCATTTAAATTCCTGCTTTCAGCAGCTTGGATAAGCATTTTGATTTCCAGATCAAGAGACATATTTTCCCCCTTTACCGATATTTCGGTATTAGTCCTGTGATAACCGATAAGACGGTATTTATCAACAAGAAAACACCCAAATCACGGTATCATAGGCTTGTATGTTCAGGGACAACTTGAAGGAGCAGATTGAGTACAAGGGGATGATCATAAAGGAGCTTGCCGCCAAGACCGGCATAAGCAAGCGCACCATCGACACCTACGTGGACAGCCGTGCCGTCATCCCCAATGCCGAAATCGCGGTGAAGCTCGCCGAAGCCCTGGACACGAGCGTTGAATACCTTGTGAAGGGAACTGCCCCGCAGTCAAAGCCGGACATCCCCAAGAAGGAGCCGGGGGATTACGAGAAGTACAAGCGGATTATCGATGACCTGAACACGATTTCGCAGGAATACCTGCCCGCACTGGAGGCGATGATTCACGCCGCCGCAAAGAAACTGCCCAGAGACGGCCAAACTGCCTAACGAATTTCGGCCAAATCACCTAACGAAAAAGTGCCAAACTGCCTAACAAAAACTTGACAAACTGCCTAACGGGCAGTACAGTGGGGATATGGCAGGCTACAAGCAGAGAATCGCAGACAAACTCCTCGAACGGAAGCTGAAAGGGAAAGGGGCGGTCCTCATCGAGGGGCCCAAGTGGTGCGGAAAGACGACCACCGCGGAGCAAGTCGCGAAGAGCGTTCTGTATATGTCCGACCCGGAGGACATGAAGGCGAATCTGGCGGTGGCAGATATAAGCCCCCGGAAGCTGCTTGCGGGTGAGACTCCCCGACTCATAGACGAATGGCAGATTGCGCCGAAACTCTGGGATGCAATCCGCTTTGAGGTTGACCACCGGGAAAACTACGGCCACTTTATCCTCACGGGGTCAGCGGTTCCCCCTCGGACGGATGAAATTTTCCATTCCGGTACGGGCCGGTTCGCATGGCTCAAGATGCGTCCCATGTCGCTCTACGAGTCCTGCGAGTCAACGGGTGGAATAAGCCTGAAAGCATTGTTTTCGGGCTTGGACAGCGTCATTGCTGAGAACACGCTGACACTGGATGACATTGCCTTCCTCATTTGCAGGGGCGGCTGGCCCGGCACGCTCGGCATGGAAAAAGACATTGCCCTCGATCAGGCGAATGACTATTATGATGCCGTGGTCAACTCCGATATCTCGCGGGTTGACGGAGTTTCGCGCGACGCGGAACGGACAAAGCGGCTCATGCGCTCCTACGCACGGAACCAGGGAAGCCAGGCTACCAATACCGTCATAAAAGAAGACATGCGGGTAAATGATAGCGACACGCTCACGGAGGACACGATTTACTCATACACGAACGCGCTGAGGAAAATCTTCGTAATCGAGGACATGCCGGCATGGAACCCCAATCTGCGGTCCAAGACTGCCATACGGACTTCGGACACGAGGTATTTCATTGACCCGTCTATTGCCGCCGCGAGCCTTGGACTTGGCCCGGAGGATTTAATAAATGACCTGAATACGATGGGGCTGTTCTTCGAAACCCTGTGTGTCCGCGACCTGCGGGTGTACGCCGAAAGCTTGGACGGAAACGTGTACCATTACCGGGACAAGTCCGGCCTGGAATGCGATGCCGTAATCCACCTGAGGAACGGGAAATACGGCCTTGTCGAGATAAAGCTGGGCGGAGACGGTCTGATTGACGACGGGGCAAAGAACCTTCTCAAGCTCAGGGACAAGATAGACACGTCGAAGATGAAGGAGCCGTCTTTCCTCATGGTACTTACGGCAGTCGGAAAGTACGCATACAAACGGAAGGACGGCGTTTTCGTGGTTCCTGTCGGCGTGCTGAAAGATTAGGTTCAGATGTCCGCAAGCCGGGCGATGATTCACGCCACACCCTGCGGACATGTCGCTGCGCCTGCCCGCATGACTGCATGTGCTACGGGTCGCGGGCAGGCGCCAGCGGTTCATTCAAACGCGGATTTACTTGCTTTTTGCAATGTCGATGTTTGTACCGGTGAGGCCGACAAAAGCACCGGCCTTGGCCTCGCTTGACTCTGGATGAGCGATGAGCCACTTATTGCGTGCCCAGAGCAGCTTGTCCTCAAGATTCTTTTCGGTAACAGCAGGCTTTTCCGTGTTCGTGTCCTTTGGCAGAACGATGACAACGCGGAATCCTTCCTTGGAGACCTCGCCGTTCTTGACGGCAGTACAGGGTGCGTAGTGAAGGGTCGTCTCGTACACCTGCACGACAGTTCCCTTCGGAACGTAGAACGCCTCTACGGCATCTGTGCTCAGCTTTCCATTTTTGACGCTCTGAAGGGGCGCAAGAAGAAGCACAATGTCATTGGCGGGTATGTTGAGCTCAGAACCGCGATGCCATTCAAGGCAGTTCAGCTTGGTGTTGTTGCCGTTGCAGTAGCCGACCTGAATCGGCATTCCGCCGTAGGCATTGTTGCTGAATTCCTTGGCTATCGGAAGGGATTCCAAGCCCGCATCACCGGGCTCATAAATGACGGCATTGTCCGGCTTTTTCGTCGTGTCGTCCAGTTTTTTAAGAAGGTCCGTCACATCATAGCCGGTAAGGACCTTGCCGTACTTTTCAAAACTGCGGCTGTAGATTGGTTTAATACGCATGCTTTTTACTCCTCTATTCCGCTCGCGCGGGTGATTCTTTGGTGATGCAGCTTCAAAGAGTCTGGGGGGCACACAATGCAAGCCTGTGCGTAGCATTGTGGTTCCAAGGACTTTTGAAACTGCCTCTCTATTAGCAAACTGTTTTTCTGACAGTACTGTCAGCACCTGTAAAAACGCTGCCCGCCTATGTGGTCTGGAACAGACGCAGGACGTGGTCGGGACATACCTTGACGCACTCGCCGCAGGCGGTGCACTTGCCGTAATCCACCTGGGGTATGCTGGAGCTGATGTCGATGCAGGCTTCCGGGCACTTCTTGGTGCAGATGCCGCACTTGAAGCAGCCGACGGAGCAGTCCTTCTTTATCTGCGGCTTGTTGTCGCTGTGGTTGGAGCAGACCGCGATGGAGCCTTTCGTGTCCGCCGGGACGAGCGAGAAGAGGTGCTTGGGGCACTCCTTGACGCACTTGCCGCAGCCGGTGCACTTGTCGCGGATGACGTGGGGCAGGCCGTCCGCGCCCATCGTGAGCGCGTTGAAGGGGCAGACCTCCACGCAGTCACCGAAGCCCACGCAGCCGAATGCGCAGAGCTTGGTCCCGCCGACGGCGAGGTTCGCCGCCTTGCAGGTCCGCACGCCGTTGTAGTTTCCCCGGCTCTTTGCGCAGTCGTTCGTTCCCGCGCAGGCGAGGAAGGAGACCTTTCTTTCGCCCGCACCCGCGCTCACGCCCATGATTTCCGCTATCTTCGCCGCCGTGTCAGGGCCGCCTGCGACGCAGCCGTTGACCGGGGCCTCGCCCTTTGCGACTGCCGCCGCGAAGGCCGCACAGCCTGCGTAACCGCATCCGCCGCAGTTTCCGCCTGACAGGGCAGCCTGGATTTCCTCAATCTTGGGGTCCACCTTGACGGCGAATATCTTCTTGAACAGGCCGAGCGCCACGCCCAGAACAAAGGCGATGACGAAGGCCACGATTATTGTAATCACTATGGTGTTCATGATTCTCCTTACCTTTCACGGGACGCAGCCACGCGCCCCTGAAACTGTTGCCGGGAAACGGTACGCCCGTATCCCCGGCTTTCCTTCTATTTTATCAAACCCTTGAAGCCCAGGAAGGCAAGGCTCAGGAGCCCCGCCGCGACGAAGAGAATCGGCGTTCCGTCAAAGCTCTTCGGCACCCTTGCGGTCTTGAGCTTGTTCCTGACCCCGGACATGATGACCATGCTCAGCAGGAATCCTGCCGCAGAGCCGAGCGCGTAGACGATGCTCTCGGCATACGTGTAGTTCTTGCTGATGCAGTTAATCGTCACGCCGAGGACTGCGCAGTTCGTCGTAATCAGCGACAGGAAGATTCCCATCGAAGAATAGAGGGCGGGCGCGGACTTCTTCAGGTAGAACTCGACCAGCTGCACGAGCGATGCGATGACGAGGATGAAGAAGAGGGTCTGCAGGAACTGGAGCCCGAGCGGAACCATGACCAAATTGTAGATGGGCCAGGTGACCGCCGTCGCAAGGACGATGACGAATGTCGTCGCCAGTCCCATGCCCGTCGCCTTGCCGGTCTCGCCGGTCATGCCGATGAAGGGGCAGAGCGCGAGGTACTGCATGAAGACAACGTTGTCCACCAGCATGGAGCCGATGAAAATCTTTAACAAATCGCTCATTTGCTAGCCTCCCCCTTGTTTGCAGCGACGTTGACGCGGAGCTGGTTCAGCGCGGCGACGATGCCGAACACGATGAATCCGCCCGGCGCGCTGTTCAGTATGCCTATCCGGTAGGCTTCCGGGATAATCTCAATCTTGAGCGCGGTACCGGCGAGAAGCGTCCCGCCGCCGAGCAGCTCGCGGATGAGGGAAATCGCAATCAGGACGATTGTGTATCCGATACCCATACCCAGTCCGTCAAGGACGGAATCGCCAATCTTGTTCTTGGATGCGAACGCCTCCACGCGGCCCATGATGATGCAGTTGACGACGATGAGCGGGATGAAGACCCCGAGCGCGTCGTACAATGCGGGCACGTATGCCTGAAGCACCAGCTGGACGATTGTCGTGAACGCTGCGATGATGATGATGAATACCGGCAGGCGTATCGATGTCGGTATGTGCTTGCGGAAGAGGCTGATGACCAGCTCGCTCATCACGAGGACGAATGTCATGCCCGCTCCCATGCCGAGCGCGTTGAAGATGCTCGTCGTGATTCCCAGCGAGGAGCAAAGCCCGATGCTCAGAATGAGCAGGGGGTTCTCCACGAGGATACCCTTTATGAAAGTCTGTGCCTTTGTCATTACCTCTCTCCTTCAATAACCGAATAAAGGATGGCAGTTCCGTCGCTCAGCAGGTTCGCGACACCCTTGCTCGTGATGGTCGCGCCGGAAATCGCGTCGAATGTTTCACCGGCGACGAACCCGTCCGCAATTTTCTTGCCCGTAAACTGTCCGTAGAAGGTCTTGCCGTTCGGGAGCGTGAAGTTGGGGTCGCTCGCCTTGGAACCGAATCCCGGCGAGTCCGTGTTCTCAAGGAACTGTACCCCCGTAACCGTCCCCTGCGTGTCCATCCCGATCATGATGGCCGCGTGGTCGTAGGTGGGGCCGCTTATCTGGATGACGCCGCCGATGACCGCGCCGCCCGCCGTGGCGAGCTTGACTGACTCTACCGTCGTCGAGCCGCTCGGAACCGTGCCCCAGCGTGCCGCGTCAACGTCCTTGAAGTCCTCCGCCTGGGGGAGCACCGTCAGCATGGCGGCGTTCGCCTTGCGCTGCTGGTTGGCCGCGATGACTGGGCCGGTGAAGCTGTTCACCACGGCGAGCATGGTGCAGCTGGCGACCGCATAGGCCGCGAGGATAAGTCCCAGCTTTATCATGGACCAGGCGGAGCCGCTGTTGCCGGAACCCGCCGTCTTTGTCATTGCCTGTCCGCTCATTTCGCGCCTCCTTGCATCTGGACTTTCTTTCCGTAGCCGTACTTCCGCGCAGTGAGCTTGTTCAGGAAGGGGGCGACGGAGTTCATGATCAGGATGCTGAACATGACCCCCTCAGGGTAACCGCCGAAGCGGCGGATCAGGAAGGTAATCAGGCCGCAGCCGAAGCCGAACACGAGCCTGCCGTTCTTGGTGACCGGTGTCGTTGCGTAGTCCGTTACCATGAAGACCGCGCCGAACACGACGCCGCCCGTGCACAGGCCGAGCAGAACCTCGGAGCAGGCCGCCGCTGCGTCTCCCGCAGCGGCAAGGGCCGCGATGAAGGTCGCCACGGCGAAGGTCGCGAGCATCGCGACGGGTGCCCGCCAGTCGATGATACCCGTGACGAGCAGGAACGCGAACGAAAGAATAAGGAGCAATATGGAGACTTCGCCGATGCAGCCCGCCCGGTTGCCCAAGAAATACTGGAGCAGGGTTGAGCTGTCGGAGGCGAACGAGCCTTCCTTTATCTGGCTCAGCACGGTCGCGGATGAGATTGCATCAAGCGGGGCCGCGTCCTTCCACGCACCCATCGCCGCGCCGAAGCTTATCAGCATGAAGCCGCGTCCGGTCAGGGCCGGGTTGAACACGTTGGACCCGATGCCGCCGAACATCCCTTTGGCGACGACGATGGCGACGACCGCACCGATGACGACCATCCAGAGGGGAACCTCGGACGACAGCACGAGCGCGAGCAGGACGCCCGTCACCGCCGCGGAAAGGTTGCCGATCGTGTTCTTCTGCTTGGTCGCTTTCTGGAAGAGCCACTCGGCCAGCACGCAGCTTGCCACGGAGACGAGCAGCACGAGCAGGGCCTTGTAGCCGAACGTGAGTACGCCCCAGACGCATTCGGGCAACATGGCAAGAAGCACCGTCCCCATGATTCTCTGCGTCGTGTCGCCCCTCGTGTAGTGGGGGCTGGAAGAAAGGTACACTTCTTTTGCGATATTCTTCACCGGCGCAGTTGCCGCTTTCATCGGGGCAGCTGCCTGTGCCGGGGCTGCCGCCGTTACTGGGGTGCCTGCCGTTTTAACGGGAGCAGCTGCCTGTTCTGTCATCTTGTTCTCTCCGCTCATTTGGAGCCTCCTGCCGCCTGGCTCTTGGCCGCCTCGGCCTTGGCCTTCTCCGCTACCATCTGGGCACGGACTTCCGCCTTGCCCACCCTGATTCTCTGCACCAGGCGGACGTTCGCCGGGCAGACGTAGGAGCAGCAACCGCACTCAATGCAGTCCATGAGCCCGTAGTCCTTCGCGTCCTGCATCTCGCCCGCCGTCAAGGACTTGACCATCATCACCGGGGTCAGGTGCATGGGGCATGCGTCAACGCAGTGACCGCAGTTGATGCACTGGTCCTCGTCCACAAGGTAGGTCTCTTCCTTGGTCAGGAAGATGACCCCGCTCGTTCCCTTCGCAATCGGGAACTGGGCGCCGCTCATCGCGAAGCCCATCATGGGGCCTCCGCTGATGATTTTGACGAGCGTGCTTTCATCGACCGAAATGACGTCCGGCATCAGGTCGGACACAAGGGTTCCGACGGGCACGCGGATGTTGCGCGGCTTGCTGCATGCCCCGCCACTTATCGTGAGGGCGCGGTCAATCAGGGGCTTGCCCTCGCGGAATGCCTCGCTTATCGCGCAGACCGTACCGACGTTGCAGATGACCGCCCCCGCGTCCGCCGGAAGCTTGCCCGCCGGAATCTCGCGTCCCAGGACGGCCTCGACGATGTTCTTCTCGCAACCCTGCGGATACTTGGTCTTGACCAAGACAATCTCTATGTCCCGGCCCTGCTTCTGTATCTCGGCCTGGAGGGGGGCAACGTCGTCCTCCTTGTTGGTCTCAAGGGCGATGATTCCCTTCGCGCCGACGATGTGCATGACGATGGCAAGGCCGTCGATGACCTTGGCGGCCTCCTCCTTCATCGTGCGGTCATCGACCGTGAGGTATGGCTCGCATTCAGCCGCATTGAGCAGGACGTACTCTATCTTCTTGTCCGCAGGAGGGTTCAGCTTGACGTGGGTGGGGAAGGACGCGCCTCCCATGCCGACGATTCCTGCGTCGCGCACGCGGGCAATCGCCTCGTCGTGGCTGCATGCGAAGGGGTCGAGCACGGGCATGAAGTCCGTTTCGTCGGACCCGTCCGCCTCTATGGTGATGCAGGGGGCATAGACGTTGCCCGTAAGCAGGCAGCTGGCTATCTTCTTTACTTTGCCGGAAACTGATGCATGGACGGGGGCAGACATGAATTTGTCGCTCTTGGCGATGAGCTGGCCCCGCTTAACGATGTCCCCGACCTTGACGAGGGGCGTGTTGGGTGCTCCCCCCATCGTGACGGGTATGCTGACTGTCTTGGAAGACGGAAAGACCTGCTCAATCGGACAGGCCGAACTGAGCTCCTTCATCTCCCTGGGGTAGATTCCCCCTCGGAATGTGTGCGTTTTCATAATTTCTTATTATAGTACATAATCCGCCAGTTGTCGAGGTGCGGATTCATCGGCACAGGTTCATAGATACAGCTTCGCCACAGGGAGGGGTGGAACGCAGTCGGGTAAAGAACTTCCATCTGCCCCTGCCACTTTCCCGTCATCGGGGCGTTTTCAAAACTCCCGTTCTGCTATATAATGAAAGCGTATGATACGGAATATTGTTTTTGACGTTGGTTCGGTGCTGGTCCGCGTACGTCCGGTAGAGGCCATGACGGACTTGGGATATGACAGGAGCAAGGCAGAGGAAACCATCAATGCGACTTTGGGCAACCCCACTTGGAAAGAGTTGGACCGGGGTGTCATGCGCAAGGAGGACGTATTCGAAATTCTCAAGAAGGGCCTGCCTCCCAGCGTGCAGGAGGGCATAGACTTCTTCTTCGAGAAGGCCGTCTGGGATTTCGTCAAGCCTTACCCCTACTCCCACCGTTGGCTCAGCTCCCTCAAGGAACGGGGCTACAAGGTCTTCCTCCTGTCCAACTATCCGGCATGGCTGTGGACCGTAAACGAAAAGAACACCTTCGACTTTCTGGACTGCATAGACGGCAAAGTCGTCTCCGGATTTGAAGGCGTCATAAAACCCTCCCCTGCGATTTACCAGCTGCTGCTCTCCCGGTACTCACTGACGGCCTCAGAATGCGTATTCCTCGACGACATGGAGGAAAACGTCATAGGCGCCCGTACGGAAGGCCTGCACGGCATACATTTCACATCCTACGAGCAGGCGTCTGGAGAGCTGGAACAGTTGCTGAAACAGTAGGGGGCACCGTTCGAATCGACAGTTCGCCACGATTTAAAACAAAAAAGGCTTCCAAAATGGAAGCCTTTCGTACGGTCCCTACGGGAGTTGAACCCATCTTTAAAGATTGAGAATCTTTCGTCCTAGCCGATAGACGAAGGGACCAAAACCCACAAGCGACATGACTCGCACTGTGGTTTCGGCAAACAAACTCACGCTACAATAGCCTGAACCTGCACTATAATTCACAGGAAGGGCGACCCCTCCAGCAAACTTGCCATTCTGACTGCCTTCAACCGGCACCCAGCTTTTGTCTTTCCCCAAGGAGGATTCGAACCCCCACAGTCAGAACCAGAATCTGAAGTGCTACCATTACACAATCGGGGAATGCAAGGTGATGTTTACTATACAGTCAAACGAAAAAAATGTCAATCGGTGAAATAAAAAATTCCGGGGAACTCCCCCAATCCCCCGGAAAAACCTGACGGGCAAAGCGCTTTCAAAGCGAGATGCGGGGACCGCAAGTAAACTGGATCCCACACAGACAGCTCCTCAAAGCCAGCCTCTATCTCCTGCCACCCCAGTATGCCTCGTTCCAGCGCAGCTCGTTGCGGAACTGGTGAACCTTGGTGTCCGCATCGATCACGACGCACTCGATTCCGACCATCTCGGCCCAGTCGCGCAGCATGTCCGCATCGATGATGTTGCTGAATGCCGTGTGGTGGCCGCCACCCGCGAGAATCCAGCTCTCGGCAGACGTAGCGAGGTTCGGGAGCGGTTTCCAGAGCATACGGGCGACCGGCAGCTTGGGCAGGTCAGCCTCGGGCTTGATAACCTCCACCTCGTTGGCGACGCAGCGGAAGCGGCCTCCCATCTGGACGACGGCGGCGACAAGCCCCTTCCCCTCGATAGCGTTGAATACCAGGCGGGCGGGATCCTCCTTTCCACCAATGCCGAGCGGGTGTACCTCCACACGGGGCTTGGAGACCGCAATCTCAGGATCGACCTCCAGCATGTGGCTGCCCAGGTCCGCCTCCTTGCCGTTCTCCAAGTTGTAGGTGTAGTCCTCCATGAAGGCGTTGCCCTTCCCGGTCGTCACGAGGCCTGCGGTCATCACCTTGAATGTGCGGACGAGGGCAGAGGTCTTCCAGTCGCCCTCCGCGCCGAAGCCATAACCGTCGGCAAGCAGGCGCTGGATGGCAAGACCCGGCAGCTGCTTCATCCCATGCAGGTCCTGGAAGTTCGTACAGAGCGCGCTTCCGTCGTTGTCCTTCAGGAAGGCCCTGAGCGCGAGCTCTATCCGCGCCTGCTCCTTGATGTGGCTCACCGTGAAGTCCTTGTCGGTGCCGAGGACAATCTCGTACTTTGCGTTGTACTCGTCGTAGAGCGCGTCAATGTCGGCCTGCTTGACGGCGTTCATATACTCCACCAGGTCGCCGATTCCGTAATAGGGCACGGACCAGCCGAACTTGACCATCGCCGCAACCTTGTCGCCGTCGGTGACCGCGACCTCGCGCATGTTGTCTCCAAAGCGGATGACGCGGAGGGTCTTTCCGTCCGCGACTGCACGGGCAGACCGCATCCAGTCCGCAATCCGCTTCTGCGTCATCTTGTCGTTCCAGTGGCCCACGATGACCTTGCGCGGGATGTCCATCCGCGCGGTGATGTAGCCAAACTCGCGGTCGCCGTGCGCGCTCTGGTTCAAGTTCATGAAGTCCATGTCCATCGTCGCGTAGGGGATCTTCTCGTTGAACTGGGTGTTCAGCTGGAGCAGGGGCTTCTTGTAGGCGTTCAGACCCGCAATCCACATCTTGGCCGGGCTGAAGGTATGCATCCAACAGATGATTCCCGCGCACTTGCCGTCAGCGTTTGCCTGTTCCAGCGTCTCCCTGATGGAAAGCGGGGTAAGCAGGGTAGGCTTCCAGACGAGGGGACAGGGCAGGCAGCCGCTTTTGTTCAGCGACTCCACGATTTCCTTGGAATCTTTTGCGACCTGCTTGAGCGTATCCTCTCCGTACAAGTCCTGGCTTCCCGTAACGAACCAAAACTCATAATCCTTCAAAATCATATATTCCTCCTAATAATACAGGGCAGTACCCAAAATCGTCTTTTGTGCTTTTTAGCCGAGGCAGTTTCAAGCAGTTTCCACGACTCCGCCACAAGGGACTTTTGAAACCATCTATTATATTATATACCGATTTTTCTAGATACACAACGAAAAAAAATAAAAAAGCCGCAAGGTCCATTACGGACTTTGCGGCCTCCTAGAACACCACGACCCGAACTCTGCTAGACGTCCAGGTTTGCGTAGATGGCATTATCCTCGATGAACTTGCGGCGCGGCTCAACCTCCTCGCCCATGCAGGTGGAGAAAATCCGGTCGGCGGCGATAGCGTCGGGAATCGTCACCTTCATCATCCTGCGGACGCTCGGATCCATCGTCGTCTCCCAGAGCTGGGTCCCGTCCATCTCACCGAGTCCTTTGTAGCGCTGCACCTTGAGCTTTTCTGCCGGGACACCGAATTCCGCGATGGCAGAAGCCTTCTCATTGTCGTCGTAAACGTACTTGATCTGCTTGCCGTACTGGACCTTGAAAAGGGGCGGCATGGCGAGGTAGACGTAGCCGTCCTCGATGAGCTGGGGCATGTAGCGGAAGAAGAAGGTCAAAAGCAGGGTGCGGATGTGGCTTCCGTCAACGTCGGCATCTGCCATGATGATGACCTTATGGTAGCGCAGCTTTGAGATGTCGAAGTCCTTGCCTATCCCCGTACCGAGCGAGGCAATGATCGGCTCCAGCTTGTCGTTGTTGATGACCTTGTCCACGCGGCTCTTCTCCACGTTGAGCATCTTGCCCCAGAGGGGAAGGATGGCCTGGGTCTTGGAGTCGCGCCCCTTCTTGGCGGAACCGCCTGCGGAATCTCCCTCGACGATGTAGACCTCGCACTGGGAGGGGTCTTTGAGCGAGCAGTCCGCAAGCTTCGCAGGAAGGCCAAATCCCAAGCCCGTCTTGCGGCGGGCAGAATCCTTGGCCTTGCGGGCGGCAATGCGGGCCGCAGCCTCACCAACGGCCTTCTCCAGAATCTTGTCCACCAGCTGGGGATTCTGCTCGCACCAGAGGGTGAGCTTCTCCTTCACGAGGCCGTCCACGTAGCTGCGCACCTCGGAGTTGCCCAGCTTGGTCTTGGTCTGCCCCTCAAACTGCGGCTCGGGAACCTTCACGGAAAGAACGGCGGTCAGTCCCGACCGCACGTCCTCACCGGTCAGCTTTTCGTTCACCTTGGAGTCCTTGTCGTTTATCTTCTTGAGGAGCTTGTCACGGGTCTCAAGGAACTTGTTCATCACAACCGTCAGCCCTATCTTGAGCCCGTCCAAGTGGGTTCCGCCCTCCTTGGTATTGATGTCATTGACGTATGCGTAAATCGACTCGTTGTAGCCGTCGTTCCACTGGAGGGCGACCTCTATCTGCACGCCCTCGTTCTCGCCGGAAATGTAGATCGGCTCCGGAGGAATGACCGCCTTGCCCTCGTTCAAGAAGGTCGTGAAGTGCTTGATGCCTCCCTCAAAGCGGTACTCGATTTCCTTGGGCTTCTCCAGGCGCTCGTCGCGGAATACAATCGTGATTCCAGGGTTCAGGAAGGCAAGCTCGCGCAGGCGGTGGGCCAGCACGTCAAAGTCGTATGTCGTCGTCTCCTTGAAAATCGTCGCGTCGGCCTTCCAGCGTATCTTCGTGCCGTGCAACTCGGTGTCCCCGACGCACTCGACCTTGCTCTTGGGCTTGCCCTCGGCGTAGCGCTGCTCGTAGGCCTTGCCGTCGCGGTAGACGAATGCCTCCATCCAAGTGGACAGGGCGTTGACGCAGGATACGCCGACTCCGTGCAAACCGCCAGAAACCTTGTAGTTGGATTTGTCGAACTTGCCGCCCGCATGCAGGCGGGTCAGAACCAGCTCCAGTGCGGAAACGTGCTCGGTCGGATGGATGTCAACCGGGATGCCGCGGCCGTTGTCCTCAACGCGGCAGATGTCGTCGCGCTCAAGGGCAACCGTGATGCGGTCGCAAAAGCCCGCCATGGCCTCATCGATGGAGTTGTCCACCACCTCGTAGACAAGGTGATGCAGGCCGTTCGGCCCCGTGCTTCCTATATACATACCGGGGCGGACGCGGACGGCCTCCAGCCCCTTCAGTACGGTAATCGAACTTGCCGAATACTGGTCTAAATCGTTACTCTGTGGGTCTGACATTTGCCAAAACTATACTATATATGGAAGAAAAAGGCAATTACCCCTTCGCAAGCAGTAAGACAGCTTCCACGATTGCTTTGTGCTCCTCGGGGGCGATACGCTCATAGAGGCTGTCGGGGGTGTCGCCGGGCAAGACAGGGACGCGCTTCTGGACCAGGATGCGGCCCGTATCGCAGCCAGAGTCCACCAGGTGCACCGTGCAGCCGCTCTCCTTTTCGCCCGCCTCAATGACGGCCTCATGGACGTTGTGTCCCCACATCCCTACCCCGCCGTATTTGGGCAGGAGTGCCGGGTGCAAATTGATTATCCTGTCCTTGTACGCATCTATTATAGTGCCCTTCAAAACGGAAAGGTAGCCTGCGAGCACGATGGCGTCCGCCTTGTACTCGCGGCAAAGGTCCAGCATCGCATCGCTGACCAGCTCCCGCTTCTCGTCCATCGTGGCGGAAACCAGGGCAGGCCCGAGCACCAGAACGGGACTTCTGACTTCCGCAGGAATGCCCGCCGCCTTCGCCCGCTCCAAGGCATAGGCACGCTTGGTATTGGAGGCGACCAGCACTATGTGGTAAGGACAGCCCTGGGCCTCAGCCTGAGTCTGCTTCTCATAATCGATGAGGGCCTGGAGGTTCGTTCCCCCTCCGGAAACAAGGACAGCGATGTTCAGCATGGCAGCCTCCTAGTCCTCGAAGACCGTCATGGCCTTGTTGCCCTTGAACTCGCCCTTTATCTCCTTGTCGGTGTGGCCCACGTAACCGATTTCGTAGGCGACCAAGTCGCTCATCCCGGCATAGTGGTACTTCTTGGAGCTCTTGTTGAACAGCTTGATTATCGCGTCCGCATCCTTCTTGGCGACCGCGAGCACAAAGCCGATTCCCATGTTGAAGGTGGAATAGAGGTTCTTCTCGTCCGCCCCACGGCGCACCAGCTCGTCGAATATCGGCGGGATGTCCCAGCTGCCGTTCTTGATGACCGAACAGAGCTGCTTCTTGCCGGGCTTGGCATGGGGGTACATGCGGGGTAGGTTCTCGTAGAAGCCGCCCCCAGTGACGTGCACCATGCCGTGCACGGACGGGCGGAACTTCTTGAGCACCTCCATGACCGGCTGCACGTAAATGCGGGTGGGGGTCAGCAGGACCTCGCCTATCGTCTGCTTGGTCTTCTTGCCGTCCACGACGAACGGCTCGTTGAAATTCTTGACCAGGCGGCGTATCAACGAGTAGCCGTTGGAATGCGTCCCGGTGGAGGAAAGGCCGACAAGCACGTCGCCCTCCTTTATCTTATCGCCGGTAATCATCTCGGACTTCTCGCCCACGCCCACGCCGAATCCCGCGAGGTCGTACTTGCCCTCGTCGTAGAAGTCCGGCATCTCCGCAGTCTCGCCGCCGAGCAGGGCGCATCCGGCCTGCACGCAGCCGTCGGTCACGCCCTTGACCAGCTCGCCCGCGACCTTCGCGTCCAGCTTGCCGCATGCGATGTAGTCCAGGAAGAAGGAAGTCGCCACGCCCGAGCAGAGGATGTCGTTGACGCTCATCGCAACACAGTCAATTCCGACCGTGTCGTACTTCTTGAGCTTGAAGGCGATGTCCAGCTTGGTACCCACACCATCCGTGCCGCTGACCATGACGGGGTTCTTCATCCCCTTGGGCACGGCGAACATCCCGTTGAATGCCCCCAGCTCCGTCAGCTGGCCGGGAATCCGCGCCCGCTCGGACTGCTTCTTGTATTTGTCCACGGCCTTGTAGCCTTCGTTCACGTTGACACCGGCCTTCTTGTAATCAATTGTCTTCGCCATAATCGTCTTCTCCTTGCAACCCCGCTTTAAAAGATAAAAGGCAGCCTGTCGCTGTCCGGCATGGCTGCCATCTGGATGTTACGCCCCCATGCCACCGTCAACGCCGATGACCTGCCCCGTGATGTAGGAGCTGAGGTCGGACGCAAGGAAGAGCGCGGCGTTGGCCACGTCCTCGGGCTTGCCCGCCCGCTTGAGCGGTATGCCCTCCACCCAGGCCTTGCGAACCTCTTCTTTAACCGCCTGGGTCATGTCCGTCTCTATGAAGCCGGGCGCAATGCAGTTGACGCGGACCCCGCGGCTACCGCACTCCTTGGCGAGGCTCTTGCTCATCGCGATGAGGCCGCCCTTGCTGGCGGAATAATTGACCTGTCCGGGATTGCCGTGCACGCCGGCGATGGAAGACATGTTTATGATGGAACCGGACTTCTTGTGAATCATGTCCAAGCTGATAATCTGGCTGACAATGAAGGTGGCGGTCAAGTTGACGGCGATGACCGAATCCCAGTCCTCCTTCTTCATGCGGAAGCTCAGCGTGTCGCGGGTAATCCCGGCGTTGTTCACGAGGACATCGAATCCGCCGGACTCCTTGAGGGCAGCCTCCACCGCACTTTTCAGCGCATCGGCATCGCCCGCATCCGCGTAGAACTCATGGTAGGCAGTCCCATGAGAGGAAGCGAGGGCTTCCGTCTCCGCCTTGGCTTTTGACTCGTGGGTGCACATTCCCCAGACTTCCGCACCTTCGCTCAGGAAGGTCTGTGTAATCTTAAGGCCGATTCCCCGAGAGGAGCCGGTGACGAGAGCTTTCTTTCCTTTCAGCATGTCCATTGCCAAATTATAGCGGATTGGCACGGACTTGGCAAGGCTACTGCAGCTGCTTGAGCAATATCCGGGCACGTCCGTGGCCGGGGTCCAGTTCCAGCGCATGCTTGAGCGTAATCAGCGCGTCCTTTCCCCGACCCAGGCGGGCCTCCTCGCTTCCTATCCGATAGCGCACCTCCGCCTTCAACATGGTGTCGGTCACGCGGCTGTCCGCCTGCCGCAGGTAGTCCAAGGCCTGTGCGCTCCGGTTGTAGCCAGAGTAGATGTTGCCCATGTTCAAATAGGACGACGTAACCGCCTCGTTTTGACCAGAGGTATTGAACACCGGGGTCCGCTTGGAATAATTCGAAAGGATGTAGTCATACAGCTTGATGGCCCGGGCATACTCCGCCCGCTGCACATAGAAATAGGCGGCCGCCTCGCCTTCCCAGAGGGCAAGCTTCTCCGGGTGATCGCAGGGGTCAAATGCTTTCCGTATGGGGGCATCCTTCGAGCTCTTCCCCTTTGCATCCTCCTGCTCCCCGTAGGACGCCTGCAGGTAGGCACGGAAAAGCCTCTCGGCATCGGACTCGCCGCCGTTCTCTATCAAGTTGGCCACGGCGTAGCGCATTATCTCCGGCGGGTACAGGGAACTGGAAAGTTCGTTCGCCTCAAGCAGCCTCCAGACCTTGGAGGCCTTCTCCACCCGCTCCATACCGTTGTTTTCCGCCGCAAGAAGCTTCTCTCGCAGGACAAGCAGGGATGCCGTCTTCACCTTCAGGTCGTTCTTGGAAAGTCCGTCATTCCCGGCAGCCTTTATGGCATCATCGATCATCGCGACGACGGTCTGAATCGGCACGACGGGGATGGAATCGCGTTCCTCCATGGCCAAGGTGCGCAAGCCCGCCTCCCGCAGCTGGGCCTCTATGCCCACTTCCTTGGGCCGGTTCACCGAATCCACCGCATATTCACCGTAGGCGGCCAGTCCCGGCTCGTATTCGGGGAAGTAGCTGACCAGCTGGAAAAGCTTGTCGTACCGCTCCTTCTCATCCCCGCTCTCGCGGGCATACAGGGCGGTGTTCATATACAGCAGGGGCAGTATCCTGTTCAGGGACGGAAGCCGCTGGTCCATAAAGGCGTCCATGTAGGGCGACGAAATGTCCAACACGTCCTTGCGCATCTTCTGCGCGGAAGCATCGTCACCAAGGATGTAGTAGTCATCCGACAGCAGGGCCTTCAGCTCTATGGCCTGGGCCAGTTCCCCCTTTTCGTCCGCCCCGCCCTTCCTGCTCAGCTCCTCGGCCTTCAGCAGGGCCTCAAGGCTTTCCGCATAGCGGCCCGCATCATATGCGACCAAGCCCCAGAAGAGGGCATCCTTGTAGCCTGCGGCCTCACCGGGATACAGGTACGAAGCCTCCTCGTAACGGCCCTTCGCCATTAGGATCGTGGCCGCATCAATCTGCCAGAGGGGCATGCGCGAAGATGAGTAGGCATCCTTGTATATGGGGATGAAGCGTTCGTCCAAGAAGAACTCCCGCTTGACGTCCTGCGCGGACAGATCCGACGGAGTCGCCTTCCTGCGGAAAAAATTCAGAATGGGGTTTGATTTTGCAAAGAATTTGTCTGCATCGTAATCGGAAATGAGCGCGGTCCGGAGCACGGCCTCGGCATAGATCGACGAATACTCCGTGCCGGAAAGGACTTCAGTGCGCTTCCTGGCATCCTTCACCCTGCCCCTCCGCAAGAGGAAGTTGCCGTACAAGGCAATGAACTCCTTGTTGCCGGGGAAAGAGCGCAGCGCCTTTTTCAGGCACTTTTCCGCCTTGTCGTATTCGGCCAAGGTCATATAGCGCTTGTACAGGCCCATCCTGTCTCCCGAAGAATGGGCACGCCCCTCGATGCGGCTCAAGGAAGAAATGGCCTGCCTCGTGTCCCCCTGCTGTATGTAGGAATCGATCAATGAAAGCTCTGTAGCAATAGCAGAACCCTCGTAATGCGACGAACGCAGGCGAAGGACAAGGAACCCGCCCACCGCAACTATCAGCAGCAGGACGAAAATCAAGACGACTATAACTATGGTATGCTTTTTGTTTGTACCGCTCAAGGCCTTTTCTTCCAAGTGCCCCGGCAGTATAGTTTCAGTCCGCGGGCAACCCTTTGCTTATATTATCGAGCATCGCATTGATAAACTTAAAGGCATCGTCCTCGCCGTACTCTTTGGAAATCTTGATCGCCTGGTCGATAACGACATTCACGGGCATATCCTTCTGGTACAGGAGGGAAAAAATACTTATACGGAGGATTGCAACGGTAACTCTGTTCAAGCGTTCAAACTGCCACTTGGGAGCAAGGTGCCCCTTGATGCAGGAATCAATCTCCTGGACATGGTTCACGGTTCCAGCGATGAGGATGCGGGCAAAATCGGAAGTATCACTGTCCAAACTGCCAGCACCTTCCACCCAGTTCAATGTCAAAAGCTCATCCAGGCCTTCCCCTCCCACATCATAGGAGAAGAGGGCCTGGAAAGCTAGCACTCTAGCTTTGTGACGGGACATCTGCTATCAGGACTCAGAATCCCAGTTGAGCAGCTTGTCAAGGGCATCACCAGACTTCTTGCGATCAACGTTCGCCTTGGTATCCAAGCTCTTGGAAAGATCCTGGGCAGCCTGGGCGAAATACTGGCTCTGCTTCTGGGCAGTCAAGCTCTGCTTGATGTAGTCATACACGGTCGTCGTAGACTCCGGCTGGATGATGTCGTCGATGGCAAGCATCTTGGCGGCATACTTTTCCTTCACAACGTAGAACTGGAAGTCAACGCTCGTCTCGGAAAGCTCGCTGACGAATCCCTTCTTGCGGCCGAACAGCTCCACGACCTTGTCGGAAGCCCAGCCGAACTGCTGCGCCTGCTGGGTCGTCATAAGCATGTAGCCGGCCTGGTATGCCTTGCCGTTGTCGCCATCGTTCTTTATGGCATCTTCGGCAGTGGACGGCTTCTTGGTGTAGTCCTTGAGCATCTTCTCGGCCTTCTTCTTGGCAGCGGCGGCATCCTTCTCCTTGGGAACGATGACCAGGAACAGCTTCACCATGTCGCTCCAGACGAAGGTCGCCTTGTTCATGGAATAGGCGTTGCGAATCTCCTCGTCGGTGGCGGAGACCTTCTTTATGTCTTCCTGCTTCTTCGTGTAGACGTACTGCTGCACGAGAATCGAATTCTTCAGGTAGACCTTGTAGTCGGGGAGGGAATAGCCCGTCATTTCCTTGATGTACTCGGAAAGGTTCTTGCCAGTCTGCTTCTTCAGGAAGTCAGAAAGCTGGGTCTCATTGCTGAACTGCTGACCAAAGTTCTGGCTCATCGTAGACAGGAAAGACTGGTCTATCTGAGTGTCCGTGATGGAAAGCCCGTCCTTGGCGGCAGCCTGGGCAACAAGCTTCTCATAAATCAAATTATCAAGGATCGCCTTCTTCTGCTCAAGCGTCGCTTCCTTCACTCCGTTCAGCTTGGTCCAGAGGCCAACCCTATCCTTCAGCGTCTTGACAGTAATTGTCTCACTTCCATTGAGCTTGACGACCGCCAGGGGCGTCAAATCGGAGCTCGCAGCGAAGACAGAGACAGCCATCGACAGCAATAATGCCGCAGTTACAATAAAACGTTTCATTTTCATTCCTCGATCTTGTTGATAAAGATTACCAGCATGTACCATCGGCCGTGGGCATCTCCAGCCCGTGGCCTTAAACTTGCCTTCCTACTTCACCAAGAAAACCTTCAAGATTTTTGTTAGTTACATATCGAGAGGAAAAAATTCAAAAAAATTTCCTCCCGACCCCACTCTATTCCCACCCAGGAAATTTTACTGTTTGTCAAGCGGAAGTCCGCCTTCGATCGTGGCGCGGATGCGGCGCACCCCAGCCGAAGACGACTGCTCCTTGGCTATCTTGAACGTGCCAATCTGCGCCGTGTGCTGCACATGGGGGCCTCCGCAGACCTCCTTGCTGAACCACTTCTCACCGGAACCGGCCTTGGGTCCGATCGTATAGACCTTGACCTGCTTCTCGTACTTCTCGCCGAAGAGGGCACGCGCACCAGAAGCCTTGGCAGCCTCCAGGTCCATCACTTCCATCGTCACCGGCAGGTCCTTCTGGATCTGCTCGTTCACGATGTCCTCCACCTGCTTGACCTCCTCTTTGGTCATGGCCCGGTGGAAGGAGAAGTCAAAGCGCATGCGCTCGTCCGTGATGTTGGACCCCTTCTGCGCAACTTCGTCGCCCAAGACCTGGACGAGGGCCTGCTGCAGGAGGTGGGTCGCCGTATGGTATTTGGTCGTTATCTCGCTGTGGTCGCCCAAACCGCCCTTGAAGCTGCCGGCGGAAAGCGTGCGGCTCTCCTCCTGGTGCTTCTTCTCCATCTCCTTGAAGCCCTCCAGGTCAACGGTCATGCCGTTCTCCTTGGCCATCTCCTGCGTAATCTCGATGGGGAAGCCGAAGGTGTCATAGAGGCGGAAGGCCACGCGGCCGGGAATGACCATCTTGGGGTTCTTCTGCAAGTTGGGCAGCAGCTTCTGGAACTCAGCCTCGCCCGCCTTGAGCGTCTTGCTGAATTTCTCTTCCTCGAGCGTCAGCTGCTCCTTGATGAAGGCGGCGCGTTCGGAAAGTTCGGGGTAGGCATCCTTGTACTCGCCGATGACGATTTCGGCGGGCTTGGCCAGGAAGCTTCCGTCAATCTGGAGCTTGCGGCCGTAGCGGACGGCACGGCGGATGATGCGGCGCAGGATGTAGCCGGCACCCGTGCGGGCGGGAGTAACGGCCTTGGGGTCGCCCAAGATGAAAGTCGCCGTCCGCACATGGTCGGCGATGATCCGTATCGCAACATCATCGGCATCGCTCGCACCGTACTTCCTGCCGGAAAGCTGTTCGATGCACTGTACAATAGGAAGGAAAACGTCGGTCTCGTAGACGGACTTCTGCCCGTTCAGGACGGACACCGTGCGCTCCACACCCATGCCTGTGTCCACGCACTTGCGGGCCATCTCGTTGTAGTGGCCCTGCGCGTCCTTGTTGTAGCCCATGAAGACGTTGTTCCAAATCTCCAGGTACTTGCCGCAGTGGCAGCCGGGCTTGCAGTCGGGGCCGCACTTGGGCTGTCCGTTGTCGTAGAAAATCTCGGTGTCGGGACCGCAGGGGCCGGTCTGCCCGGCAGGGCCCCACCAGTTGTCGCTCCTCGGCAGGAAGAAGATGCGGTCCTTCGCAATGCCCATCTCCTCCCAGCAGCGGGCAGCCTCCTCGTCACGGGGAATCTCCGTTCCATCGGGCTGCTTCTCCCCTTCAAAGACCGTAACGTTCAGCTTTTCCTTGGGGATGTTCAAATACTTCGGGGAAGTCAAAAACTCGTAGCTGTAGGCAATGGACTCCTGCTTGAAATATGAGCCCAAACTCCAGTTGCCCAACATCTCAAAGAAGGTCAGGTGGCTTGGATCGCCCACGGAATCAATGTCGCCCGTGCGGACGCACTTCTGGTAGTCGGTCAGCCGGTCGCCGGACGGATGGTCCTCCCCCAGCAGGTAGGGAACCAAAGGCTGCATTCCCGCCGTCGTGAAAAGCACGGTCGGGTCGTTGTCAGGAAGGAGGGACTTGCCGGAAATTTCAGTATGTCCCTTGGACTTAAAAAACTCTATGTATTTCGAGCGCAACTCGTTTACGGTCATAGGGGTTTATTATATTGACTATAGCGGCTTTAGTCAATTATGCGAAGATGCCGCGAAAAAGCCGCCAGCTGCGCCCACGGCCCCAAAAAAGGCCCCCACCTCCAGGTTCCGCACATGCCCCGCAAAAGGAACGCGCCGCCCGCAAAAGCCCCGCCCACGGACTACTTCCGCTTCTTCTTGCGCCCCCGCAGCCAGCGCCGATGGGCCACGAGGGGCTTGGCGTACTTGGAGGTCTTCATGATGACGTACCAGCCGACCAGGGCGGAAACAAGGCAGATTGCGCCGGTGAAAATCATGCCGAGGAAACCGGACGAACCCCAGGGCAAGGGGATGTTCATGCCGAAGAAACTCGTGACGAAGGTCGGAATCGTTATCACTATCGAAATGATGGTCATGCGCTTCATCACGATGGAAAGGTTGTTGGAAATGAGCGAGGCGCACGCGTCCATCATCTGGGCCATGATGTTCGTGTAGGTGTCCGCCATCTCCATGGCCTGGCGGTTGTCCACGTCCACGTCGTCCAGCCAGTCGCGGTCGTCCTCGTCGAATTTGAGGATGCGGGTCTTCTTGAGCTTCTCCAGGAGGAGCTGGTTGCTCTTGAGCGCAGTCTCGAAGTAGACGAGCGACTTCTGGATGTTGAGGAGCTGCAGGAACTCCTCGTTTTCCACCGTGCGGAACATCTCGTTCTGTATCGTCGTGGCCCGCCTGTTCAGTTCCTTCAGGTAGCGCAGGAAGGTCAGGTCGCCCCGCGCCAGTATGCGGATGATGAAGGCCGGTATGTCGGTGATGTTCAGCTCCTTGACCCGGTTGGCGGAAAAGTCGCGGAGCACCTCGCAGTCGGTCCAGCATATCGTGATGACGACCTTGCCGAAGGTGATGATGCCGAGCGGGGCGCAGAAGTAGCTGATGTCGTTGTTGGGGTTGAACACCGGCAGGCGGAGGATCGTCAGGATATACTTGGAGTCCTCGTTGTAGTCGATGTACTCGATGCGCGAAAGCTCGTCGGGGTCAAGGATGTCAAGGATGCTCTCGGTGTCCACGTGGTACTTGGTCTCAAGGATTTCCACATCGTCGCTCGTGACGGAGCGCGCGTCCACCCAGGTGACGGAGTCTGGGGCAAGCTCTTCCGCTTCTTTTTCAACGAACCTTCCCTTTTCCTGCTGCCAGTACGTAATCATCTCAGCCCTCCGCAAGCAAAGTGGACATATCCTAGCACAAATCCGATTCTTGTTCTAGCCACAGTGTCAGCACCATGGAAATCAGTTTTTACCGGATGTATACAGTACAAAAACGTATAGCCTTGACGCTACGCTGGCGGTTCCCGCTGGGTGTCCCCATACGTTTTTTATGGAGGATTCCCCCATGAAAATTGATTTCCACAATGCAACGCCCCCTACGGCCAGAAATAACACCTTGTTGATAAAAAGCCCCCGATGGTGTATCATCTGCCCATGAACATCGCGCTTTTCACGGATTCCTACATACCGACCAAGAGCGGCATCGTTACCGTCGTACTGCAGCTGCGCAAGGTGCTACAGGAGATGGGGCACCACGTCGTCGTCGTCACGGTCAAACCGCGAAACTACCATGACCCGGAGGTTGACAACGACCCGGACATCCTCCGCATCCTCTCCGTACCGACCCCCTTCAAGATTCCCGACCAGTACATCGGCTTCCCCTTCGAGCACGTGATAATCCCCTTCCTCAAGCAGCACAACATTCAGATCATACACTCGCACACGGAGTTCTTCATCGCCCACGCCGCCAAGCTGTCGGGCAAGAAGCTGCACATCCCGGTTGTCGCGACGACCCACACGCTCTGGGAGGACTTCTACGAATACTACCTGCCGCTCGGCCGCTACATCCCGGTCAAAATCATCCGCAAGGTGGTCAAGCGGCTCTACAAGAAGTTCTACGCGCTCATAAACGTCTCCGGCAAGGCCCGCGACTACTTCAAGGAACCGTTCATGCTGCCGGGTACCCCCTCCGCCATCATCCCCAACGCGCTGGACTCGGGCAGCTTCATCAGGAAGCCCGCAACAGAGGAGGAGATAACATCCCTCCGCAGGAACTGGGGGATAGCCCCCGACGATGTGGTCCTGCTCTTCCTGGGCCGCGTGGTCGAAGAGAAGCGGGTGGAAGAACTTCTGGACATCTGCATGAGGGTGATTCAGAAGAACAAGAAGATAAAGGTGATGTTCGTCGGCGCGGGACTGGCGCTGCCGGATTTGGAGAAGCAGGCCCGGGAAGTCTCCGACCGGATACTCTTCACCGGCTACGAACCCTGGACCAAAGTCCACTACTACTACGGGATAGGGGACATCTTCATCACCGCCTCCCTGTCCGAGATGCACTCGATGACCGTGCTGGAGGCCCTCATGTCCGGCCTGCCCATCGTCGCCCGCAAGGACTCAAGCTTTTCCGACACGATTTTCCACGGAAAAAACGGCTACCTCGCCGACAGCGACGAGGAGATGGACGGCTACCTGCTGGATTTGGCCGCCGACGCGGAAAAGCGGCGGCAGTTCGGTGAGGAGAGCCGCCGGGTCTCACGGAACTTTACGCCCGACGTGTTCGGCAAGCGGACGGTCGCCTTCTACGAGAAGGTGCTGAAACGCTACCCGGACCGGCTTACCGACGAAGAACTGCAGGCCGCCGTAGACGCGGTGCTATAGCCGCCCCCGGGAAACTTACAGGCCCTTGGCCCACGGCACGGAACGGCCGATTCAGCGCGGCCGTTTTTTTTTCGCCTAAAGCCCCTTGGCCCAGATGTATGTGCTCATGTAGGGATCCGGCTTGACCACGTTGCCCGAACGCCACACCTCGTCAATCTGTCCAGATTCGTTCACCTTGCCCACCCTGACCCGCTTCTTGAGGTGCTGGTTCTCGCCGTCAATCGTCACAACTCCTTCCGGCGCATCAAAGCTCAGTCCCTTAGCCGCCATACGGACATCCTCCACGTCGAACGATCCCGCCTTCTCGCAGGCAGCCGCCCACAGATAGACGGCTATGTATCCGGCCTCCATCGGATCGCCTATCACGCTGTCGCCCCCAAAGATGTTCCGGTAGCGGGAGACGAAGGACAGGTTCTGCATCGAGGAGATGGTCTGCAGGTAGCTCCACGAGACGTAGTGACCCTTCATCAACTCCGCCCCAATGTACTTGATTTCCGATTCGGACACCGAAAAGCTCATCACCGGGACGTCGTCCGCAGTGATGCCGGCATTCCGCAGCGCATTGAAGAAGGCCCTGTTGGAAATCCCGTTGAGCGAATTCAACACCACGTCGGGCTTCGTCGCCTTGATCTGGGCTATCACGTCGTCGAAGTCCTCGCACTCCATGTCCACATAGGTTTCCCCGACGCACTCCCCCCCAAAGGTCGGGAGGTAGGCCTTCACGATTGCCCCCGCCGTATGCGGGAACACATAGTCGGAGCCAATCAACAGCATCCGGCCTCCGAAATTCTGGTAGCAGAAGTCCACGGCGGGAACGACCTGCTGGTTGGGGGCGGCCCCCATATACATGATGTTGGGACTGGCCTCAAGCCCTTCGTATTGGAGGGGATACCACAGGAGGCCAAAGATATCCGGCTCCTCCAGGACCTTCTTCACCTCCTTGCGGGAGGCAGACGTCCAGCAGCCGAATATCGTCGCGACCTTGTTTTCGGTCAAAAGCTCCCTGGCCTTCTGAGCGAAACACGCAGGATCGCTTTCTCCGTCCCTGAGCACGACCTCTATCTTCCTGCCCAGCACGCCTCCGGCGGCATTTATCTCATCTATCGCCATCTGCTCGGCATCGCTCACGGGCATCTCGCTCTGGGCCATCGCCCCGGTCAACGAATGGAGGATGCCGACCTTTACGACGGAAACCTCCTCCTTTTTGGAACATCCCGCAAGAAGGAGCGACAAGACCGCCGCGGCGGCAATCCCCTGCATAGCGCTTTTCATCAATCATCCCCCAAGATTACATCGTAAGTTATCATAAGGCCCTTGCCTTTTATATCGCACTCAATGGGCGCGCTGAATTTCACGTCGGTATCCTTGAGCCGCTCGTAGACGGCTTCCGAAACCCGTATGCCCCCCGGGCTGGCGGCAGACTCCATGCGGCTCGCGACGTTGACGGTGTTGCCCCACACGTCGTAGACGAACTTGGTCTTGCCTATGACCCCCGCGCTGACCGGCCCCCGGTTCAGGCCGATGCGGATGTTGAACTTAATCTTCGCGTTCTCGTTGTATTCCCGCAGGTCGTCGTACATGCCCTTTGCAAATTCCACCATGATGCGGGCATGGTCGTCGTTGAGCGACGGCAGCCCGCAGCCGGCCATATAGGCATCCCCAATCGTCTTTATCTTTTCCACGCCCATCCGCTTGGCCCGCTCGTCAAAGCGGCTGAACAAGTCGTTCAGGGCGTATACGATTTCATAGGCCGTGTGCGCGCTCGAAATCGTCGTGAAGCTCACGATGTCGGAAAAGAGCATGGTCACGTCGGCAAAGTTTTCACCAATCGCGTGGATGTCGTCCTTGAGCTCCCGCGCTATCTTGTCGGGCAGGATTGCGTGCAGCAGTTGGTCGGACTTCTCCTTCTCGGCGTGCAGTTCCTTGGTCCGCTCCTTGACCAGGCCCTCCAGCCTGATGTTCTCCCTGGCCATACGTCGTTCCCTCAGGTAGATGATCGTGAATACACAGACGAGTGTGGCGATGACTACCACTATCCAGAACCAGGTCGTCTGCCAGATGTACGGCTTCTGTACGAAGAGCATGGTCTGCGCCCTGTCGGACACGACGCCGTCACCATTTATCGCGTAGACCATGAAGGTATGCTTGCCCGGCCGCAGGTTGGTGTAGGAAACCGTCCTGCTGGCGCTGGGAGCGGACAGCTCGTTGTCAAAGCCCGTCAGCTGGTGGGCAAACAATATGCGTTCCGGTGCATCAAAGCTGAGTCCCGTGTACTTTATGTCAACCCGCTTGGTGCCCGGCTTGAGCTCTATGAAGTCCTTGAAGCCCTTGTACTCCACCGTGTCCACCCTGATGCTCTCTATGCAGACGAGCGGCACGACCTGGCTTTCGCGGACCTTGACGGGATTGTACACGGCAATTCCGTCCACCATGGGGAACCAGAGGCGGCCGTCGCGGTCGCAGATGCTGACCGCCGTCGATGTGGCCCCGTCCGAATCAAGTCCGTCGTTCTTGTTGTAGAACTTGGGGACCAGCTCCTCCTGCCTGCCCCCGACGACCTCGACCAGATCCTCGAATGGAACGGACGAAACTCCGTAGTTGCTGGTAATCCAGACGTTTCCCCGCCCGTCGGGCAGCAGCTGGAAGACCGAATCGGTACCGAGCCCCTGCTCCGCCCTGACGGTCTCGAAGAGGACGGGCATACGCTCCAAGCTGCTGTCGTAGGCCGGGCAGCAGGTCAGTCCGCTGCCGGAGCATATCCAGTAGGCCCCCCGCTCATCCTGCGAAACCTTGAAGACGACGTTGCCGGCAAGGCCGTTCTGCGTCGTCACCTTGCCAAGGAGCCGTTCGTTCCTCATCAAGTACACGCCGCCGCCGTCCGTTCCTATCCAGAGCATGCCGTTCTGGTCCATATACAGGCACATGACGTACTCGTTTTCAAGCCCGTCCAGCTGCTTGAAGTTGACGATGCTGCCGTCCTGATGGATGATGCTCAGGCCGGTGGTCGTCCCCACGTACAGCTCGCCCTGCTGCCCCTCTATGGCGATGCGGACCTTGTTGCCCGCCAGCCCTTCGTCCGTACTCCAGCTGGTAATCTTTCCGCTCTGCGTGTTGTAGCGCAGCTGGCCGGGCTTCCTGTAGCAGCTGACCAGTACGTCGCCGTTTTCCGTCACCCCCACGTGGCGGACCCGTATGTCCTCGGTGAACTTGGTCAGGGCGTTGGTGACCTGCCGGCCCCCTATGTAGCACAGCACACCGTCGTCCGTACCAACCCACACCCTGCCGTCCAGGTCTTCGGCAATCGCATTGGAGGTGATTCCCGTCCGGAACATCTTGAAGCGGCTTCGGGTCATCTTGCCCACGCCGTTCCTGTCCGTGGCAATCCAGATGTTGCCCTCGCGGTCGGAGACAATCCTGTTTATCTTGGCCTTCTGCAGGCCGTCCTTCATGCAGACGTGGAATGTGCCCCCGCTGTAGACGACCAGGCCGGACTCGGTGCCGAACCAGACGTTGCCGTCCTTGTCCTCGTAAACCGACGTGACCGGGGTGTCGTCCAGCATGGTATCCGTGTGCACCGCCGTCGCAACCCCATCCTTTATCTTGACAAGTCCTACCGTATCCGTACCAACCCAGAAGCTGCCGTCCAAATCCTGACAGACTTCCGTCACCGCATAGTCGCCAAACTGGTCCATCGACGGAATGGTGCGAAACAGCCCGTCCTTAAAGATGAAAAGCCCCTTGTCGTTTTCGGTCGTAAGCCACACCTGTCCGTCCCTGTCGCAGAAAAGCTGGGTGGAGATGACACCCTTGGAAACCGTGCCCGCCTCAAACTGCGGGTTTATCAGATGGCGGCTCTTGGTCATGTACACCACGCCGCCCGCCGTGCCGACCCAGACGTTCTTGTCGTGGTCTTCGACGATGGCGCGTATCGAATTGTTGGGAAGGCCGTTCTGGGTCGTGAAGGTCATGTTCCCCTCAGGCTGCAGGAGCTGGATGCCCTCGTCGTTGGAACCAATCCACAGGTTTCCCGAAGAATCCTCCATGACGACGCGGACGGAAGCAAAGGTCAGCCCGTTGTCCTTGCCGCGCCGCATTGTGGTGAAGGCCACGCCGTCAAAGCGGACCAAACCCTCGTAGGTGCCTATATTTATGTAACCATCGCTGGTCTGCATGATGTCGGTCGCCGTCGTCCCCGTCAGTCCCCCGAAGGAACTCCACTGCTGGTACACGTAGTTGTCAAAAAAGGAGGCCTGGGCCAGGAGGAAAGAGGTCCCCAGCAACCCCAGCAATATGAATGCGAACAGTTTTTTCATAGCTTCTATTTTATAACAAAAGGGGGGATTTTTGCAAAGAATTTTTAAGAAAAAAAGGGGCGATTGTCCAAAGGCAAGCAATTGCCCAAAGGCCCTAAATATAGTAGATTGGTGGAAAATTGAACAACACAACAGAGACAAGGGGTACACTATGGCAGACGAAGCCTTGCTGGCAAAGGTAAAGGAGACGCTGGAAGCCTTCCGCCCGCAGCTGAATGCGGACGGCGGCGATATGGAATTCATCGAGATCGATGCGGACAACAAGGTCCACCTGCGGCTGACGGGAGCATGCGGGGACTGCCCCATGGCGGTGATGACGCTCAAGATGGGCATTGAGCGCTACCTGAAGGAAACCTGCCCGGAAATCAGCGAAGTGGTTCAGGACGTATAGCATGACGATAGCGAAAGACAAGGTCGTTTCCATCAACTACACCCTCAGGGGCGACAACGGAAACATCATCGACAGCAGCGAGGGCCGCTCCCCGCTGGAATACCTGCACGGGCACGGAAACCTCCTTCCCAAGTTTGAAGAATCCCTGTTGGGCCGCAATCCGGGCGACAAGTTCACCTGCGACCTTGCGGCCAAGGACGGCTACGGAGAGTACGACGAGTCCCTGGTCATGGAGATTCCGCGCGAGCAGTTCGCCACGGACATGGAGATAGAGGTCGGCATGGCGTTCCAGGCGATGACCGAAAGCGGCCCCGCAATAGTGACGGTGACGAAGGTCGCGCCCGACATGATTACGGTAGACGCAAACGACTCCCTTGCCGGCAAGAACCTGCATTTTGCCGTGGAGGTCCTGGAAGTGCGCGACGCGACCGAGGACGAGCTCAAGGCCGGCCGCGTCGGCGGCTGTGGCGGATGTGGCGGCGGCTGTGGCGACGGAGGCTGTGACTGCGGAGGCGGAGATTGCGGGTGTGGCGGAAGCGACTGCGTCGGCGGAGGCTGCGGTAGTGACTCCGACGAAGAGGAGTACGACTCCGACGAGGACGGCATGCCCTGCCCCTGCGGGTGTGGAAGGTAAGCCCACACCCGTAAGCAACTGCGTCGGCGGAGGTTGCGGAAGGCAAGCCCTCCTGTTATTTAATCATGATATAAAAAGATTTTTACAGTGGGAACGTATTCCCGCAGGGTTTCCCTCTTCGCGAGCGGGTGCTTGCATTTTTGTCATACGCATTTGAGAGTTGATGCGGACTGGAACACAGCTCAACGAGCGCAAGCAAATGCTCGCTTGAGGGGACCCTCCCTGCTCCATACGTTCCCCGAGATGCATCAGCTTGTGGTATTCATAAAAAACGGGGGCTTGCTTTCGCCCCCGTTCATATAAAAACTAGTTTGCCTTTTTCAACAGCACGTTCAGCTTGTCGCGCTCCACAAGGTCCACGGGGCGGCCCTCGGCGTACTTCCTGGCGCCGTCAGAGAAGACCCCGGCGGTCACGCAGATGCCCTTGCTGATTTTCCTGTCCTGCAGGGCCTCGTGGAACTCACGGACGTAAATCTCGCCCGTGGCTCCGGTCGTGCGGAAGAAGCGGAACAGCCAGGTTTTCTTAAGATCGCTGTCGTCTCCGCCCCGGCTGGCCACCTCCACGGTGATGTCGGTATAGGAGGCCTCGGCATGCGCATCCTGGAAGGTCGCGTTGAGCCCCTTCTCCCAGTTCGTCGCTATCCTGCGGCAGAGGGCTATGAAGTCGGACACGCTGCCCGCAAGGTAAATCTGCAGGTTGGAATTCTGGCTCAGCTCGGAATAGCGGCCTATCAGCTGCATGATGTCCTTGTACTGGGGGTTCACCTGCTTTATCTCGGCAAGGAGGGCCAGCCCCTCTTTGTAGCGGTTGGTGTCGAAGTAGCAGACCGCAAGACGGTACTTCAGCTCCAGCGTGTCCGCCTGCGGAACGTTGGGCAGCTTGAGGCCGATCGTGAAGTCCTCGATGGCGGTCTTCTTGTCGCCCTGGTTGTAGTGGAACACGCCGCTCCGTATGCAGGACTTGGCCCCATAGACGGGGTCGGGACGCAGGCGGGAGAAAATCTTGATGGACTTCTCGCCGTGGCCTTCCTCCACCATGACGTCCGCATAGTCAAACATCGCCTCCTTGTTGTTGGGTTCGGCGGCAATGACGACCTTGAGGTAGGGCAGGGCTTCCTTGAAGTGGCGCTGCTCGTAAAAGCAGCGGGCCACCAGCATGTTGGCCTGGGTGGAGGCCGGATTGACGATGAGGGCCTTCTTGAGGCAGGGGACCGCCTTCGCATAGTCCTTGAGCTTGCTGTACACCAGGCCCAGGTAGTAGTTCACGTCAAAGTTGGACCCGTCCTTCAGGCTGGACTGCAGCAGGTACTTGAGCGCGTCCGCCCACTCCTGCGCCTTGCACAGGCAGATTCCCGCCCGCAGCGCAACCTTGCCTTCGTCAACCTCCGGATGGATCGGAGCTATGCGGACCAGGCTCTTGTAGTGCTGGAGGGCCTTGTCGTAGACCTCGTTCGTATAGAAAATCTCGGAAAGCTGTGTAAGGGCGGGGATGTTGTCGGGATCCCTCTCCAGCTTGCGGGTCGCGTCCTTGAGGACCTTGGCTTCGTTCTTGTTCTTGATTGCGGTAGAATCAGTGTTCTTCCCGCCCATTCCCTTGAAAACGAGGACGACGGCAACCGCCACAAGTATCAAAACGCCTACGAAAATCAAAAAAAACATACTGGCTAACCCCTTCTGCAACTATCGGTGAATTCCGCTATCCTGTCAAGGGCGGTTTTTATCTTGTCTATGGCCGTCGCATAGCAGCAGCGTATGTGGCCTTCCCCCGCCTTGCCGAATGCCGTTCCGGGGACGACCGCGACGTTGTACTTCTGGAAGAGCTGCGTCGCAAAGTCCTCGGCGCTCAGCCCGGTGCTGCTTATGTCGGGGAACATATAGAAGGCACCCGTCGGCTCCGGCACGGGCAGCCCCATGTCGGTGAAGGACTTGTACATGAGGTTGCGCCGCTGCTGGTAGCTCACGCGCATCCGCTCCACCTCGCTCCAGCCGTTCTTCAAGCCCTCCAGGGCCGCGTACTGGCTCATTATCGGGGCGCATATCGTATTGTACTGGTGCAGCTTGACTATCTGGGCCATCAGCTCCTCCGGGGCGGCGATGTAGCCGATCCTCCAGCCGGTCATGGCAAAGGACTTGGAGAAGCCGTTCAGGATTATCGTATAGTCCTTCATTCCGGGGAAGCTTCCGATGGAAACGTGTTCGTGGCCGTCGTAGACCAGTTCGCAGTAGATTTCGTCCGCAATGCACCAGATCTGGTGCTTCCGGGCCAGCTGGGCAATCTTCTCCAGCTCGTCCTTGGGAACCATCGTTCCCGTCGGATTGCTGGGGGAACAGAACATTATCGCCTTGGTCCGGGGCGTTATCAACGATTCAAACTGGCTCGCCGTGGGATAGAAGCCGTTCACGCTCGTATCCAGGGGAACGACCTTCGCGCCGCACAGGTGCGACAGGGGAATATAGTTGACGTAGCAGGGCTCGCAGACGATGATCTCGTCCCCGGGGTTCAGCACGGCACGGAGCACCGCGTCCACTCCCTCGCTTGCCCCCACCGTTATCAGGACTTCCTTGTTGGGGTTGTAATAGCAGCCGTAGCGCTCCATGTACTTGGTCACTTCCTGCCGCAGCTCCAAAAGGCCCCAGTTGCTCGTATAGCTGGTGTGGCCCTGCTCCAGGTGGTAGAAGGCCTCCTCCCGCATGAGCCAGGGGGTGGGGAAGTCCGGCTCCCCGACGGAAAGCGATATAACGTCGTCATGCCCAATGAGCATTTCAAAAAACTTGCGGATTCCCGACGGAGGGGTTTCCAGCATGGCTTTACTGAACCTGTCCTCTCTCGTGTTCATCAGGCGGTCACTCCTTCCCTGCTGTCGGAACGCTGCTCCACATACACGATGTCGTTCTCCTTGTAGGTCTTGAGGATGAAGTGGGTCTTGGTGGAACGGACCCCCGCGAGCGTGGAAAGCTTGCGGGCAACGAACAGGGCGACTTCCTGCAGGCTGTCGCCTTCGATGATGACCTTGAGGTCGTAGCCGCCCGACATCAGGTAGAGCGACTTGACCTGGGGAAAGCGGTAGATCCGGTCCGCTATCCCGTCAAACCCGTGCTCCCGCTCAGGGGCAACCTGAATCTCGATTTCGGCCTTGACCTTCTCCTTGGCCCCGGCGTCCTTTTCAGGATTGATGATGGCGGCATACTTCATGATGACGCCGTCGTTTTCCAACTTCCTGATTATATCCTTGACTTCGGCAGGCGTCGCCTTCGTCATTGCCGAAATATCCTCTATGCTGAGGCGCGCATTGTCGCGCAGCAGGTTCAAAATCTCCTCGGATACGTCCATCCTTCCCTCCCCTTCCTAAAAAGCTCGGTCAGATGGAAAGATTACCCTATTTTTCCATAACTTTCAACCGTCCGCGGGGCAAGGCAGTCCACGTACTTGCAAATAGTCAATCCACACACTTGTGGATAGGCAGTCCGTGGCACGACGGACAGGAAGCGGGACGGACCGACGCGTGGACATATCGGCGCGTTTCGTGCTAGAGTATCAATATGTTTAAGACAATCCGGCCAGAGGCCATAACTGACAACCCCTTCACGCTGATAGGGAGCGACTGGATGCTCATCACCGCCTGCGAGAAGAGCGTGGATGAAGAAGGAAACATCACGACGGGCCGCGTCAATACGATGACCGCGAGCTGGGGCGGCCTAGGGGTCCTATGGAACAAGAGCGTGGCGACTGTCTACGTGCGTCCCACCCGCTACACCAAGGAAATCATGGACAAAACGGACACCTTCTCGCTGAGCGTCCTGCCCCAGAAGTACAAGTCCGCGCTGGACTACTGCGGCAGCCACTCCGGCCGCGACGGAGACAAGTTCCGCCCCGCGAAGCTCGACGTGGAGTACCTGAACGGCACCCCCTGGATCAAGCAGGCCCGGCTCGTGCTCTTCTGCAACAAGCTCTACGCCCAGCCCTTCGACCCCTTCTGCTTCATCGATGAGAAGTATCTCAAGCAGAACTACAAGAAGGACGACTTCCACACGATGTACATCGGAGAAATCTACAAGGTGATGGAAGACAAGCGGTAACGCCCTGTCAGCCGGGCGGTCAGTTGCCGCCCGAGCCCGTGAGGGGCGTGCCGGGCTGGCACGGGCGGGGACTGTATCGGCTTCCTGAGGCCGTTTCCGGTGCCATTCCAGACACGTTTACCCCGTTTTCCGGTGCCATTTTGAGCAAGTTCGGCCTGTTTTCCGGTACCATTTTGAGCACTTTTACTTGCTTTTTCGGTGGCATTTTTGTACACTTATGCCATGGAATACTCCGGGCGAAACATAGACAGGTACCTTCTCGACTGGAAAACCGAAAAAGAACGCAAGCCCCTGCTTTTAAGGGGTGCACGCCAAGTCGGAAAAACCTCTGCCGTCAGGGAACTTGCAAGGCACTTTGATTACTATGTCGAGATAGACTTCCTGAATTCAGAAAACGCAGACATAGCGGATTTGTTTTCCCAGAAGTCATCCATACAGGATTTGTGCCAGAAAATCGCCATAATAAAGAACGTTCCCGTTCAGGCAGGAAAGACCCTGCTGTTCCTCGATGAAGTGCAGGCCTGCCCTGCGGCCATCGAAAAGCTCAGGTATTTCTACGAGCAGGAGCCGGACCTCCATGTGATAGCCGCAGGCTCCCTTCTGGAATTCGCGCTGGAGGAGCTTCCGTCCTTCGGCGTCGGGCGAATCCGCTCGGTCTTCATGTACCCCCTCAGCTTTGAGGAATTCCTCGGCTTCCAGAAGATGGACGCGCTGTGCCATGAGATGAACGGGGCAAGCCCCCGCAGGCCCCTGCCGGAAGCCTTTCACAAGCGGCTGCTGGAACAGCTGCGGATTTTCCTGCTCACGGGAGGAATGCCGGAAGTCGTCTCCTCATGGTGCAGGGACCACGACTTTCTCAGATGCCGCCAGATCCAGAACGACCTCCTGATTTCCTATCAGGACGACTTCGCCAAGTACCGCAAGCGTATTCCCGCGTCACGGATTCAGGAGGTGTTCCGCTCCGTCGCGGAACAGGGGCAGGGCAAGTTCGTCTATAAGAAAGCCGGGCCTGACATCCGCGCAAGCCAGATAAAGGCCGCGCTGGAGACGCTGCTGCTGGCCGGGCTCGTGTACCCTGTCACGCATACGGCCGCAAACGGCATTCCCCTGGGGGCAGAAATCCGGGAGGACTACCGGAAGATGATTTACTTTGACACGGGGCTCCTGCAGCGTCAGCTGAACCTCAAGGCAGAAGATATCCTTGTATCGGAAGACCTGGACGTGATAAACAAAGGCGCAGTCGCAGAAAGCTTCATCGGGACGGAACTCATGAAGGCCGCCCCGGTGTACGAGAAAAGCGAGCTGTACTGCTGGCACCGGGAGGAAGCGGGGAGCAATGCGGAAGTCGATTATGTAATCCAGAAGGGGAATGAAATCATTCCCATAGAAGTGAAGGCAAGCAAAAAAGGCTCCATGCAGAGCCTCAGGCAGTTCCTGGCCATAAAGAAAAGGCCATACGGCATCCGCACGTCCTTGGAGAACTTCTGCGAATACGGGGATATACAGGTATACCCCCTCTATGCGATAAAGAACGCCCTTGCCCCGGAAGCGCAGCCGTAGCAGGCCCCTCTGGATGTTCGGCCTGCTGTATTGATAAAAGACAGCTACTGTAGTATATTGTAGTAAAAGGAGCTTGTATATGACTACGATTTCTGCCAAGATTGCTGACAATGACAAAAGCATGTTTGAGACCATCTGCGATTCCATCGGCCTTAATGTTTCCTCGGCGATAAACGCCTTTGTAAAGGCAACTATCCGCGAAAACGGAATGCCTTTTCCTTTGAAAGCCTCGGATGACCCTTATATTTATTCAGATGAAAACATGAGATACCTCAAACAGGGGATTTCCCAGATCGAAGCCGGAAAGGGGCAGGTTCACGAACTGAAGGAGCTTGTGTAATGGTAAAAGTCTGGGCAGATGTCGCATGGGATGGTTACTGCAAATTTTTCGAACTGAACCAGAAGAAGCAGATAAAAACGGTTCATGATCTTATAAAAGACATCGAACGTAATGGAGAGGATAAAGGACGCGGACAGCCAGAACCTTTGAAGCATGAGCTTTCCGGATATTGGAGCCGTAGAATCGATTTTGCAAATCGCCTTGTATATAAGGTTGATGGTGATCGGTTAAACATAGTCCAATGCGGAACGCATTACCACCAGGGAAAGTAGCGGAGGCGCATCTCACTCCACATCCAGTATGTTGATTTTCTTCTTCTTCAAGAGGAATGCGAACGCACCGCCGGAAACAATGCTGTCAAAGGCATTGCCGATTCCAAACAGCAGGGCTATTCCCGTCAAAGTCGGAGTCCACTTCCCGCAGAGGTACAGGATGAATGCCGTGCCGTAATAAATCGTGTTGGTCACGACCGATTCAAAAAGCATATAGTTTGTCTTCCCAAGTCCGTAGAACTCGCAGTCAAAGACGTTCTGCAGCGCATACAGGACATAGAAACCGAGCATCAGCATCACAAGGCCGTAGAGTTTGTCAACGTCCGAAAACTGCAGGACGTTCGCCATAAAGCCCTTCCACGCTGGAATCGTGACGAACCAGAGCACGCAGACAAATACCGTCACTGCGAAATAGCCGAGCGTATTGTTTTTGACAGCCCTTCCGTCCGTTCCCGTCTCCTGCTTTATAAGCTCGCCAAGCTGATTCACCGGGAGCAGGAGCCAGCCCCAGATGAAATTGTTCGCGACCCAGTACGTACCCTGCTCGTTCACCATGTTCACCATGCGGCTTATCATGAGCATGTATGCAATGTTCCGCACGAACGACTCCACCCCGGAAACACCGCCTATCTTCACAAAATCCTTTGCCCAAGCAAACGAAAGCTTTTCTTTTCCCCAGATTGCATAGCCTTCTTTTGAAAGCAGGAATACCGAAACCGCAAACAGAATCATGCTCACGATGATGTTGCTGTAGCCGATTCCGTTCACGCCAAGATTTGCGGAGATGCCCAGCGTGGAGACGAAGAACGTGTCAAAAAGAACGCTCAAGACAAGCTTTGTCCCGGTCAGTATGTATACGTATGTGGACTTTCCGAGGGTGACGAGGCACACGAGCATAAAGCTGCTGAGCAGGGCAAAGATGTTTGCAATGCTTTCAATCCTGATGTAGACGGCGGACTCCGCGATGATGTCCCTGCTCGCCGCCATTGCTGACAGAAGGGGAGTCGCAAAACAGCAGATGACGGCCGAACAGACGGCATACGCGCAGAATGAGATTACCAGGCCTGTCTTAATGCGGTTCGTATACTTCCTTTTGTCGGATACGACTTTTCCCATGAAGAAATACAGGGGCAGTATGATTGCCTCATCCAGAATCTCATACAGCAGGTTCACTCAAGAGAGCTGGCCCGCAATGGAAAATGACCAGTCGCCGGGCAGTTGCCCCAGGAAGAACACGCGGAGCGTCGTGTATACGGTCGGACACAAGCCCATGACCAAAAGGGCCGCAAATAACTTCCAGTTCAGATTCTTCAACGACTTGATTATTCTGTTCATAAAACATTTTTTCCCTGTATCAACGTTTCTTCTGTGCTTCCAAGAGTAAATTCACTATGGCTGTATATCCATTGTTTTCTGCATAATCGAGCGCGGTGTATTCGTTGCCGTCGTCGTCCCAGACCTTCACATTTGCGTCCACCCCCGCATCGAGCAGGAGCTTGACGCACTCGGAGTAGCCCTCTCTGACGGCATAAGCCAGCGCGGTGTGTTCGTTACCATTCCTGTCCTTGACCTTCGCGTTCGCGTCCGCACCTGCGTCGAGCAGGAGCCTCACGCACTCGGCGGAACCGCTTTTGGCGGCATAAGCCAACGCGGTGTAGCCGTAACTGTCCTTCACGTTCGCATCCGCCCCCGCGTCGAGCAGGAGCTTCACGCACTCGGCGGAGCCACTTTTGGCGGCACAAGCTAGCGCGGTCTGCCCGTATCTATCATGTACGTTCACGTCCGCCCCCGCGTCGAGCAGGAGTTTCACGCACTCGGCGGAACCATTCTTGATAGCATACGCCAGCGCGGTTTCGCCATATTCGTTCTTTGCATTTACGTCCGCTCCGGCATCAAGCAGGAGCTTCACGCAATCGGCAGAGCCTTCTTCAGCAGCATAAGCCAACGCACATCCGTCTTTAGCGTCCGCACCCGCGTCGAGCAGGAGTTTGATGCATTCGGCGGAGCCGTTTCCGGCGGCATCAGCCAGCGCGGGGCCGTCCTTCGCATCCGCCCCCGCGTCAAGAAGAAGCTTGACGCACTCGGCGGAGCCGCTTCTGGCGGCATAAGCCAGTGCAGTGTATTCCACGCCCAAGTAGTTGACCTTCACATTCGCATCCGCCCCCGCGTCGAGCAGGAGCTTCACGCACTCGGCGGAGCCTTTTTCGGCGGCAGAAGCCAGCGCGGTGTATTCGTTGCCGACCCAGTCCTTGGCCTTTGCATTCACGTCTGCCCCTGCGTCAAGCAGGAGCTTCACGCACTCGGCAGAGCCGGCGGCATAAGCCAGCGCATATCCGTCCTTCGCGTCCGCACCAGCGTCAAGCAGAAGCTTCACGCACTCGGCGGAGCCTTCTTCGGCGGCACGAGCCAGCGCAGTGTATTCGATGCCAAATAGGTCTCGAACCTTCACATTCACGTCTGCACCTGCGTCAAGCAGGAGCTTCACGTATTCGGCGGAACCTCTCCTAGCGGCTGCCATCAACGCTGATGAATCGTCTTTTCTCGCTCCAGCGACAAACAGATGCCTGACGCACTCCGCTGAGTCGTACTCGATGGCATAAGCCAGCGCAGTGTACCCGTCACTGTCCTTTACATTCGCATCCGCACCAGCGTCGAGCAGGAGCTTCACGCACTCGGCGGAGCCGCTTGTGACGGCATTAACCAGCGCACGACCGTCCTTCACGTCCGCACCTGCGTCAAGAAGGAGCCTCACGCACTCGAAGTAGCCCTCTCTGACGGCATAAGCCAGCGCGGTGTATTCGTCGCCATATCTGTAAAGCTTCGCATTCGCATCCGCCCCCGCGTCGAGCAGGAGCCTCACGCACTCGGCGGAGCCGCTTGCGACGGCATAAGCCAGCGCGGTGTATTCGTTGCCGGCATCGTCCTTTAGCTTCGCGTTCGCGTCCGCACCCGCGTCAAGCAGAAGCTTGACGCACTCGGCGGAGCCGCTTGCGACGGCATAAGCCAGCGCAGTGTGTTTGTTGCCATTCCTGTCCTTGACCTTCGCGTTCGCGTCCGCACCCGCGTCAAGCAGAAGCTTGACGCACTCGGCGGAACCGCTCCAAGTGGCAGAAGCCAACGCTGTGTTTTCGTTGCCAATCAAGTCCTTGACCTTCGCGTTCGCGTCCGCACCCGCGTCAAGCAGAAGCTTGACGCACTCGGCGGAGCCTTTTCCGGCGGCACGAGCCAACGCGGTGACACCATAGGCATCCTTCGCGTTCGCGTCCGCACCCGCGTCAAGCAGGAGCCTCACGCGCTCGGCGGAGCCACTCCAAGCGTCAAAAGCAAGTGTTGTTGTTGCGTCCGCACCCGCGTCAAGCAGGAGCTTCACGCACTCGGCGGAGCCGTTTCCGGCGGCATAATCCAGCGCACGACCGTCCTTCGCGTCCGCACCAGCGTCGAGCAGGAGCTTCACGCACTCGGCGGAACCGCTCCAGGCGGCATAAGCCAGTGCGGTGTCGTTGCCGTCCCAAACCTCGGCCTTTGCATTCACGTCCGCACCCGCACCGAGAAGGAGCCTCACGCACTCGGCGGAACCGCTCGCACCGGCGAGCATCAGCATAGTACCATGATGAATTTCAGTCGAACCGCCATAAAACCCAACAAAACTAGGCAGTCTCAGCTTGTAGTCACTCCTTGCATTCGCATCCGCACCAGCGTCGAGCAGGAGTTTCACGCACTCGGCGGAACCACTCTTGACGGCATAAGCCAGCGCGGTGTACTCGTCGCCGTCGTAATCCTTCACCTTCACGTTCACGTCCGCACCCGCGTCAAGCAGGAGCTTCACGTATTCGGCGGAACCTCTCTTAGCGGCTGCCATCAACGCTGATGAATCGTCTTTTCTCGCTCCAGCGACAAACAGATGCCTGACACACTCCGCTGAGCCGTACTCGATGGCATAAGCCAGCGCGGTGTGCTCGTAACTGTCCTTTACGTTCGCGTCCGCACCTGCGTCAAGAAGGAGCTCGACGCACTCGGCTGAGCCTTTTTTGACGGCATAAGCCAGCGCGGAGTAACCGCGGTCAACCTCCGCATTCGCGTCCGCACCCGCGTCGAGAAAGAACTTGACTTTCTCGAGGTCGTTTTTTTGCAGTGCGGAAACCATAAAAAATGTTGACACAGGTCGTCTAAGAAAAATAACCGCCCCCAAAAGGGTCAGGACAGCAATGACGGCGGCAAGAACTCTGTAAAACTGGCTTCTTTCTGATATCTTTTTTTTCTTATCTGCCGGCCCACCTCCGCAGAATTCGCCCCGGGATGCCCGAGAGCGGAAGTCAAATGCCTTGGAAAAGAACAGTTTCATCGCCTTCTTAAGACCGACCTTTTCAGAATTCTGATTCATATACGTTCACTCCTTTTTATCTGCTCTGTTTTCAGAACATGCAAAGGGAAAAATGAGGCAGTTGAGAGTTTTGCTGAAGAATTTGAGGTTATTAACGAATGTTCAACAAAATATGCAGTATCAGCAGGAAGCCAAGTTACTCCGAGACGTGAGACGTGAGACGTGAGACGTGAGACGTGAGACGTGAGACGTGAGACGTGAGACGTGAGACGTGAGACGTGAGAATTTTGCACCACGCCCGGCATCATGTCAAGCGGTTTTGAGGAATTCTTCGGATACATCCCAGCCATGCAGACCATCTCTTGCCAAGAGTATAGCCTTTTTGCGGGGAAAACACAAGGGGATTTGACTGCCCGAGGCATACAGGCAATCAGATGAGGTAAGGATGGCAGACATGGTTTCCGATACACAAAATTTGTGGCCGGACCAAAAAAACAGGTCAAAAAGCGGCTCCCGGGCAGCTTTGTTCCCCTTGTCCTTTTCCGGCAGGATGACTTATACTGTCCGTATGGCTGAAAGACGAAACCTGCCGATTGGCATCCAGACATTCGAGAAAATCAAGGCGGGCAACGCCGTCTATGTGGATAAGACCCGGTTCATTGAAAGTCTTGCCCGCAACGGCTGTCCCTACTTCCTGAGCCGTCCGCGCAGGTTCGGCAAGTCGCTCTTCCTGTCCACGCTCAGGAGCTACTTCGAGGGGCGCAGGGATTTGTTCGAGGGGCTGGACATCTCCAG
>JAILON010000021.1 GCA_024690865.1 Treponema sp. | reverse complement strand
GGGAAGCCTGGTCTGTGGGCTCGCCGCATACATCCCCCTCTACATCCTGAGCCGGGTCTTCGTATTCGTCTGGCGGCGCTATGTGGGCAATTTCCTGAGGAAGCTCAAGGTCCTGCAGATGATCAAGCAGATTCCGTTAGTCACAAAAATAATCGATGCGGTGGAGGAAGCATGAGCGACGACATCATCAAAAACAATAACGAAGAAGCCGCCGGAGACGAAATCAAAAAGTCGGCGGCGGACGAGGCCTTTGATAGGCTTCAGGAGCTCCCCAAAGAAGACAAGGCTGCCTCGAACGCCGAGGAAGAAGAATTTGACGAGGACGATTTGACCATCGGCGACACCTCCGACGAAGAGGACGAGGAATTCGAGGAGGAGGAGACCCTCCCCGCGACGACAAGCGGAACAGCCGTCCAGGGTGCAAAGAAGATAAAGAAGAAGGACCGGAAGATTTTCCCCAAGAAAAAGCTGCCAAAGATTTTCCGCAAGGCATATTCAGAGAAAAAACTCAAGCGTGCCATCATAAAGCCTATCGCGATTCCCCGCGACAAGGCCTTCCTTCAGGATATTTTCGTTAAGGACGGAGATGCGAAGAAGGCAGGCAAGTTCGCCGTTGCCGACAGCGCCCTTTTTTCAAAACGGGAAATTGCCCGCTTGCGTTCGCTCGCAAAGGACATCGAGAGCCGGAAGGGCCGTTTCATGCTGCTCCCCTTTGTGGCGGTCATCGCGTTTATCGCTTTCCTCGTGACCAGCTTCACGGCAATAAAGAACCCCCTGCTCAAGCGGGTTCTGACCCAAGTAGCACAGGATGCTGTTGGCGCGAAGGTCGACATCGGTTCGGTAAACCTGAAGGTCCTGGGTGCTTCCCTCACGGTCACGGATGTCGCCGTCGGCAACAAGAATTCCGTGATGAAGAATATCGTCCAGTTCGACAAGCTTGACCTGAACTTCAACCTGGCCCAGGCCCTTCGTGGCAAGTTCGATGCTGAGAATCTGGAAGTTTCCGGCATCGCGCTGAACACGGACCGGTCAGTCAGCTGCGAGCTGCCTGAAAGTGAGAAAAAAAAGGAAGAAGAGAAGCAGCCGATTGAAGACACCGTGTTCGTCCAGAACCTCAAGGCCGGATCCCAGGCTGCCCTGACCGACCTGCAGAACCAGGCGGTCGACCTCCTCGGCGGTTCCGACGTGGAGTCCATCGTCACGAACCTGCGCTCGCAGCTGACGAGCATAGAGGCTGCAAAGACGGCGGAAAACAAGGTCGAAGGGCTCGTGACCAAGTGGACGGGCAAGCCGGACGAGGTAAAGTCCCAGATTGAGGACTACAAGGCCTCCGTCAAGAAAATCCAGGACATTGACGTAAAGAAGATAAGCGACCCGCTGGTCCTGCAGGAATACATCACGACGATAAACTCAATCGTGACGGATACAAAGGGTCTGACAGAAAGCGCAAAGGCCCTCAAGGACGAGATCCTGACGGACGCGAACGGAGTAAAGGACCTGACCACATCGATCACTGATGCGGTGAAGGCCGACAAGGACATGCTCAAGAACCGCCTGACCGCAATCGTGGACACGGTGAAGAACGCGAAGAAGCTGTTGAACGACGCGCTAGAGACCGTTGCCTACAGCATGCTCGGGGACTACTATCCTTACATAAAACAAGGAATAAACTACGCCGAGCAGCTCAAGCAGAACAGCCTCGTGCAGGCCGCACAGGCCGAGGCCGCGAAGAAGAAGGCGGCGTCCACCGAAAAGAAAGAAGGCTCCAACCGCCTGGCGGGAACGACCTTCTGGTTCGGGGACAACAACCCGACCTTCCTGATAGAGCGGGCCTATGTCAGCGGCAAGGACTTCGACGCCAAGATTGAGGAAATCACGAACGACCAGAACGCCCGGAACAAGACGACGAAAGTCCCCAGCTTTACCTGCTGGCAACACGGGGCAGGGGTTGCGCTCGTTGCGGGACTTAACCCAACACCTCACGGCACGAGCTGACGACAGCCATGCACCACCTGCCCCGTGTTGCCAGCAGGTAAAGCTGGGGACTCGCGGGGGACTGCCGCGGAGAACGCGGAGGAAGGCGGGGATGACGTCAAGTCATCATGCCCCTTATGTCCTGGGCTACACACGTACTACAATGGGATGGACAGAG
>JAILON010000001.1 GCA_024690865.1 Treponema sp. | reverse complement strand
CTCAGAACCGCCCGGCTTTTCACACAATATGTATGCAGGGGGCTTGAGCAAGTCCCGTGGATTAATACAAGCGCAAAAGGAGCATGGTTATGAAAAAGGAAGTTTTCGGAATCAAAGACGGCGTTCTCATCAGGTACTATGAAAACGAGAAAGATGACGGCAACAACGACGGCATGAAGAAAATCGGTGACCTGAGCAAGCTTCTGTATAAAGAGGGCGGGCTCCTTGTCCCCAAGGGCGTGAGCAAAATCGGAGGCCTGAGCAATCCCTTCTACAATTGCAGATCCCTTGCGTCGGTCGTCATACCCAAGGGTGTGACGGAAATCAGCGGCGAGGCATTCAAGGGCTGCAAGAACCTCACGTCAGTCACCGGCGACAGGTTATGCCGTACCTGCGCTCGTCATTCCGAAGGCTGCGCGGACGTCATGCCGGCTTCCATCCCCGGCAGCGTGAAGTACGTCGGCTACGAGGCGTTCGCTGGGTGCACGTCGCTCACGGATGTCAGCATCCCCGCCGGCATGACGGAAATCTGCACCGGCACATTCGCAGGTTGCACGTCGCTCAAGGAAATCCGCTACGGAGGAACAAGAGCGCAGTGGGCTGCCGTGCAAAGGGGCGCGTCTTGGTGCGACATCTCCATAGAGAGCATCATCTGCACGGACGGAAAGAGCATGGATGTTGGAAGCAACTGCGACAAGGACGGCATGTATTTCAGGCTTGGGGCCTAAGGAACGGCGGTGCGGGCAGCCCCGCCCCCCGCTGGCGGAGGTCGCTTTCGTTCCTCCGGCAGGAATTCGACTCAATCACTTTTTTCGTGAAAATTTCTTCATTTTTTTCAAATGGCGCTCAGAACCGCCCTTGTTTTCAACAATAGCTATGTAGGGGGGGCTTCAAGTCCCGTGGAATCATTCTAATTCCGGCTGCCGCCAGGAATGGAATATGCTTGTGAACGATTCGGAGAACAGTATGAGCAGATCAACTGAGATGAAAGGCGAGAATGATATCTTTGACGGTATCTCATTCTGGAACAAAAAGGAGCTGCTGGCCTATATAAGTGCGCTTATGAGCAGGAAAGGCCTCACTGCTTCCGATATTGACGGAAAAAACGCCGGATATGTCGAGAAGGGTACGTGGTATCAAATTCAAAGCGGGAAGAACCCGCCGAATCCTAAAACCGCCCGCAGGCTTGTTTTTGCCTTGCATTGTACCATTGACGAAGCGGATGAATTCCTCTCCTTGTGTGGCATGAAGTTTGTTGATGGCAATGAGATTGACACGTGCCTGAAGACGTGCATACAGAATGAGATTTACAAATGGTCTGAGGTTCAGAATAACATTCATAAGGTGTTGTCTGAATCGGCAACGAAGTCAAATTCATTTTGACCACAAAGTTTTGTATGTGCGCTATATTACAAATTGATTGTGCTGAAGCGCAGGCTGTTTTTTGACATTGTTAGGGATGGAATTGGTACCATATAGTTTTAGATATAGTGAGGAAGCCGCGGGAGATACCGTGCGGCCTGACTCGTATATGATAAGCGCGGCTTGTCGCAGTATTATGGTAATAAAGGAATAGTATGTATATATGATATAATAGTAATGATATGATTTATTTATAAACGTGCCAATCACCAACACCGATGCAGAGCATCGGTGTATGGTGTTCTCTAGCAGTGGTTGCACTCGGGTCTAATTCCCCTTTTTCGACGCAGAGCGTTTGTCATTTGGACGGGTATTAGACCCTCGGCACGAATAATGAACAGCGTGTTTAGGTACCAATTCTATTAATATAAAGGCTTTGGGGGCGGGCACGCGCTTTCAAGGCCTTTTTTATTTTAAATGAAAGGAGATTTTTAGGAGGTACTGCTATGAAGTAGAACGAACAGCTTAGCTTTTCTGGCCCGGGCCCGGGGCTTGGATCCCGGGGACAGAGGATAGGTTAAGGACAGCGGTTCCCGCTGTCCTTAATTATGAACGACATTGCAATAGGAGAAAAAGCAGTGGTAAAATATACCAAGATTGATGTGGCTTACACTGATGATGACATTTTTGACACCCTGGAGAATGATTCTGCATTTACTTTGATTGGAGTTTTGGAAAATGATATAAACCTTATGATTAACAAATATCTCCAAGACGATCTGGATGACGACCCAGAAGATTCTATAAAGGTTGGAGGATTGAAAGATGATATTGTAGTATATTTTATCCGTGGCAAGGATATGAATAAAAAGTACCATCTTGAAGGAACCAACGCATATAAAGACGAGCTTGGTTTTCTTGTTGTTCCCCGGGAGTATTTTAATGATGTAGGTATGGTTGATAGGTTCAGGCGTGCTATCGACCCCGTCAGGTTACGATGGTTTGATGATCTTGTCGAAAGCCACAGGAGAAAGCAGTTCAAAATCGTAACCTGATTTTCTAAACATGCGCTCGGAAGCGCTGTCTGACACGCATCAGGCCTCGTTGGACAACAAGCCTGGTTCAGCCCGGAGCATTGGACACGGCATTCGAGCGCCGCTTCCTCTTCAAAATCAAGTTCGCGAAGCCCGACCTTGCGATGAAGAAGAAAATCTGGCAGAGCAAGGCCGGATGGCTGGAAAGCCAATCTTTAGACGTGCTAGGAAAGTCAAGCCTGCATGGAAAAAACTGAAAGCAAGGAGCATTCTGAATGAACAAAGGGGTAAAATTCACAGCATATATTTTTATAGCAGTCTTCGCCTTGACAGCCTGCCGGGGGGAAAGAAAAATGTCTATTGTTTCTGAACCTGAAATATGCAGAAGGACTTTTATCAATGGAACGGGAAAAGTCCTTTCCTCCATTGTAATAATGCCGGATAAAAGCAAAGGCATTTGTCTGATGTTTCCTGTCGAATTACCAGACCGGGCAAGAGTTGTTCTGCCGCTTCCGTGTGAATTGAAGAACGGGAAATCTGACATTGCTGTTACATTTAAGGGGATTATGAAAACCTTCTTGACAGAGACGGATATATGCATCCTCGATATTCCAGACGGAAGTACTTTCCTTATCAAAATGAAAGGAAAGAAAAGCACTGTTCCTTTTTTTTCACGAAGAATTGCAATTGCACTTGCAGTTCTGGCATTTGGGGCTTCCTGCATTTGTTTTGTGTACACCAAACGCAGGGGAGGATTGCTCTGGCTGATTTGTCCCATCGGGCTGCTTGCCGGAGGCTTTTTGGTGGGATGGACCGTCCCGTCTCCCGCTATCCTGGTCATTCTTGCAGGAGCCACAATCGGTACGGTATGCCTGATTCTGTACCTGGTGAATCTGTACATCAAGGCTCCGGCAATCATGAGCGGGGCATAGTCACCTGATTTTCTACAAATAGTAAGTGCAGGGGGCTTGAGCAAGCCCCGTGGATTCATTCAAAGCACATAAGAAGTATACGTTATGGAAGAAAAACTTTTGAACGCGTTCGCATACGCGGCGCAGACGCAGGACATGAAGATGCTCGGCTTCCTCATGGGGGAATTCGGCACGCTCAGGAAGAAGGACAAGAACAGGCTGCTCGCGGCGGTTGCGCAGAAAGCCCCGCACGGCAAGCTCCTCCAGCCCCTCATCGACGCGGGGGCGGACGCGTCCTACACGGACGGGGACGGGAACGGCCTGCTCCACCTCGTGGCGGCGACGGGCCACCGCAAGGTCGCGAGCTTCCTCGTTGGGCTGGGG
>JAILON010000193.1 GCA_024690865.1 Treponema sp. | reverse complement strand
GATAGTGCCCGTCTTATCGAGCGCAACGATCTGAATGCGGGCCGCCTCCTCCAAGGCCGCGGATGTCTTCAAGAGGATGCCGTTCTTCGCCCCCAGTCCGCTTGCAACCATTATCGCAACAGGCGTCGCAAGGCCAAGCGCGCAGGGGCAGGAAACGACGAGGACGGAGATGGCCCGGCCCAAGGCAAAGGGGAATTCCGCTCCAACCAGAAGCCAGATGACGAAGGTAACTAGCGCGATGGAAATGACAGAAGGGACGAACACCGCGCTCACCCGGTCAGCGACCTTTGCGATCGGAGCCTTCGTTGCGGCCGCATCCCCCACCATCTTGATGATCTGGGAAAGGGTCGTATCCTTGCCGACCCGCGTCGCCCGGCACTTGAGGAAACCGCTCTTGTTGACCGTCGCCGCACTCACCCGGTCGCCCTCAAGCTTGTCCACGGGAATGCTCTCGCCGGTCAGGGCGGACTCGTCTATGGCGGAACTGCCTTCCACAACGATGCCGTCGACGGGAATGCTCTCGCCAGGACGCACTGTAAAGATATCCCCCACCTGGACCTGGGAGACAGGAAGCTGCACTTCCTGCCCGTCCCGAACGATCGTTGCAGTCTTGGGAGAAAGGCGCATCAGGCTTTTGAGCGCATCGGTCGTATGCCCCTTACTCAAGGATTCAAGCAGCTTCCCCAAGGTTATCAGGGCAACAATCATCGCCGCGCTCTCAAAATAGAGGCTGTGCATGTAGCCCATGACCTTCTGAGGGGCGTGAAGTACCGCATCCGTCATACCAAAGAGCATGACTGTGCTGTAACAGAAGCTCACCCCCGAACCGAGAGCGACGAGGGTATCCATATTGGAGCCGCCATGGAGCAGGGCAGAAAAGCCGGAGACGAAAAACTTCTTGTTTATCAGCATAACGACGGCCGCGAGAATCATCTCGAGCAGGGCCACCGCAACAGGATTCCCGTTAAAGAAGGCGGGAAGCGGCCAGCCGAACATGGAGTGCCCCATGCTCACGTACATCAAGAGCAGGAGGATAGAAATGGAAGAAAGGAGCCGCTTCTTAAGGGGGGCGGAAGTCTTGTCGCGCAAGAGCTCCTCACGCTCATCCTCGGCCGCATCCTGCTCGTCCTGACCGCCAAGCCGCTTCGCCCCGTAGCCCGCCTTTTCAACGGCGGCAATAACCTGGGATGCAGATACCGAACCTTCCACTCCCATGGAATTCGTAAGGAGGCTGACGGAACAGGAAGTAACACCAGACAGCTTGGAAACAGCCTTTTCAACCCGGGCCTGACACGCAGCACAACTCATTCCTGTAACAGCAAACTGTTCCATCAAAAAAAATCCTCCCTGCGTTAGCCGTTCATGAACTGCTTCTGAAGGACCTTCGCAAACTCGTTCATGGATTCCGTCTCACCCTTCTTCAGGTCACTCGTGACGCAGGTCTCAAGGTGGTGGACTATCAGCTCACGGGAGAAAGCCCTGAGCGCAGACTGCACGGCGGCAACCTGCACCAGAATGTCCGTACAGTAGGCATCGCTTTCAAGCATTCCCTGCAGGCCGTTGATCTGACCGGCAGCACGGTTGAGCCGGGATGTGAGAGACCGCTTCGTTTCCTCATCGCGCTGGGTCGAACGCTTTGAAACGCATTTATAGACCTTCTTTTCCTCAAGCTTATCAGCCTTTGTTGACTTTGTTGATTTCGCCTTAGCCTTCTTCGCAGAAGCCTTTTTTGCAACAGTCTTTTCTTCTTTCTTCTTCGTAGCAGTTCTTGCCATACACAAACCTCTTGATTATTAAAATAACAGTAGATTCCACGCGGAAGCTATCTCTATATAATACATACCCACTAGCGGATTTGTCAAGGGATAAGGTATTCCTTTCTTCCCAAACGGACGGAAGAATAAAAAAAGCCGGCAGGGGGAATGGCACATCCTGCACCCTCACCCCTGCCGGCATTGAAGAGGAGGCCACTCCACGTAGAACAGCCCCTTTCAGTTATAACAAAAGTTATTTCGTCGCATCAATCGGCTTCATGGAAGTCATGTAGGCGCGAAGGCGCTTTCCGACTTCCTCAATCGGATGATTGCGGATCTCATCGTTCACCTTGACGAGTACCGTGTTCGGAACGGAATTACTCTTGACGGAAAGGCCCTTGCCGACGTCCTCAAGCGTAACCTTGCCCATGAACTTGTCGCGGAGGAGCGGAATGGCTACGTTTGCGAAGAGGTAGCAGCCGTACTCAGCCGTGTCGGAGATAACCTTGTTCATCTCATAGAGACGCTTGCGGTCAATCAGGTTCGCGATGAGTGGAACTTCATGCAGTGACTCGTAGTATGCGCTCTCGGGCATGATGCCTGCGGAAACCATCGTCTCGAAGGCAAGCTCACAG
>JAILON010000192.1 GCA_024690865.1 Treponema sp. | reverse complement strand
TTCCCGTTACAATATTGTAAATTTCCCGTTACAATATTGTAAATTTTTCGTTGCAATATTGTGAATTTTTTGTTGCAATACTATCGATTCTGGATGCCCTTGAGAAAACCGATTTTTCCTGACCGCCCTTGCTCCCCCCTTGCATTTTGCCGGGATTAGAAGAAATAGAAGGCAGTCTCGCCGTTCTGGAGGAAGGTGACTGTCTAGATGAACGGCCGGAAGGTTACGTCACAGCCCCGGGGCGTACAAGTCCCGGGCAGCAAGCAGGGTGTAGGCTCCGCCAGCAAAGGCAAAGCCCGAACTGCACAGAAAGCCCACCTTCCGGCAGTCCAGCTCGGCAAGTTTCCGCACCTGTTCCTCCTCGCGCCTGCACTCCGCTTCCTGCATGGGCGAGGCATAATACTTTACCTCATAGAAGTCATAGCCGTCCGCCATTTTCAGGACGCAGTCAAACTGTCCGTTTGTCCTGTTTGCCTTGTCATCATACCAGTAGGAGCCGACATCAAGCACGCCCTCAAGCCTGCCGCCCCGCACGAGCCGCATGAAATACTGCTGCGCCATGCCCTCAAAGCGGTAGCTGATGAAGGTTGCAAGGCTTTTCTTGATGTATGTCCTGAAAAAATATTCCTCGCCGAACTTTGAAATAAGGCTGTCGTTCCCGAACACATAGGAAAAGTAGAAGCGCATCAGGTTGTCCTTTATCTCGTAAAACTGCCGTTTCTTGTCATCGGGTCTGTTCACGGGGGCAAGCTTAGCGAGCGAGTCCATCGCGATGAGGTTCTTGAGCTGCTTGTCCAGAAGCCCGTTGTCTCCGTTCCCCAGGGCGGCGACGATTTCCGAATAGCGCCGCTTGCCGTTGCCGATTACCTCGAACACGCGGACATCAAAGGTCTGCTGTATCTCGCTGAGCATGACGTTCTCTATGTAGGTGCGGAGCAGGCTGTTCTGGTTTATCAGCAGGGCAGTTATGTTCTCCGAAAGGCTCTTCCCCGCGTCGATGGCCGAGAGCACGTAGGGCGAGCCTCCGAACACCGCGTAGAATGCGATTTTGTCCTGTTCCGCAAGTTCCGGGTAGAAGAGCGCGGCTTCGTAATAATCGAACTCCTCCAGCCGCAGGGTCAGCGTAAAGCGGCCGAAGAGAGGGTTGGATTCCGTCAGCAGCTCCTTCATGATGGAGATGTAGGAACCGCAGAGGACAATCTTGATGTTCTCCGGCAGGGAGTCGATCAGTATCTGCATGTAGGAGTCTATGGAGGTGTCCCTGGAGGACTGCTTGAAGTACTGGTATTCGTCAATGACAAGAAGAATGCGCCTTCCCTGCGCCTTGAGGAAGTCGAACAGGTCGAATATCGTCGCGAACGAGGCTGACGGAAGCCCCAGCGAGACGCACACGCTCCTGCACAGAAGGTCGAGGTTCCCCTTATAGGTCGTCTTGGAGCACAGGTGACTTATCACCGTCCCGTCAAAGCCCTGCGCGGCTTCCTGTATGAGGGTTGACTTCCCTATCCGCCGCTTGCCGTACACGAGCACAGCCGTTTTTTTGAAGGACGCAAACTGCCCCCGCAACGCCGAAAGCTCCTTTTTCCTTCCTATGAACATACACGCCCCGCTGTTATACTGAAAAAGTTTTCACTGAAATTTTATTCAGTATAACAGCGGATTCGGGAAAAGACAAGGGAACTTTGCGGGACGCCACGAAAATCAACCTTAAAAACATGAGTCCAAGTGATAGTCTCATAGCTGCTGCATACAATTGTCTTCTGAGACAGGAGTATGATAACTGACTATTCCAAACAGCTGAGCCTGTTGCTGTCCCTGATCTGCTAGAAGTTGTTCCTGTTGAGGGGGCTTCCTATCCAGACGCCCTCGCTGCCCAGGTAGTCGCGCTTCTCGCCGTCCACGAGGAACTGGACGCTTTCGACCGTGGGGAATGCGGTGGCGGTGAATACAATCTGCTGCAGCTGGCCCCGCGTTCCCTCTATGCCGTACTGGTTGAATTCGAATTCGCTTGAAAAGTTCAGCGTGGCGACTCCGGATGAGACCGACGCGCCCAAGAGCCTGGTTCCGGTTGAAACCAAGGTACGGCAGCCTTTTGCCTCTTCCTCGGCGGAGGGGCCGGAAATGAGCGCGTTTATGGAATCGTAGAGGGGGCTGCTCGTCTTGGGCATGCTCCTGGTGACTTCCGTCCTGACTACGGAGCCGTTGCTGTTTATGCTCATAAAATAGAGTTTCAGGTCCATCGTCTTGCCCAAGTTCGCCGTCTGCTTGCCTGCTTCCTGGGCTGCATCCACGTTGTTTTCCGCCAGGGGGGCTTGGCCCTGGGAGGGGGTCGTCTGTGTGCCTCCGTCAAAGCTGCTGGAGACGCTGGATATGATGTTTATGCCGGAACCGCTGCTTTCCTGCGATATGGGGGCCACGTCGTTCTTGTCGCTGCTTGAGGGGGATGCCGGTGCATTTTCCACGAAGGACGGCGTCTTGCCGAAGACGCGGCTGAAAAAGCCCGTCTCCTTGAGGTTGGAGATGATCTTGCCTTGGTTCACCAGAAAGAGTATGAAAAGAAATACGGCTGCGATGACCCACAAGGTCAGGCCAATCCCTGCCGACCCCTTCCGCTGCCGTCCAGCCCCACGGGGGCGGTATTCCCTGTCGCCAGAATCGTTTTCCCTGTCAAACATTTGACTTGATTATAAAGAAAAGGCTGGAATTAAACAAGGGGACGGCTGGAGATGGCGGGGCCGCCCCTTGATGATGGGGCGGAGTGGTTGTGCCCACCGTGTCCGCAACTTATGACGCCGGGTGCGTCACGCTGACGAAGTTGGGGGCAGGATCGCAGAAGAGGCGGATAAGCTCGATTTTGGACTTGTGCCGGCTCTTCAGGTAGAAGTCCTGGGTCTGCTCGTCATAGACGAAGCCCGACGAGTTCCACATTTCGTAGTTCTTGTCCGTGTGGAAGTCCAGGTTCTGAATCTGAATCTTGTTGTGGAAGGTTGGAATTCCAGCGAACGTGACGTAGTGGGTGTAGCTGAGGGTGTAGTCTATGTTTATGTCCGTGGTGCCGTTCCGTGCGACCTTGTAGTCGATGTTTGGGGCGCAGGTCCAGGCCCAGGTGGCCTTCTTGCCGTAGTAGCCCAGAATCTGCACGTGTGGGTAGAAGCGGTTTTCGCTTATGAGGCGGGGGTATAGGTCGCTCAGGTCGGCAAGGCTGAACGAGCCGATGTCCTGCATGTCCTGGTTTACCAGCAGGTTTCCCGTTTCCATTATCGCGCTGTCGCCTATGGTGTCCCCGTAGCTCCTGAGGGTTTGCCCAAGGAGGATCCGCTCCATCCGGGAAAGGGGGGCTTCCTTTCCGGCTTCGCTTTCTTCGTCTTCCCCTGCGTCGGCCCTCTTTCCCACGACGATGGTCGTGCCGTCGAGGGTCAGGTATTTTCTGATTACGCTGAGGCATTTTTCGATGGAAACGCCCAAGTTGTCCGCAAAGCTTGCATCCTGGGTGTCCAGCTGCACGTAGACTTTTAGTATGGCGGCGGCTTCCCTGAGCGACAGCTGGCTCTCGTCAAGCGTTGCCGGTATGGCGAGTGCGGCCTTGACATCGGCGTCCATCTTGTGGATGAGCAGCCAGTCGGAAATGCCGTCCAAAAGGAAGAAGCCTATGTCCGTGCCGCCGGTCGCGTTCCTGACGGCGGTGCCCAGCGAGGCCTCCTTCCTGCGCAGGCCGCTGCTCAGGGGAATGACGTTTGCCAGGTAGGGGGTTGAAAGGTATGTCCTGGAGGACGAATTCTTGAACGAGGCGGGGATGGAGTTCATCGCTATGTTGAACCTGCTTTCCATCGCCATGTCTGCCAGATATGCGACGACGGCCTTTTCGGCCAGGCTGGAGTTTGCGTTGAGCGCGGCTTGGAACTTGCTCTTGAGTTCCGACCTGAGCGCGGCCTTGCTGGCGTCGTAGCTGGCGTCGTCCGTAAGGGGGAGGGCTGCGACGGATTCAAACTGGAACTCCCTGACCGGTACGAAGGCCGTGTAGAATGCCGCGGGGGTCGCCCGTGCGAAGGTGACGAGGCCGGCAGGGGAGGTGCTTGCGAAGCTGGGGCCGGACAGCTTGAAGTAGTCCTCCCCGCGCTGCAGGGTCAGGCTGCCCGCGTCGTCCTTGCCCTGTCCCTGCCGCTGGTCCTGCTCAATGCTGTAGCTGCTGGAGATTGCGTAGGGAATTGAAATGCTTTCGTAATTTTCAGGAAGCTCGGCTGTTATAGTGAGCAGGGGACCGGAAGAGGCGCCTTCAGTGGAGACAGTTGCGTTGCTTTTACAGGAGGTAAAGCTGATGGCGACCCCGCCCCCGAAGCGGAGTTTTATTTCATTGCCGGAGTCCTTGGCCCAGGATTCGAGAACCAGGGGCTCCGGTTCTTCTTTCCCCGGGAGGGATGCGAAAGCGGCGTTGTTCGTGTCCGAGCTGAAGGTCAGCCCTTCGTATTCGATGCGGAAGCGGTTCCTGAGGATGTCGTTGTTGTCCTTGTCCTTCGCGGACGAGAGGGACAGTTCCATGCCTCCGATGTTGCGGGAGATTATGGTTTCTGTCTTGAATTGTAGTATGAAAACGCCGATAATGACAGCGGCGTAGAGGGCTGTGAGGAATAAAAACTTCAGGATTTTGTATCTGTACATTGCGCATATTCTATCCATTAGGGCTGTAAAATGCAAGGGTTTTGGCGGTGTCATACTTGTCATGCTTTCGTCATGTGCTCTTGTCATGTATGGTGAAGATATGTGGAAAGTGCTGGAGATATGTAGAATATAAAGGAATGTATCGTAGACACTTCTTTGAGATTTATATATAGTAGGTGGAGACTTATGAAAAAGCATCACAACGGATTAAAAATGAAAATTCTGTTCCTGCTTCCGCTTGGACTGGCCTTGTCCATGCCCGTCTGGTCGGAGGTCCAGTATGGCACGCGCCCTGTGAACACCGTGCAGGATGTACCTGCGTTGGATTTTTCCAAGACGGACTTCATCCGCTCTGTCCAGGACGCGCTCAAGACGGGAGGCACTTCCGCAGCCCTGTCCCTGTATGATTCCTTGCCCGATGCCTACGCTTCCGACGCGGACCTCTTGGTCATAAAGGCATCCCTCTTGATTTCGGCCGTCAAGCTGAACGATGCCAAGTCCGTCTGCAACGGCATAATCGCGAAGGACCCCTCCAACGAGGATGCCCTGGAGCTGCTCCTGTATATCGCCCGCCGCCAGAACGACGTAAAGAGCGAGGGAAAAATCGTCAAGCAGCTGCTCGCCACCGACCAGTACAACGTTTCGGCCAATATGGCATTGGGGCAGAGTTCCTTTGCCAACAAGAACTACAAGCAGGCCCGCCTCTATTACCAGAAGGCCCTGGTCAGGGAGGAGAAGAACGAGGATGCTTTGTTCGGCTTGGGGCAGGCGGACTACTACCTGGGTGCCAAGGATTCCAAGATGGACAACGAGTGCGAGACGGTGTTCAAGAAGCTGCTTGAGGTGAACCCGCAGAATTCCCTGGCCTATTCATATCTGGGCAAGCTTGCCGCCGCCGGAAACAAGTACAAGGTCGCTTCCGACTATGTGCAGAAGGCGATAGAGCTGGAGCCGGACAATTACAACTACCAGATGGACTACGGCATGTTTGAAAGCTACCTGGGCCATTATGACAATTCCATTTCCGCATGGAGCAAGGCGATAGACCTGCAGCCGAACTACTTCCTGGCGTACGCCTACCGGGGCGGCCTGTATGACGAGCAGGGGCAGGAGGACCTCGCCATAAGCGATTACAAACAGCTTCTCCGCTGCAATCCTGAATACTACTACGCCTACGAGAGCATCGGTGTCTTGGAGATTCACCGGAAGAACTGGACCGCTGCGCGGCAGGCCTTCATGAAATGCTTCGAGATGGACAAGACTTCCAATGTGTCCTACCCCTTGATGGTGACCTATTGCTACTATATGGAAGGCGACAAGATCAACGCAAAGGCCTTCAGCGACAAGGTCCTGCGCAAGATGGACAGGAATTCGATTGAGTATGCGATGCTCCGCGTCTGGCATGACGAGTCCGGCGAGATGCCCCTGCCCCAGAAGATCAGCGCGATTTCCGAAAACAAGAAGAAGGGCAAGATGTGGTTCTATCTGGGCCTCTTCTACGATATGTTCGGTGGGGGCGAGTTTGCTTCCGAGAACTACAGCAAGCTGCTGTCCATGAACAGTCCCATGATTTTCGAATACCGCATGGCTGAATGGCGGATAGGCCAGATACAGCTGAACAGCGAAGACAAATCCTTGAGCAGGGTGTCCAACTGATGGAATCCCAGACGCAGGTACGGCTACAGCTTGCAGGGCGCGAAATTGTCCTTGTGGGGACTGCCCACGTAAGCGAGTCCAGCGTGCAGGAAGTCGCTGCCGCCATAGAAGGGGAGCGGCCCGATACGGTCGCCATAGAGCTGGACGAAAAGAGGCTGAAGAGTTTGGAAGATCCGGAGTCCTGGCGCAATATGGACATAGTGAAGGTCCTGCGCGAGAAGAACGGCTTCCTGATGCTTTCCAACATCATACTCGCCTCCTTCCAGAAGCGGATGGGGCTTGATGCCGGAGTAAAGCCCGGGGACGAGATGCTGGCCGCAATAAACAAGTCCAAGGAGCTGGGCATTGCTACGTCCATGGTTGACCGTCCCATCACGGTGACGTTGCGGCGGGCCTGGGCCAAGAATTCTTTCTGGGGCAAGTGCAACCTTTTGGCTCTGCTGGTTTCCAGCGCGTTCAGCAAGGAAGAGATAAGCAGCGAGCAGATAGAAAAGCTGAAGGTCAGGAGCGAGATGGACGACATGATGGAGGAGCTTTCCAAGGAGCTCCCCGTCGTCAAGGAAGTCCTGATAGACGAGCGGGATTACTATCTGGCCAGCCATATCTGGGCCAGCGGCGGGAACAAAGTGCTCGCCATACTGGGAGCCGGCCACCTGCCCGGCGTGCAGGCACATCTGGAAAAGCTTGCGTCTGGGGCGGAAGGTGGCGACTGTTCCGAAATAGGCAGCGTTCCCGAGCCCAAGCTTCCGTCCAAGGCCCTGCAGTGGCTTATTCCCCTCCTTATAGTCGCATTGATTGCCGCGGGCTTCGTGTACGGGGGCCGGACCAAGGGATTCGATATGTTGAGTTCATGGGTTCTGTGGAACGGCATTCTTGCCGCCATCGGTTCGCTCATAGCCGCAGCCCATCCTTTGACGATACTCACCAGCTTTGTGGGGGCGCCGCTGACATCCCTCTGCCCCTTGATAGGCATAGGGGTTGTGGCTGGGATAGTGCAGGCAATCGTGTGCAAGCCCAAGGTCGCGGACATGGAGTCCATCTCCAATGACGCGCTTTCCGTAAAGGGCTTTTACCGCAACCGCATCCTCCGTACCCTTATGGTCTTCCTCTTTTCTTCATTGGGGAGCAGCATAGGGACTTTTGTGGCGGGGGCCACGTTTGTCAAGGTCCTTTCCGAGCTGTGGCAGAAGTTTACGGGCTGAGGCGGTTCCCGGGGCCGTGGCAATGGCTGTGGGCCGGCTGAGGGGCGTTTTCCAGAGTCGTGCGCAATGGTCAGGAGTCCGCTTTTGTAAGAGGCCTGAGCCTGTTTCAAGGATTCGTTGCGACGAGGTCGTTGGGACTTCTTGAAACCGCTTCTCCCGCGTATCCTATCGTTTCCATTTGTCGCCGCCGGGGGAGGGGCAGGTCGAACTTGCTATCCGTGCCCGGTAGGCGACGTAGCTGCCACATTCTGCACACATGATTTCTGCCCGGAGCGATGGGCAGCCTTCGCAGACGGCAAGCCGCCTTTTGTATTCCCCATCTTCCGTTGTCACTCCGTCCACTTTCGCCATCTTTGCAACCGAGGCTTCTATGCTTTCCTTGCTTATCCTGCCCATCATGGCGCGTATCTCGCATTCCGGGCAGAAGGGATCTGTCTGCTGCATGCTGTATATATCGGTGGATTGCAGGGGCAGCATCAAAAACTGCCGGGGCAAAAGGTTCCGGGATACAGGTGGCCGGTGGTTGGGCCAGCATCAAAAGCCGCTGTATATCTATTGCAGTTCCTTCATTGACATTTAAGTATAGACGAACTAGAATAGCTCTCAAGACATTTTTTTCGAGGTGCGAAAGTGGCAAAGAAAAGTGACAACGCGACCAAAGGCAAGGCGAGGGCTCCCCACCGCTCGCTTTTTTATGCGATGGGCTACACGGACGAAGAGCTTGAGCGTCCGCTCGTCGGCGTATGCTGTGCGAAGAACGAGATTATCCCGGGGCACGTGGAGCTGGACAGGATTGCCGAGGCGGTCAAGGCCGGCATCCGCATGGCAGGAGGCACGCCCGTGGAATTCCCCGCGATCGGTGTCTGCGACGGCATTGCGATGGGCCATGAGGGGATGAAGTATTCGCTTGTCACGCGGGAGCTGATTGCCGACTCCGTGGAGTGCATGGCGAAGGCCCACCAGTTTGACGCCCTCGTGATGATTCCCAACTGCGACAAGATTGTCCCCGGCATGCTGATGGCGGCGGCCCGTCTGGACTTGCCGACGGTCTTCTGTTCCGGCGGTGCGATGATGCCCGGCCACCTGCCCGGCCACGACGAGGGCAACCCCTATTCCGACAAGAACCTTTCCCTTACCGATATGTTCGAGGCGGTCGGCGGCGAGGCCGTCGGCAAGATTTCCGAGAAGCAGCTGTGCGAGCTGGAGCATTACGCCTGCCCCGGCTGCGGCTCATGCTCCGGCATGTTTACCGCCAACTCGATGAACTGCCTGACCGAGGTGCTCGGACTGGGCCTGCCCGGCAACGGCACGATTCCCGCGACGACGGGCCGCCGCATCGCCCTCGCAAAGAAAGCGGGCATGGCGGTCATGGATCTGTACAAGAAGGGCGTCACCGCCCGTAAGATGATGTGCGCGGATTCCTTCCGCAACGCGCTGACCGCGGATATGGCACTGGGCTGTTCCAGCAACACGATGCTGCACGTGCCCGCCATTGCGCATGAGGCGGGTGTCCAGATTGACCTGCATATGGTCAACGAGATTTCCGAGAAGACTCCCAACCTCTGTCACCTTGCCCCCGCCGGGCATACCTTCATCTGCGAGCTGGACGACGCGGGCGGCGTGCAGGCGGTGCTCAAGGAGCTTTCCAAGAAGAATCTCATCAACACCGGCCTGATTACCGCGACGGGCAAGACGATCGGCGAGAACATCAAGGACGCGGTCAACCGCAACCCGGAGATTCTGCGCCCGATAGAGAACCCCTTCAGCGACAACGGCGGCCTTGCCATCCTCTTCGGCAACCTTGCCCCGGACGGCACGGTCGTCAAGCGGAGCGCCTGTGCCAAGGAGTTGATGAAGCACACTGGACCCGCCCGCGTCTTTGATGACGAGAGCGAGGCGATGGAAGCCGTCCAGAAGCAGCAGATTCATCCCGGCGACGTTGTCGTCATCCGCTACGAGGGGCCCAAAGGCGGCCCGGGCATGCGCGAGATGCTCGCCGTCACCGCGGCCCTTGCCGGCCAGGGATTGGACAAAGAGGTCGCCCTCATTACGGACGGCCGCTTCTCCGGTGCGACGAGGGGTGCGTCGTTAGGCCACTGTTCGCCCGAGGCGGCGGTCGGCGGCCCCATCGCCCTTGTCCGCGAGGGCGACAAGATTACGCTCGACATCAACAACTACAAGATTCACCTGGAAGTCAGCGACGAGGAGCTTGCAAAGCGCAAGGCCGAGTGGAAGGCTCCCGCCCCCAAGGTCAGCACGGGCTACCTGGCCCGCTACGCCAAGCTGGTCTCGTCTGCCGACAAGGGTGCGATATTGCAGTAATACCGATGTGCGGGGCAGCGCAATCCTTCGTCCATGGTGGGCGGAGGCTGCCGCCTGTTCCCGCTCTTGCAATTCACGCTGAAAAAGCGTATGCTAACGGGTGAAAGCTATCTTACCTATTATAGGAGCGATTTATGATTAGTTACAAAGAGCTGGGACTCGTCAACACAAAGCACATGTTTGAGATGGCCATGAAGGGCCACTATGCGATTCCCGCATACAACTTCAACAACATGGAGCAGATGCAGGCCATCATCCAGGCTTGTGTCGAGACCAAGTCCCCCGTCATCCTGCAGGTTTCCAAGGGAGCCAGGCAGTATGCCGACAAGTTCATCCTTCGCAACATGGCTCGTGGAGCCGTCGAGTATGCCAAGGAACTCGGTGCGGAAATTCCGATCGTCCTGCACTTGGACCACGGTCCCAACTTCGAGGTTGCCAAGGATTGTATTGACAACGGCTTCTCATCTGTCATGATCGACGGATCAGCCCTTCCCTATGATGAGAATGTCAAGCTGACCAAGCAGGTCGTCGATTACGCCCACCAGCACGATGTTACGGTCGAGGCCGAGCTCGGTGTTCTGGGTGGTGTCGAGGACGATGTTGCTGCCGAGGAGAGCAAGTACACCAAGCCGGAGGAGGTCATCGACTTCACCAGCAAGACCGGATGCGATTCCCTCGCCATCTCCATCGGAACCTCCCACGGACGCTGCAAGTTCACGCCCGAGCAGTGCACGCTCAAGGACGGCGTTTTGATTCCTCCGCCACTGGCCTTTGATGTCCTTGCGGCCATCGAGAAGAAGCTGCCCGGATTCCCGATCGTCCTGCACGGATCCTCATCCGTCCCGATCAAGTACGTCCGCGAAATCGAGAAATTCGGTGGAAAGATTCCGAACTCCGTCGGTATCCCCGAGGAGCAGCTTCGCAAGGCCGCCGAGAGCGCGGTCTGCAAGATCAACGTTGACTCCGACGGCCGCCTTGCCATGACCGCCGCCATCCGCCGCATCCTGGTTGAGCATCCCGAGGAGTTCGATCCCCGCAAGCTGCTCGGACCGGCCCGCGACGAGCTGAAGGCCATGTACATGGACAAGAACAAGAACGTGTTCGGTTCTGCCGGACATGCCTTTGACTGATTAGGTCCGTACCCCGATATAAACGGCGGCCCTTGCTTTTCCCATACCGCGGGGAAGCAGGGGCCGTTCTTTTTCCCGCCGGGCAGGCATTTTGTTATGTGCGCAGGATTATGTCCCCCGGACTGGCCTGGCGTTTTGCCGGCATCCCTGCCCCTGCCGCTGGACTGGCTACTCCTCACATACCCTGTAGTCCCAGTTGTGCTTGGGGTAGCGGCCTTTCATCTCCTTGCAGATTTCCTTCCAGCTGCCGGACCAGAAGCCTTCCAAGTCGTCCGTGACCTGCAGCGGACGGCGGGCGGGTGAGAGCAGTCGGAGCAGGACAGGGACGCCCATAATCCGGGGCGTCTGGAAGCAGCCGAAGAGCCTCTGTATGATGATTTCGATTACGGGACGGATGTCCTTTTTCCCTTCTTCCGTTGTGGCCGTCTCCTCATACTTCACGGTGCAACGCTTTCCGTTCGGGAGGATGATGCTGTCGGGGACGGATGTGTCCACCACCTGTCCGTCCACGGCGTAGCGCAGTGCGTTCAGGACTGTTTCCGGCGTGAGGGAGTTTCCCGTTATGAAGGGGAGAAGCCATTCGGACACGCTGTTCTTCAGGCGTTCCTGAAGGTCTCCTTCCGCTTGTCCATCCTTGTTCCGGTCGGTCGAGTGGAGCTGGTAAAAGCGGGAGCGCATCAGGAAGGACTTTGCCGCATCTGAAAGGGGAAGGGCAGCGACTCCTTCTGCTGCCACAAGCGAACAGAGGGCCGCCCCGTAGTCACTTTTTTCCGCTTTGAGTATGGTTGAAGAAAGTTCGATTTTGCCGTAGCGAAGAGACTTGACTTTTCGTATTTTGGACGTGTCATGGTCTATAAAAGTACAGAGTATTTCTTCATGTGTCCGTGTGGCAAGGAAATCCTCCACGCAGCTTGCCGAAAGTTCTTTCCAGCTGTATATCCGTCCCTGTTTTTCTCCTGCGTCGATTTCCGGCGCCAGGATCCATTCTGGCTGGCATGGGGATTTTTCCCTGTCCTCGCGGGGAAGGGAGGCGACGCGTCCGGAAGGAAATTGGTAGAGGCCGTTTTCGTTGTAGTGGCGGGCCAGCCTGTCGGGAAAGCCGCAGAGCAGGGGCTCTGCCTGCGTTTGTTCGCCAAGCTTGAAATCCTTTTGGCATGCAGTCCGACGCCTGCGGCAGTCGTCCAGAAACTTTTTCTGCATGGCGGGGGAGGCTTTTGCGTATTCGCTGTAGGGCAGAATGCATTCGGGGCCGCCCGCCAAGGCCGCACAGGCAAGCCGCGGAGAAAGGCCCATCTGAAGGACGGCCCGTCCCAGGTCCGTGATTGCACCTTTTTCGTCCAGGCAGGATAGTTGTTGCAGGAGCCCCTTCGAGGCGTTCCATGCGGCTTCTGCCGGTTCGTCAAACCAGTCAAGGGATTTTCGGTCCGTCACCCCCCAGTCCGCGCACTGCAGGATGACGGAACAGAGGTCGCTGCGGAGTATCTCCGGCGCTGTTGCCTGTGCCAAAGCTTCCTTTTCATCCCACAGGCGGATGCATGTTCCCGGTCCTGTCCGTCCGGCCCGTCCGGCCCTCTGTTGGGCGGAAAAGAGGCTTTCCCGCTCCGTGACGAGTGTCTCCATGCCGGAACGGATGTTCATGCGGTTGACTTTCATAAGGCCGGAATCAATGACGACGGAGGTGTCGGGTACGGTGAGCGAGGTTTCTGCAATCGCGGAAGACAGGATGACCCGCCGCTTCTCACCGGGCCGGGGCGGGGTCAGGATCTTGCGCTGCTCTTCAAAGCTGACGCTGCTGTGCAGGATGAGCACGTCCGCCGATTTTCCGGCTCCAGCTTCCCGCAGTTCCGCTTCCGTATTCCGTATGTCTGCAATTCCGGGAAGGAAAGCGAGGATGCTGCCCGTTCCTTGTCCTTCCGAAAGTTCCCTCATGACGGCATCGGCCATGGAAAGCTTTGGTTCGTAGCGTACTTCCACCGGGAAAAGCCTTCCCGGAACATCGCAGACGGGGGCGGGGTGATCTTCCGTACCCAGGTAGGCGGCCGTCTTCCGTGCTTGGACTGTTGCGGACATCACGAGGACGAAGAGGTCGTCCCTGAGCGCGACGGCTTCCTTTAGGAAGCAGAGGGCTAGGTCTGCGTTTATGCTCCGCTCGTGGAACTCATCGATTACCACAACGGAAACGCCCTCGAGCGAGGGGTCCCGCAGCATCATGTTCGTCAGGATTGCCTGGGTCATCACGATGAATCGGGTCGTGTTTTCCGTCTTATGGTCCAGGTGCATTATGTAGCCGCTGCTGTGCCCCACTTCCTCTCCAAGAATTTCCGCAACCCTGCGGGCAACTGCCAGCGTGGCCAGCCGGCGGGGTTCTAGCATGAGGATCTTGCCTGGAAAGCTCTTGAGCAGGGCGACGGGTACGGCGGTTGACTTGCCTGCCCCCGTTTCGGCTGTCAGCACCAGGGAGCGGGAAGGGGAGTCTTTTAACGTTCTACAAATTTCGTCCAGATGTCCCGTTACGGGCAGGTCTGAGATTAAAGGTGGCCAGTCGTTCAAATGCCCATATCCTACTGCATCGCAGAATGGTTGTCAAAGGCATGTACGGTTGTGTACACTTGTGTTTTCGATGAAAATACCCCTTTGCCCCTTGAATAATCTTGCTCTGTGTGCTATGCTAGCGTTTAATTAGACAAGGGGCGGCTTTGAAAGTTGCCCAAGCGACAAGTAGGAGTTCATAATGGCGACAAGAAGGAATCCCAGGTTCAAAGAGTGCAGGAGACTTGGAGTTAATGTTTGTGGGCATCCGAAGGCAATGAAGAGGGCCGATGCCCCTGCCTTTAGGAAGACGCATAAGGTTTCAGAAT
>JAILON010000169.1 GCA_024690865.1 Treponema sp. | reverse complement strand
AATCTTCATATAAAACTCCTTTTTGTGGCCCTCGCGGACCAACTATGTCCAACTTTACTTCATTCTCGGCTCATTGTCAAGTTTTTTCAAAAAAATTTGTAGGTTTTCTTTAACAATCCCAGCTTAAAAGGGTTACACGCTAAAAAAAACTTTTTTTCCCCAGCACCCGCCGCATGCGGACGTCCGGGAGGGTGCAAAAAGGACTCCGTCAGAACCCGTGGACAGCCCCTCCCCTACCGCTGCTTCTTGAACTTGGTGACGGCGATGGACTTCTCCTTTGCCTTCTCGCGGCGGAGGAGCTCCTTCTCGTCCGTCTTGCGGGCGGGGGCGGTGTCCCACTCCACGGCCACCCGGCGGTGCTCCAGGTCCGGGATGCGCAGGAAGGTCAGGCAGTCCGCCCGGTGCACGGTGATGCCCCGCTTGCGGCTCACGTAGCCGGAGATGGGGTCGCCCGGCCTAGGGCAGCAGCACTGGGCTATCGTAATGAAGAAGTTCGTCGTGTTGTCTATCTTGATGCGGCCGGTGTAGCTCTCGCCGTCCGCGTCCGCAGCCTTCTTCGCCTTCTTCCTGCCGTCCTGCTTCTCCTGATGCTTCTGCGCCATCCTGCGGGAGTACTCGGCGTTGGCCTCCGCCTCCGCCTGCTTCTTGGCCTCCGCCTCCCGGTCGATGAAGGTAGGGTCATTGGCGACGAGCCAGGAGTGTATCTTCTGGTGGGCCTTGCCGGTCTTGACCGCCTTGAGCTGGTTCTGGGTCGGGTGGGCCTGCGGGCTGGTCAGGATCTCCACAATCTGTGTGTTCTGCAGGGGGGCGGTGAGCGGCACAATCTTACCGTCCGCCTTGGCCCCGACGATCTTCTCCCCGACGGCAGAATGGATTGCGTAGGCGAAGTCTATCGCGTTGCTCCCGGCGGGCAGCTCCTTCACGTCGCCCTTGGGGGTAAAGACGTAGATGGAGTCGCCCAGAAGCTCGTCGCGGAGCTTCTCAAAGAAGCCCTCATCGGCAGCCCCGCCCTGCTCGTCGCGCAGCTCCTTGAGCTGGTTGATGATGCTCAGGTCCTCCGCCTTCACCATGTCGTGGTTGGTCCCCTTCTTGTAGAGCCAGTGGGAGGCAACGCCGTGCTCCGCGACGTTGTGCATCTCCTCCGTCCGTATCTGGATCTCAAGCGGCTTGCCCTCGCAGATGACCGTCGTGTGCAGGGACTGGTAGCCGTTGGACTTGGGCATGGCGATGTAGTCCTTGAAGCGCCCGTCCATCGGCTTCCACAGGCCGTGGACGATTCCGACGAGGGTGTAGCACTCGCCGACGGTGTGGCATATCACGCGGAGGGCGAGCAGGTCGTACAGCTCCCCCGCCTCCTTGTTGCGCTTGCGCATCTTCTGGTATATCGAATAGAAGTGCTTGGCCCGGCTCGTGATGGACACGGTGAAGCCCATCTTCTCCGTCGCCGAGTAAATCTTTTTGACAGCCCCCTGCAGGTAGCTGTCCCTCTCGTCCTTCTTCTGGGCGACGATCGCCTTTATCTGCTGGAAGGCGTCGGGGTTGGAGTACTTGAGGCTCAGGTCCTCCATCTCGTTCTTCACGTCGTTCATACCCAGGCGGCCCGCGAGCGGTGCCCAGATGTCTATGACCTCTTTGGCGACCTCCCGCTGCGCGTCCGGCTCCACCATGCGCAGGTTCCGCATCCGGTCCAGGCGGTCGGCGAGCTTGACGAAGATGATGCGGATGTCGTCCACCATCGCGAAGAGCATCTTGCGGATGCTGTCCGCCTCCTGCATGGTCTTGCTCTTCACCTTCAGGCTGGTTATCTTGGCAGTGCCCGCGCAGATGCCCGCGACGCTCTTGCCGAACTTTGACTCAATCTCGCCCAGGCAGTCCACGTCCACGTCGAGGATGTTGTGCAGGAAGCCCGCCTCAATCGTGTCTGTATCCAAGCGGCTCAGGGCAAGGACGCAGGCGACCCGCATGGGGTGCAGGTAGTAGGGAAGCCCGCACTTGCGCTTGAGAGTGCCGGTCTTGGAGATGAGGTAGTCCCAGGCCGCCCGTATCCTGTCCCCGTCCTCCCCCTCGTACTGGTCGGGGAAGCTTTTGAAGAAGGTATCGATGAGGACCTCGGGGTCGGTCTCCGTCGTGTTCGTAAAAAAGGTCTCTGTCATCTGTCACCCCTCGCGGCGCAATCGCCCGCCCACCATGGGGACGGGCCGCCCTGGTTCCGCCTTACTCCCAGCCGAAGGTTGCGGGCGGCTTGTTCGTCAGGTCGTAGAAGACCGCGTCCACGTAGGGCAGGGCGGCGATGTCCCTGACGATTCCCTCCAGAAGCTCCTTGTCAAGCCATGCGAAGCGGGCTGTCATCACGTCTTCCGAGCAGAGGGGGCGGAGGACAAAACTGCAGTGCTCCTTTGACGAGGCGTAGGGCAGGTTCACCGTCAGGTGCTGGAAAATCTTCCCGTACCAGCCGCTCTTGTGCAATGCGGTCAGCACGATGTCGTCCGCGTCCCGGGTCTGGTCCAGCCGCCGCTTGTCGCAGTAGCCTTCCTGCAGGGCAAAGTCCGCCTCCTTCAGCCCCGGCTTCTGGTAGAGCTTGATGATGCATCGGTTCAGCTTGTCGCAGCGGTTGGTCACGCGCGAGGACAGGGCCTCAAGCTTCTCCCACTTCTTGGGCAGGTGCAGAAAGCCCTGCGCAAGGCCGCCGTCGTCCTTGACGAACGAAGCCACGGCAGGGAAGCGGTAGGTACGGAAGTCCCCCTGCACGCCGACCGAACGGACGGGCAGGACGGACATGCTCAGCGACGCATGGCAGTCCTCGCAGAAGATTCCGCCCGTGTCCAGCGCGGCAAGTTCCTTTTTGGCCGCCTCGTAGTCCGCCACGTCGCATTCCGCCATCTTCCCGTCGGAGCAGAGGACGTTGATGCTCAGGCCTGGCCCGGGGAAGGGGTGGCGCATGACAAGCTCGTCCGACAGGCCGATTTTCTTTCCGATTGACCGCACCTCGTCCTTGTAGAGGTCCTTGAGCGGCTCTATGACGAGCCCCTGCTCCAAGAGCTTCTGTATGCCGTCCACCCGGTTGTGGTGAGTCTTGATAACGTGGGAATTCTTGGTCCCGCCCGACTCGATGATGTCGGGGTAGAGCGTCCCCTGGGCGAGAAGCCACGGCTCGGCCTCACGGCCGACCGTTGACGAGCCTGACGGCTCGCACTTGCCTTCGGACAGCGGCTCGGCTGTTCCGCTATCGGCCAGGCCGAGCCTGGAGACGACCGCGTCCCTCACCGTGATGAAGTTCTCGCCCACCGCCATCCGCTTCTTCTGCGGGTCGGTCAGGCCCGCGACCGCCTTGAGGAAGGACTCGCTCGCGTCCTCGCTGATGAAGTTCGTAAAGCCGTGCGCCTTGTAGGCCTCGGCGACCCTGCGGCTCTCGTCCTTGCGCATGAAGCCGTTGTCTATGTGCAGGCCGAGCACCTTGTCCTGGCCCAGGGCCTTGTTCAGCAGGGCAAAGGCGACGGTGGAATCCACCCCGCCCGACAGGAAGAGGAGGACTTTCCGGTCCCCGGCCTGTGCCTTTATGCTTTCCATTATGTGATTGAGGACGGTGTCCTCGTCCCAGTTCCGCTCCATCCCGCAGATAGTGGCGGCGAAGTTCTCGAATATCTTGTTGCCCTCGGGGGTGTCCTTGACCTCGCAGTGGCACTGGAGGGAGAAGCGTTTCCTCGCCAGATCCTGCAGGGCAGCGAAGGGGCAGTCCTTCGTGCTCCCGATGACCTCGAAGCCCCCGCCCGGCTCCAGGACCGCGTCCTGATGGCTCATCCAGACCTGCGTCGTGTCGGAGACCGCCTGTACACCCCGGAAGAGGGGCGATTTCTTGCCCGCGTCCGTCAGTTCCAGCCGCGCAATGCCGAACTCGCCGACCTCCGCCTTGCCGACCCTGCCGCCGTAGCATATCGCCATCTGATGGTGCCCGTAGCAGAGCCCCAGGATGGGGATGCCGAGGGTCAGGATTTCCTTGTTGAACTCCGGGATGTCCTTCTCGTAGACCGAGGCCGGTCCCCCGCTCATAATGATTCCCTTCGCATTTCCGAACGCGGAAAGCGGGGCGGAAGGCAGGGCTATCTCGGAATAGTAGCCCAGCATACGCAGGCGCTTGGCGATGAGGTGGGCATACTGGCTGCCGAAATCCAACACGACGATTTTAGAACGTTCCATAAGGCGGTCTCCCGGTCAAAGTTTCCCTATGATATATTATAGTAGAAGAAAGGACAATGCCTCTGGGACAACGCAAATCAGCGTATTGTGGCAATAACACCGTCCAGAATTTCATTCAGCACAAGCCTGTCCACTTTGCCCACTTTTTCCAAGAGCCGCCGTTTATTCACATGCACTATCAAATGCGGTTGTGTAACAGAATCTTTCGGCAGTCCCGTAACAGATTTCACCACGTGTCATTTTTCAATGCCTCTCTCACGCTTTCCAAGCCCGCATCGCAATATTGCAGCTGCTCGGATTCCGGGATTTTTTCAAGCACCGCATTTATTTTTTCTACTTCGTCCTTTGACACGCTTTTTTCTTTTGCGGACAAAGCGGCAACTTTATATGAAAGCAAATCAAAAAAAGCATTTATTTCATCGAAATACTCTTCGGGGAACGAATTCAATCGCTGTTGCAGCACTGCCAACGGCATACTTTCACCTCCACGGCCTCATCATACCACACATCCGCTGGAATTTCCAACTGCCCACGCCCCCATCCCCTCCCCTGCGGTGCAGACGGGCTGGCACGGACAAGCCCGCAATGGGGCGGCACGGGCCCGCGAGGCAGGGAACCGCCCCCTCTACGGAGCCGGTCGGTTCCCCACGGCCCGCCACGGCCTGCTCCCTGACAGACCGCCGCGGCCGTCCCCAGTTTCGTCCGCGCTAGAAGGCGGGGACCTCCTCACCGACGGTGTCCTCCTCATCATCATCATCCTGCTGGCTCGCGGCCGCCACGTTGGTGGCCACCAGCGTGGCCTCCGTACCGGCGGCATCGGATCCGCCGCGGGGGAAGGGGCCGTCCATCTGCCTGCGCGGCAGGTTCAGCAGCTCCACGTGTTCGGCAATGATGTTCACCTTGCTCTGGGCCTTGCCCTCCTGGTTCTTCCAGCGGTCCTGCTTGAGCCGCCCCACCACGCGCACGTGGCGGCCAATGGTCGCGTACCGGCTGCACACTTCCGCCGTCTTGCCGAAGGTCGCCACATCAAAGAACGACACCTCCTCGGTATTCTCGCCCTTCGCAGTCCGGTACGACCGGTTCACCGCAATGGGCATCACGCACACGTAGTTCCCTGCCGCCGACTGCCTCAACTCCGGCTGCCTGCATACATTCCCTTCCAAAATAATCTGGTTCAACGAATTCATACGTCCACCTCTTGCAACAGTTTCGCAGGCACGGCGGCCGACGCCGTCCGGCCACACCGGGAACAGGCCCCGGACACAGCCCGGTACGGCCCCGGCAGGCTGGATGGGTTTCACCTTTTCATGCCTACACCCTAGTTATACGTGGCCAAAAAACAGGAATGTATACTTCTCCGGGAAAATTTGCAGTATTGCAACAAAAAATTTACAATATTGTAACGGGAAAATTACAATATTGTAACGGGGAAATTACAATATTGTAACGAGAAATTTACAATACTGTAACAGAAGATTTACAGTAAAAAAACGTATTTCCGCTGGGTGTCCCCATACGTTTTTTATGGATGATTCCCCCATGAAAACTGATTTCCGCCCCGCAAGCCACCACGATCGGCCTCCTTTCCAAACTATAAAAAGTTTGCTTTTTATTATATTTTATGGTAGAATTCGAATCACTATGGCAAAGAAGGAACTGGACAGGTTTGACACGAAGGCAAAGCGCGACATGAAGCTTTCCACCAAGCTGATAGGCCTCATAGGCGGCTTCATCCTTTTGGCGGCGGTACTGGTGGCAACGATATCGCTGTCGGTGTTCGACAGCAAGCTCATCAAGAACACGCAGAAAGAGCTCACTTACACCGAGCATGGTGCCGCGAACGTCATGGCGGACTGGGTCTCCACGCTCGCGCTCACGGCAAACATCCTGACCGATTCGCCTTACATCCTGCAGTCCACCTCGCATCAGGACAGCGCGGGCACGCGCGCCTACCTGGAGAAGAAGAAGGAAGGAAACGATGACCTGGACCTGCTCGCCGTCATAGACGCGTACGGTATCGTCGTCGCGAGCAACATGCCGGAGCTCGGCGAGGGCAAGAACCTGAACGCCCTCTCCTGTGTGTACGGCGCGCTCAAGGGCAAGCCGACCACGACCTTCGAGGCGATAGGCAGCCTTGAGTTCGCCGCGCTCGCCGCCTGCCCCGTCAAAGAAGGGGGCAAGGTCACCGGCTGCGTCCTTGCCGGATATGACCTGACAAACGGCTACTTCGCGGAGCTGATGCAGGACGGCTACAACGTCGAATGCACGATATTTAGGGATGCGACGCGGGTGGACTCCACGCTGCCCGACGTGAAGGGAACGCGCCTGGACAACGAGGACATAATCAACAGTGTCCTTCACGAGGGCAAGAGCTTCGAGGGCAAGAACATCATCAAGGGCAAGGAGTACTATTCGACCTACCAGCCGCTCGTCAACGGGGACGGCAGCATAGCGGGTATGCTCTTCATCGCCAAGGACGTGGAGATGGTCAAGAGCATAAAGAACACCACGCTCGCCATCGTCATCCCGATTACGGCGGCGCTCATCGCCTTCCTGCTGATATGCAGCTACACCTTCATCCACTGGCTCATGTGGAGAATCTACAACGTGACGAACTTCCTCAAGGAACTGGAGACCGGGGACGCTGACCTGACCAAACGCTGCAAGCTCTTCATCCGCGACGAGATAGGCGACCTCATCATCCACTTCGACCTCTTCCTGGACAAGCTCCAGCAGATCATGAAGGACGTGCAGGGCTCCAAGGCCCGGCTGACCGAATCCGGCGACGAGATGTCCCGGAGCGCGGAGGACACGGCGAGCGCAATTTCCCAGATTATCGTGAACATAGACGACATCTCCGCCCAGATAACGAGTCAGGGCGGCAGCGTGGGCCAGACCGCCGTCGCCGTGGACGACATCTCCCAGAACATCCAGAGCATGGATGACCTCATCGAAAGCCAGTCCTCCGGCGTCAGCGAGGCTTCCGCCGCCGTCGAGCAGATGATAGGAAACATCTCCTCGGTCAACCAGTCCGTGGACAAGATGGCCGACTCCTTCCAGGTCCTCTCCGCCGACGCGCAGTCCGGATTCGACAAGCAGCAGGCCGTCAACGAGAAGGTGCGGCAGATAGAGGACCAGTCCAAGATGCTGCAGGAGGCCAACCAGGCCATTTCCAGCATCGCGAGCCAGACAAACCTGCTCGCCATGAACGCCGCGATCGAGGCCGCCCACGCGGGCGAGGCGGGAAAGGGATTCTCCGTCGTCGCCGACGAAATCCGCAAGCTCTCCGAGACTTCCTCCGGCCAGTCCAAGACGATCGGCGAGCAGCTGAAGAAGATAAAGGATTCGATTACCGAGGTCGTCTCCGCGTCCCAGGAGTCGAGCGAGGCCTTCGCCGCCGTTTCCAGCAAGATAAAGGAGACCGACGCCCTGGTCATGCAGATCAAGGCGGCCATGCAGGAGCAGAACGAGGGCAGCAAGCAGATAGGCGGCGCGCTCAAGAACATGAACGACAGCACGGTGGAAGTCCACAAGGCATCCAAGGAAATGTCCGCCCGCAGCGCAAAAATCAAGGCGGAAATGGGCAGCCTGCAGGAGGTCACGTCCAGCATGAAGCGGAGCATGGACCAGATGTCCGCCGGGGCGCAGCGGATCAGCGAGACAGGCAGCGTCCTGGGCAGCATCTCCGGCAGGATGCACGGGGCCATCGACAAGATAGGCAGCCAGATAGACCTGTTCAAGGTGTAGGGAGAGGAACAAGCTCCATATCAATGCAACAGGCGGTCCCTGTGGGCCGCCTTTTTTAATAACCCCCCGCTTATCAATCTGATAGGAACTAAAAATTTGCGTTCTAACGGATACCGTGTTATAATCCGAGTTATATTCGGAGGAACTTTTCTATGGAAAACGAAAAAAAGAAATCTCTGAGCCTGGTCGCCTACCTTATCATGATGATTGGGGCGGGATTCGCCCTTATGACGGCGGTGCAGGTTTTCTCAATCTCAAAAATCGCAAAGGCCGACTCCAAGGCTTCCAACACGGAGAGCTACAGAACCCTTGCGGACGCGCTCAAGCTCGCGATAGACAACAACGTGGAGGGCTACTTCAAGGATTTGCAGGTCTACGTCCATGCGGACGTGATGAAGGACGGCGACCTTGACGCGGCAATCCAGTGGATGCTGGACAACACCCAGGTCAGGGCCTCCGAGTACGACTATATGATGATTACCGGGCCGGACGGGAAGGCGGTCACCGATCAGGGCAAGCCGACGGAGATATCGACGCGTGACTACTTCCAGGCGATAATGAAGCAGGGCAAATCCCGCTTCGTGGACAACCCCGTCACCGCAAAGACGACGGGCAAGACCGTCGTCCACGTGTCGGAGCCGCTCAAGGACAGGGACGGCAAGCTGTTCGGCATGATTACGGGCATCATCCCGCTGGAGACCCTCATCAAGCCCGTCAAGGAGCTGAACGTCCCTGCCGGTGTCTGGCAGTTCATGCTGGACCACGACGGCAACATCATGTACCACCCCTATGCGGCGGATGGCGGCAACTTCCTGACCAACCCCGGCGAGGGGCATGAGGACCTCATTCCCTACTCCCAGAAGATGGTCAACGGCGAGTCCGGCTACGGCTGGATCAAGTCCTACACGGGTAATGGGCAGGACCTCTTCGTCTACGACTCCATAAAGGACACCCCCTGGGCATTCGGCTTCACCGTCGCGCAGGGTTCGATTGAAGCATTGGGTGACAAGATTGCTGCTGCGACGACGGCGTTCGGCATCGGGGTCCTCATCGTCATCCTCATCCTGGGCGGCGTGGTGCTGGTCGTCGCCCTCAAGCCGCTCCGCACCGTCCGCGACACCATCCGCGGCATCGCGACGGGCAACGCCGACCTGACCCAGCGAATCGCGGTCAGTTCCGGCAACGAAATCGGCCAGGTGGTGCAGGGATTCAATCAATTTACAGAGAAGCTTCAGGACATCATCAAGGAGGTCAAGGCCTCCAAGAACGAGCTGAGCGTCGCGGGAGAGGACATGGCGGCCTCCGCCAACGACACGGCGAGCGCAATCAGCCAGATTATTGCGAACATAGACAGCTTCGGCCAGCAGATCGACAACCAGAAGAAGAGCGTGGACCAGACCGCCGGGGCAGTGGACGAGATTTCCGCCAACGTGGACTCGCTCAACAAGATGATAGAGGGGCAGTCGGGCGGCGTGACCCAGGCGAGCGCGGCCGTCGAGCAGATGATAGGCAACATCAATGCCGTCACCAGCTCGGTGGAGCGGATGAAGGACGTGTTCGGAGACTTGCAGTCCCACTCCCAGGAAGGCTTCCATAAGCTTGAGGCCGTGAGCCAGAAGGTTTCCGCCATCGAGAGCCAGTCCGCCACGCTGCAGGACGCGAACGCCGCCATTTCGAGCATCGCGGAGCAGACCAACCTGCTCGCCATGAACGCCGCAATCGAGGCGGCCCATGCGGGCGAGGCGGGAAAGGGATTCGCAGTCGTCGCGGACGAAATCCGCAAGCTCTCCGAGACTTCCGGCCAGCAGTCCACGCAGATAAGCAACCAGCTCAAGCAGATAATGGCTTCCATCGCGGACGTCGTCCACGCCTCCGAGGAAGCGAGCAAGACCTTCTCGCAAGTTTCGCAGGAGCTTGCCGACACCGACCAGCTGGTCATGCAGGTGCGGACGGCGATGGAGGAGCAGAACCAGGGTTCCAAGCAGATTGTCGGCGCACTCAAGATGATGAACGACAGCACGCAGGAAGTCAAGGTCGCCTCCGAGGAGATGCACGAGGGCAACAAGCTCATCCTTTCCGAAGTGCAGATGCTGCAGGACGTGACGATTTCGATGAAGCAGAGCATGGACGAGATGCTCCATGGGGCACGGAAGATAAACGAGACCGGCATGGCGCTCAAAGAGGTTTCCGACCGCATGGAACAGTCAATCGGCAAGATAGGCAAGCAGATAGACGAGTTCAAGGTGTAAGCCGGGACGGCCATGCACCGGATGCCCGGCAGGCCAGGCTCCAGAACGGACAGGCTTCCTGCGGTGGCAGGGCCGTGGCAGGAAGCAGGATCCGAAACAAACGAAAAAGGCGGCTGGAACAAGCCGCCTTTTTTATGTGGACTGACTGTAGACAAGTACGCGGACTGTCAGTCCGCAGGAGCCGGCGGCTGGCCGCCACCGCCGTGATTGAGGCGGTAGAGCTCCAGATAGCAGGTCAGGAAGTCATAGAAGACCTGCACGTGGATGTTGTCGCTGTTCACGTCATGCCGCTCTATCACGATGTCCCGCTGGCAGTCCGGCTTCTCTATCCTCTTGAGCAGGATGTGGTCGGTGAACCTGATGTTCCCGAGCGTGAATTCCGGCCAAAAGCCCACGCCCATCTTGTTGCATATCATGAAGCAGACGGCGTTGGGGTCGTCGCTCTCGAAGACCGTATTGGGGTGAACTCCCGCCGCCTTGCAGAAGCTGTCGCAGACCGTGCGGAAGTACTTCTTGGCAGAAACCTGCACGAAGCCCATGTCCGCCACCTCGGTCAGGCGGATGGAATCATTTCCTTGAAAGCGGGGCACGTTCGGCACCGCAAGGTAGATTTCTTCGGTACAGACGAAGATGTCGCCGGGCTTCTGCTTTTTGGACCGGTAATTCTGGACGGTGAACACCGAGATGTCGGCAAGCTCCATCGTCTCGCTCCGCACGACGTTGAAGTTCACGTCCGGATCAATCCGCTGGAACTCGAGCACCGCGTCCATGACGATGAACCAGGCGGCGAAGACGTTCAGCCGTATGGTGGGCCGTGCCCGCGAATGCATGTTCCGTATCCGCTCGGGGAGGGAGTCCAGCGTGCCGCTCAGGGGAAAGAGCTCGTCGTAGAGGAATTTGCCGTAGGTGCTCAGGCGGATGGACCTGCCGCTCGGCACGAAGAGGGGAACCCCCAGCTCCGCCTCAAGCCGGTGGATGGCGTTGGTGACGGCGGGCTGGCTCACGTGCAGGGTCTCCGCGCTCTTCCGCACGTGCTGCTGCTTGGCGACCTCCATGAAATATCTGAGCTGAAAGAGTTCCATCGCCCCAGTATACGGCATCTCCAAAAACTGGACAAGTCCCGTTTTTAGAGAGTCCCGTTTTTAGAGAGGGCCTTCGATGCCGTCCATCCCTGCACAGTTGCGGTCCGACCGTTCCTACAGCAGGGTGAGCGCGGCATCCTTGTCCCCCACGCCCACGGCGTCCCGTATCTTTTGGAATGTGTCCCCGATGCCCGGCGGCAGGGCGTAGGCGTGTCTGCGTTGACGACGAAGGCGAGGCCCTTTGCCTGGGCGCGGGGCGAGATGATGTTCACCAGGTCGGACATCACGTCACCCTCGTCGTAGTCCGCCGTGACTATCTCCATCTTGCCCGCCTCTATCTTGGAAAAGTCCAGTATGTCGTTGATGAGGCCCAAGAGCATCTTGCCGCTCGACTGGATGTCGGAGGCGTAGCCCTGTATGACGGGACTGCCGCTCTCGCGCAGGATCATCTCGTCCAGACCGAGCACGGCGTTGATCGGGGTGCGTATGTCGTGGCTCATTACCGACAGGAAGTCGGACTTTGCCCGGTTTGCCGCTTTTTCCGCCTCGGCGGTGAGCGCGAGCTGGCGGTTGAACATCATCATGGTAATCAGGTTGAACACAATCATCAGGACCAAGCCGCAGCTGATGATGATGATGAGGGGCAGGTCGCTCGTATGGTCCCTGAGTTCGCTCTGAGGCAGGCTGGAGACGATTATCCAGTCGCTTGCGGAATTGACGACGGCATGGGCAATGAGCCAGTCCTTGCCCTGCGAGTTCCGCATGGTCGTGGTGGTGTTTTCCCCGGTGATGTTGTCGTGGAATGCCTGCTGCATCGCGTAGTCGGGGGCATTGTAGGACTTGTAGAACTCAAAGAAGTTGGAGTTCTTGAAGGACTTGCCCTTGATGATGTAGTCGCCGTCCGAGTCGATCAGGGAAATCTCTGAGTTTTTGTAGCTTTCGGTCGGGAAGACCCAGCTGTTCCTGAGCGTGTCCAGCGGAATGATGCGGAGCAGGAGGGCCTCCCGCTCCCTGCCTCCCTCGCTGAGGGCAATCTTGTTGTAGAAGGCGATGGACTGCCGCCCGTTCACGGGATTGGTGAACGCCCGCGTGATGTTTGCCTTTACGCCGTCGTTCCGGGTCTCGAAGCTGGGAAACAGGTCCATGTCCCTGTACGACACGGTATAGTCGGCCTTGTTGTCCGCATGGGCTTCCGAAGAGATGCCCGCCATGGAACCGTCGTCTATGTAGATGATGTGGGGGTGCTGTGCTTGCGCGCGATGGACATGCGCAGGAACGCGATCGCATCTTCCATCGGTATATGGCTTTTGTTGATGTAGTTGCTCCAGGTGTCGCAGGCGAGCTGCTCGCCGTTCATGTAGTTGGAGGTAATCTGGGCGATGCTCTTCGTCATCGCAAGGAAGCTCATCGTCTGGGAGCGCGCAAAGGTCCACCTGCTCTGCGCCATGTAGAGGAGGGACAGCGCGACTATGCCGGATATGATGCACGTGTTTACTACAAAGATCAACCTTCTTTTCATATTCGGCTCCGCTCGGCTCCCGGTCCGGATTGCTGCCGGAGGCCTACTACTCTTCTTCCATTATATCGGAAGCTGCATAAAAACACAATGTAAAATTCAGGCGGGCGGCGGATTTTGGATTGTTCGGATTGATATTATCTGGTTATAGGTTCACGGTCGGGAAAGCGACCGCAATCCGGGGGAAGCACCGAGGACTTTTTATCACAAACTATTG
>JAILON010000167.1 GCA_024690865.1 Treponema sp. | reverse complement strand
CAAGGAAGGGCAACGAAGGCCGTACTGCCGGCAGCGGTGATTTGACTTTTGGGGGAAAATGCAGTATATTTCTTGCCTGCTGTGGGGATACAGAACAAGAGTTCTATTCTTCAGACAGACTGCTTCCGCGGCAGCAACCGTTCACTCTATCTAGATGCGCCGCTCTTCCTAATTAGATTTTAAGAACATCCTAGCTGGATTATAGATCACACTCTAGCTAGATTGTGCACCCGCACATGGACATGTGCGTGACCGACATACGGGCTGTCGCATGATCGAAACATGACCAGTCGCGTACCCCGCATACGGGCTGTCGCCTGCCCCACATACGGACATGTGCGTGAGGCGCAAATGGACTGTCAGTATGGTGTTGTCAAAAGGCTTGAAACAGACTACAAATCATAGTACAGTAAAGATATGAGTCAAGTTGAACAGGTTCAGGCTGCAAAAACGTTTGCGAAAAACTGGGACGGTAGAGGTGATGAAAAACAGGAGACTCAGCGATTCTGGATTCAACTTCTCCAGAACGTGTTTGGTCTGGCTGATGCGGCAGCCAGCATCGAATTCGAAAAGCCTGTTCAATTGACGCATACAAGTTACATTGATGCATACATCGCCCAGACCAGGGTGCTCATTGAACAAAAGGGCGTGAAAATTGATTTGCATCGTGCCTACGAACAGTCTGACGGGGCGGTTCTCACTCCCTACCAGCAAGCAAAGCGGTATGTTGGTGAGATGAAAGCATCCGAGAAGCCCCGCTGGATTGTCATCTGCAATTTTGCCGAATTTCTGATCTATGACCTTGAAGTTCCGAACGGTGAGCCACAGCAGGTGTTTCTCAAGGATCTGGAAAAGGAATACTACCGACTGACATTCCTCATTGACCGGAAGAATGAGAACATACGGCGGGAGGAGGAACTTTCCATACAAGCAGGAAAGCTTGTCGGAAAGCTCTATGACGCACTCATAAAGCAATATCTCAATCCCGACGCGAAGAGCCTCCGCAGCCTGAATATTCTCTGCGTCCGCCTCGTGTTCTGCCTGTACGCCGAGGATGCGGGGCTTTTTGCAACGAGGACGGCATTCGAGGACTACATAAGGTCATTCGCCGTGGAGAACCTTCGGACTGGTGTCATGGTTCTGTTCAAGGCGCTGGACACCAGAGAGGACGAGCGCGACAAGTACGACACAAAGCTTGCCCATTTCCCCTACGTGGACGGAGGCCTGTTCCGGGACGAGGACATAGAAATCCCTCATTTCACCGATGAGATAGTCGATGTCATTGTAAACCACTGTGCACCATTTAACTGGAGCGCGATAAGCCCGACGATTTTCGGTGCTGTCTTCGAGTCAACACTCAACCCTGAAACTCGGCGCAAGGGTGGAATGCACTACACAAGCATAGCCAACATTCACAAGCTGATAGAACCACTCTTTTTGGACGAGTTGAACGCGGAGTTCGATGAAATCTGTGCGGTAAAGACCGCAAAGACGAGGAATGACAGGCTGATCACATTCCAGAAGAAGCTGGGTAGCCTCAAATTCCTTGACCCGGCTTGCGGAAGCGGCAACTTCCTGACGGAAACCTACGTATGCCTCCGACGCCTTGAGAACGAAGCCATAAAGCTCCGTTTTGGCGGGCAGGTGCTGATGGGCGAGTTCGAGAACCCGATTGAAGTGCGTATCGGCCAGTTCTATGGAATTGAGATAAACGATTTTGCCGTGACGGTCGCGAAAACCGCCCTCTGGATTGCCGAAAGCCAGATGATGTTAGAAACCGAGGCTATTCTGAGCCAGAGCATCGACTTCCTGCCGCTGACAGACAACGCAAACATTATAGAAGGGAATGCTCTGAGGATTGGATGGAGCACGCTCAGCGATGTCCCGCAGACAGGATACCTGTTTGCGGAAAAACTCAACATCTATGACGAGGCAGATTTTACGGACGGCTCGCTAGAAGTCCGTTCCCCAGAAACAGATACAAGTTCCACGGCTGTGCTGTCGGCCAATGATCTTGCCGACGCAAGTGCCATTTACGGAAAGCGCTTCAAGGAGCTGAACATCATCCAGCGTACAAGCGAGCATAAGAAACCCGTCCTGCCCAAGACAAATCCCGTGGTCTACGACTACATCATCGGAAATCCGCCGTTCGTAGGCAAGAGCTACCAGACTCCCGTGCAAAAAGAAGATATGGCCATTGTGTTCTCAGGGATAAAGCAGTATGGGAATCTTGATTATGTCGCGTCGTGGTATAAAAAAGCATTCGACTTGGTAGCCAATACAAACACAAGGGTAGCATTTGTGTCAACGAACTCTGTATGTCAGGGAATAGCTGTCGCCCCCTTGTGGGAATACGCGAGGGAGAAAGCTGTCTCGATTGACTTTGCGTACCGTACATTCAAATGGTACAGCGAAAGCTATGACATGGCCCATGTCCATTGTGTCATCATCAGTTTCAGCACTTGTTCTCACGTGAAAGAAAAACGAATATTCACCGCTGATGGCAAATCTATAGTTGTTGCAAACATAAATGCGTACTTGCTGGATGCCCCGGACATTATCGTAAAGGACCGGAAATTTCCGCTTGCAAAAGTCCCGGAAATGACAGTTGGATCATGCCCAACCGATGGAGGGAATCTAATCTTGCAGGAAGATGAAAAAGAAGATTTGATTTCACGGAATCCGCTGGCAAAAAAGTACATAAAGAGATATATCGGGGCTGAGGAATTCATAAATGGAAGCGTGCGCTATTGTCTTTGGCTAAAGGATTGTCCTCCTGACGAACTTTCCAAGATGCCGTCTGTACTTGCCCGGGTGAAAAGGGTGAAGGAGTTCAGGCTTGCAAGCAAAAAAGAGCAGACGAGGCGTAGGGCTGACACACCGATACTCTTTGCTGAGGACCGGTATGTTGCAGCCCCGTCAATCCTTATTCCCATGCTTTCTTCCGAAAACAGGGAATATGTTCCCATAGGCTTCATCGACAAGGACACAGTGGCAAGCAATCTTGCCTCTGTAATACCAAACGGAGATCTCTTTATTTTTGGAGTAATCACATCAAGCGTATGTATGGGTTGGATGCGAACTGTAGGAAGCCGCATGAAGAGCGATTACAGATTTTCTGCATCGCTTGTATACAATACATTTCCCTGGGCCGATTTTTCTGATGGCGAAAGGGCAAGGATAGAAAAGACAGCCCAAGCCATTTTGGATGCAAGAGGGAAATATCCGAACGCGACGTTAGCTCAGTTGTATAATGAGCTGACAATGCCCGCCGACCTCCGCAAAGCCCACTGCGAGAATGACAAAGCCGTAATGGCCGCCTATGGGTTCAACATGAAGATGGCGGAAAGCGAATGCGTGTCGGAACTGTTCAAATTATATGAGAAACTTTGTACGAGTTCTTCTTCATAGCGCTTTATAACTCTTTATACTTTTTTGCAATA
>JAILON010000165.1 GCA_024690865.1 Treponema sp. | reverse complement strand
CAAAGCCCGATCCGGATTTCTGGCGGATTATCCTGACGGCGGAAGACGTGGACGCAAAGGATGCGGTGTTCACGGACGACAGGCAGGAGAACGTTGATGCCGCGGCGGCCCTCGGAATACACTCAATCCTCTTCTGGTCGGCGGCCGAGCTGAGGAAGGAGCTCCTTTCGGCAGCTTCCTGAAAAAAAATAAGGAAAAAATGCAAATTAATCTGTACAAAGGCTGAAAATGTGCTATAATTTTCCCAATCGGAGAAAAACACTTTTTTATAGGAGTAAAAGATGAAAAAGCTTCTTGCTTTGTTTGCCGTTGCGCTTATCAGCGTTGTCGGTGCGTTCGCGTTCGATGTTTCCACTGTTCGCGGAACCTGGGTTGATGAGACCTATGATGCGGACTGGACGTTCAATTCTGATGGAACGATCGTCCTTTCCTATCACAGCACGGGCGCTGTCATCTACACGTTCAACGACAGCAACGTGAAGAACTTCCGCGTCTCCCTTTCCAACGAGGGCGGAGTCCTTGAGCAGTGCGTCGTCATCCAGTTCCGCTGCGACGAGACCCACCGCGACTATAAGTTCACGTGTCCGGCCCAGCCGAAGCCGGCCTTGAGGATAGAGTTTGCGCCTGATTGGTCCAAGGCGCTCTACCGTTCCTCTTTCCCATGGGTTAAGGGCGCGGTCGAGTAATCCGGCCGGGTAATCCAGCTTTTTACGTAAGGCATCGGACGGTTGTTCCGGTGCCTTTTTTCTTGCCAAGGTGGTTTTATGTATTCTAAAAACGATGTGGCCCCCCGCCCGCCTATGGGCTGGAATTCCTACGACTACTACAACACGATGGTCACCGAGGAGCAGGTGAAGGCGAATGCGGACTATATGGCTGCTAACCTGAAGGGGGCGGGCTGGGAATATGTCGTCATCGACATCCAGTGGTCGGACCCCGATGCGGGAAAGATGAACCCCGACGTGCAGTACATCCCTTTCAGCCATTTCTGCCTGGACGAGTATTCCCGGCAGATTCCCGCTCCCAACCGCTTTCCCTCCAGCGCAGGGGGAAAGGGCTTCGGACCGCTTGCCGACTATGTGCACGGACTGGGGCTCAAGTTCGGCATCCACATCATGCGGGGCATTCCCAGGCGGGCGGCCCACGAGCACATGAAGCTCCTGGGGACGGACGTGACGGCGGACCGGATAGCCAACCCCTTCAGCATCAGCCGCTGGAACGGGGACATGTACGGGGTGGACATGGACAAGGAGGGGGCTCAGGCTTACTACGACAGCATCTTTGCCCTCTATGCCTCCTGGGGGGTAGATTATGTGAAGGTGGACGACATCTGCAATACCAACATGTACCCGCACGATCCCTATTCCGCAGAGAAAGAGGTGGAGGCAATCGCACGGGCCATAGAGCGGTGCGGGCGTCCTATGGTTCTGAGCCTGAGCCCCGGGCCTGCCGTCATAGAAAAGGCCTGGCACTTGGAAAAATATGCGAACATGTGGCGCATCACGGACGACTTCTGGGATGACTGGGACTTGCTCAAGGCCATGTTTGAGCGCTGCGAAGTCTGGCAGAAGCACGTCGGCGGGGGCAACTGGCCCGACTGCGACATGCTGCCATTCGGCAGGCTCGGCTGGGGATGGGGCAAGGAGCGGACCAGCCGCTTCACGCGCGAGGAGGAGCGGACCATGTTGAGCCTCTGGTGCATCTTCCGCAGCCCCCTGATGATTGGCACAGACCTCACGCAGCTTGACGGTGAGGTGAAGGAGATGCTGACCAACCGGGAGATTCTTGCCGTCCATTCATCAGGCCAGGGGGCCTTCCAGCTGATGCGGGACGACAGGCAGTGTGTTTGGGTAAGCTCAGGGGGGGGATGTCCTGCGGCTGGACGGGATGTCTATGTGGCCCTGTTCAACCTTGCTGACGATGACTCTGAAGTTGCCGTGGCCTTGAATGAGCTTCCCGGCATTGACGGGAAGGCCAGCTACGGCGTACGCGACCTGTGGAGGGGAAAGGACCTCTTCCCCTTGGCAGGAGATGCAATCCTCTCTCTTGGACTGAAGGCGCATGATGCCGCTGTCTTGAAGATAGCGCGATGAGGCCCCTCTTGGTAAGGGGGCGTGCTGAGTCCCCCTAGGCAAGAGAGCGCGCTGACGCTCCCCTCGGCATGATAGTGGCATTGACGCCACTCGTGCCATTACGGGTATTCTTCCTCAAGCTCAGGAATCCTGCGCTTGAGGCTCTTCATGAACTGGTCAAAGCTGATGTCCTGCCTCAGGCAGATGAAGATGCAGTTTTCTCCGGCTATCGTGCCGATGATTTCTTCCATATTAAATGCGTCCAAGGCCTGTGAAACTGAGTCAGCATGTCCTCCGAAGGTCTTGATGACCACTATGTTCCCGCTGAACTCTATGCTGACGTAGCCCCTGAGGAAATCCTGCACGAAAATCTGCTCGCTTTCCCGCCTGTCGTCGTCATCCGGGAGGGTGTACACGTAGCCGGAGTGTCCGTCGCTCACCTTGCCCACCTTGAGCAGCTTCAGGTCGCGCGACAGCGTTGCCTGGGTTACGTCGAAACCGTCCTTCTGCAGGTAGCCCAAAAGCTCTTCCTGGCTTTCAATTCTGTTGTTTTTTATGAGTTTGCGAACCGTCTTTAGCCTGGAGAGCCGTTCTTTCACGTCATAGCCTCGTTGTTTTCTATTTTTATTCCATTATTATGTATATTTATACATCCTTAGTCAAGAGGAATGGAGCTGGGGTTTTTGCATGAAAAACCTGCTTTGGCACTAGACAAAAGCGCTAAATAACGTAAAATAGATAGTTATGGCAAGTACAAAGGAGCAGATACGGTTGTTTTTCTCTAATCCCGTGTTCTTGTCATGCGTATTCAGTTGGTTCTGTGCCCAGCTCATAAAGACCCTCATAAAGCTTTTTTCCGGTAAAATCCATAGCATCAAGGAGCTTTTCGAGCTTATGTTCTGGCGGACCGGCAGTATGCCCTCCAGCCATTCGGCCTTGGTTTCCACCCTCTGTACGACTATAGCCTTCCGGTCGGGGATAAACAGCGACGTGTTCATCCTTTCCTTGGGCGTGTTTTTTATAACCATCCGTGATGCGGTCGGCGTGCGGCGGGCAAATGGAATCCAAGCCAAGGAGCTGAACCGGATAGGCCGCATCCTCAAGGAAAAGGGAATCTTGGATTTCAAAGCCGTCAAGGAGGTTCAGGGGCACACCCCTGCCGAGGTCGCCATTGGCTGCCTTTTGGGTTTTTTCATTGGAATTGCGTTCAGCGAGCTGTAGCTATGAGGTTTAAAAAGTTTATCAGCAACATTTTGGACGGCAGGAACATCTTCTTCATGGCCTTCATGCTTGTGTCCGCGCTCGTCATCTTCTCCTGTCGTACCGTCTCCGTTTCCCAGATTTGGAAAGGCTACCGGGTCCTGTATGTTCCCGTGTCTGCTTCAGAGGAGTCCGTGCTTTCTGTCCTTGCCCAGTCCGGCTGCCACGATGTCATAAGCGCGGGAGCCCAGCGCATTCCGCTTTCCACCAAGTTCTTCAATTCGCTTTTGGACAGCTCCAGCTACCTTGAGGACAGGCTGGGCTATTTCCGGGATAGGGACGGTGATTACCGGCTCTACTACATTCCCGACAGCTACGAGAAGGAAAGCGAACAGGCGGTCAACCGCCTGGTGCGCGAGCAGCATCTTAGTGCGGGCTTGGACGCAAAGGAACGCTACCCGTTCATGGTTCCGCTTGTCGTCTTGGCCCTGTATGCCTTCCTCTGCGTCGTTTCGTTTAAGCGGCTTCATTTCGCACTCCCAGCCCTGTTTCCGCTGTTCCTCTCGTTTTCACGGCCCTTTTACCCCGTGGTCTGTGGCTGCTGTTTTTTGATTTTTGCGATTTTCCTTGCGGGCAGCGTATGGGGAAGGAAATGGGCTGTCTCGTCGGTGTTCAAGAATTTCTATGTGGATGCCCTCCTGCTTCTGGCGCTCCTGCTTCTCTTCGCCTCGTCGCCCAGCTGCCTGGCGTTGGCCCTGCTGGCCTTGGCCGCGTCCGCATGCGCCATCTTTTTCCTGCGGGAGCTCAAGATCATAAAGGACAGGAACAGTTCCTTCACCTACAGCCTCATATTTACGGCACGGCAGATTCCCATCTTTTATGGGCGGACCGCCCGCTTCCTGCTGTGCCTGCTGCTGCCGATGTTCGCTTTCCTCCTGATGTTCATCTTTTCTGCGAAGTTTTCCCGCGCGTTTTCGGTGTCCGGCATCCTCATGCCCAGTCCCGTCCAGGTTGCGGGCGGTAGGACCTCTGGAACTGAACTTCCCTTGGACAGCGCGGTCCTGCCCAACGCCGAGGACTATTTCAAATGGGCATGGGGAGTGATTTCATATCCCTATTTGAACTTGAACGTCCCCCATGCTCCCGTGCAGGAGGGGGACAAGGTCGTCCTTCCCCGCTATGATGAAAACGACAGGGGGGTCAAGCGGAAGGACGAGGTCGTGCTCAGCTACAACAATTCCTTCAGGCGTGACATGGAGAAGTCGATTTCTTCCCTGGAGTATCCGGCGGTAGAAAAGCTTTTGAAGGAGCAGGACAGGAACGTCCTGGTCATGTATTCCGCAACAGCATTGGGGAACTCCAGCAGCAATGGGAAGAAAGGCGATGTTTTCAACTTGATAGTCATTGTTTTTTCGCTGTGCGTGCCGGTTGTGTTGTGCACCATCTTTTATTCTTTCAACAGGAGCAGGGTATAGGACATGAATACCGTGAGCAAGCTTGCCTTTTCATATAGAAGTCATTTTACATGCAGCCTATCTTCTTTTTTGCCCAAGAGCCTTGTCGTCCCGTTCAACCAGATTTCGGACAAGAAGTACAAGTGCCTGATAAAGGCGGGGGAGCCGATTACGGAGGGGCAGCTCCTGGCCTTCCCGATGCATGGTGACGAGTCCGACGATGCCGCCGTGAACGCCCCCATCCCCGGAATTGCCGGAGCGGTGGTCAAATGCAGGCTGCCCAACGGACGCATGGGCCAGGGGCTGGAGATAAAGCTGGCCGGTTCATTCAACTATTTGGGAAAAAGCTTGGAAAAACGGGACTGGAGGCTGGTGGGGCATGACGACGTGCTGAAGCTTCTGCTTGCGAAGGGAGTCGTGAACACCTTCGGAGGACCCACATCCTTGGTTTCACAGATTGCGTCCTGCCGCAAGAGGGGAGGAGGCTATTTGGTCGTCCGTCTTTTTGACGAAGATCCCAGCCGCTGTACGGACATCTTCGTTGGCCGGAACCATACTTCGGAAATTGCAGAGGGGGCTTCCATACTTGCCAGCCTGATGGGGGCGCAGGGTATCGTGTTCCTCCTGCCCAAGGACGGCGGAACGGTAGTTGAAAATGAGCTGGTGAAGGATTTCGCCGTCCTGACGATCGATGTGGATGAAACCAAGTACCCCTGCGGACTGAAAGAGAATATCATACGCACCGTGAAGAAACATGTGCGGAACACCCAGTCTGAATACTTTGGCGACATAAACGTGAACTCCCTCTTTGTGGATTCCCAGACCCTGTTCTGCGTGTATGAGGCGATAGTGCTCGGCAAGCCGGTTATCGAAAGCTTTGTTGAAGTTTCCGGTCCCTGTCTGAGGGCCTCGGCGATTTTCAAAGTCAGGCACGGGACAACGATTGCCGACCTTGCCAAGCAGTGCGGTGGATTCAAAATCCAGCCGGAACGGGTCGTTGTGAATGGAATGGTGCGGGGCATCATGCTCTCTGACTTTGAAGTTCCCATAACGAAGTTTGTCAAGTCCCTGACATTCCTTCCCAAATCCAGCCTGTACGACCAGGACTTCACCGCCTGCATCCGCTGCGGAAAGTGCCGGCAGGCCTGCCCCGAACAGCTGTTCCCCGATATACTTGCCGGCAGCCTGCTCTTCACGGACAAGCCCCCCGTGCTTTTTAACGAGAGTTCTGTACTCTGCTCTGGATGCAACCTGTGCAATTCGGTTTGTCCTTCTCACATACCGCTTGCACAAATCATATCACTGTTGAATAAGGATGAATGACCTATGAATATAAAACGAAAAGGAATTTTGCAAAGTCCCTTCATCTATGTATCTCCATCCACAAAGACCGTGCTTTCCATGATGCTCTGCCTTTTGCTGCCCCAAATTGCATTGCTTTTTGTGACGCGCTCTTTTTCTTCCCTGCTTGTCCTCCTTTCAACTGTCCTTGCCTCCCTCGTGGCCGAAGCACTTTACGGCTTTAGGAAGACGCCGTCCGTGGTTACATGGCTGGTTGCCCTGCTCCAGGGCCTGCTCGTGGGGTTTCTGCTCCCGGCTTCATACCCCCCCCTTGCGATTTTTGTAATCTGCCTGTGTTCCATGCTGTTTGGCAAATACGCATTTGAAGGCTTTGCCGCATCCTGGGTCAACCCTGTTGCGCTGTCCGTTGCGGTTGCATACCTTGTATATGCCCACCCCTTTCCGCCGTTTTTGGCCGATCTTTCCATCCTGCGGGAGAAGAATTCCGTGCTTACGCTCATACAGAACGGGCAGTTCCCCCTGTCTCCCGTGGACAGCAGGATAACCGATTTTTTGAACAAGAATGTATTCCGCCGATTTGGTATGGAGATTCCCGATGGGTATGTAACCCTCTTCTGGGATTCCGGTTCTCCCATTCCTGCATTCCGTTTCAACCTGCTGAACCTGCTGGCCTCCCTGGTTCTTTTTTCTGGTGATATGCTCGGCCTTATGATTCCTGCATCATTCTGCCTTGCATACGGACTGCTGGTACGCTTTGCTCCCATCTCTCATTTTGCTGGAGTCCAGCTGTATGGAGACATATTCCTTGCCTTCCTGACAAGTGGGGTCCTCTTTTCCACCCTTTTCATCCTCCAGTGGTTTGGAACGATACCCGCAAGTTCATGGGGCAGACTGCTGTATGGCCTGTGTGCGGGACTCTTTTCATACCTCATATTGGGGTATGGAACATCGTCCGTCGGGTATGCCTTTGTGGTGCTGGTGATGAACTTCGTTTCAATCGTCATACAGGGCTTCGAAACCCACAGGATGAAGTCCTTCTATATAAAATCGGTCAAGCCCAGGCTTGAAGCCTTGAAGGAGGTTCGTGCGGTATGAACGGTTTTTCCGATGAAGACAACGCTTCCGACCTGGGCTTCCCGGCGGAATCTTCGAACGAAGCCCTGCTTGCCTACAGGAAGCAGCTTATCCAGTTTGGAATCTTTATCGCGTTCCTTATCGTCCTCTTTGCCTTTGCTGCGGTTTTTTCCGCCCTGTCGTCCTCTGCTTCGAGGGAGGGGCTGAAGGACTGCCTGGCCAAAGCGCTTGTGGACAACGGCTATACGGACGTGGAGCTTGAATCTAGCTATGAGCTGCGAATCCCCTTCACCGTTGCCGCCGAGGCATATTCTGTTTCCGGTTCCAGATATACCCATGCCGTCATAATGCGGATGACGACGATGCTGGGGCCCGTTCCAGCCGTTTTTCTGTATGACGCTTCCTCGGCAAAGGCCGACTTCGTCTGCTACCTTTCCCTTGACGGCAGGGTCGAGCGCATGCTTTTGGACAGTACGAAGTATTCCCTTGTTGAATATTGGTCGGTACGGCTGCCGTCAATCCTTTCCGTGCCAAGTTCGGAGGTGCAAAGATGAGGACCCAGCAGATGGAAAAGGATGTCAGCTTCAGTTTCCTGCTGGCATCGTTCGCTCTCCTGATACCCTTTCCCGGCCGCCTTGCCTACGGAATACTGCTTGTCATCCTGCTGAACGTGCAGATGTTTTCCATCGCCTTCTTCAGGGGGCTTGTGGAGCTTGTGCACCTCAACGACCTGCTTTCCGTGTTGACTGCCGCCATGCTCATGTGCGAAAGCATAATCTTCAAGCAGCTGCTGGCAATCTATTCCCCGTTGATGGCCCTTACCCTTTCCTTCGTCATATACCTTCCTGCGGTTTCATCCTTCATCATATCCCGCTTGAATCCACTGGATGCGCAGCTGGACTGCTGGGGGGCGACCAAAGGCAACATGGGCTACTCCCTTGCCTTTTCAGGAATTGCCTTGGCCTTCTTCCTTGCGAGGGACATCATAGGCTACGGAACCATCACGCTTCCCGGACGGAAGGAGCTGCTTTGCATACACCTTTTCGGGCAGGGAGAAGGGGCCCATGTAGGCGTGTTCCTTGCGACTATTCCCGGTGCAATCCTGTTTGCCTTTACCACTTCCTTCGTCATGTGGCGGATTCGCAGGAAGTCTACCATGCTAGGAGGTTTTTCTGATGATAGCCGTGCTTGAGCTGTTCTGCTACCTGTTTTTTACGAGCGCCGTCTTCGTGTATGGTCTGGGGATGAACCGGGCGTTCACGATAAGCGAGCATCCCCGCAAGCTGTTTAACGACGTGCTCAAGATGTTGCTCAGCATAAGCTCCTCTACGGCGATAAGCTTCCTTGTGGCCAGCAAGGTTCTGCTTCCCGTGCACTTGACCGAGGTGTATCCATTGGTCGCCGTGCTCGTGTTTTCGACCATATCCATCTTCATTGAGTCCGTCGTCAGGATTACCACGAAAAAGAGTTCCGCTGAATACACGGCTTCTATCCTTTCCGTCCTGCTGGGGGTAGGGGAGGGGAGTTCCGTGTTTGATGCGGTCATGATTTCCTGTATGTGCGTGTTTTCTTTCCTGGCCGCCATACTTATCCTGTATATGCTGCGTAAGAAGTTTGCCAATAAGGCGGCGGGGCTTGTACTCATTAGCATTTCAATCATCCTTGTGGTCCTCCATTTCTGGAATGTCTCTTGGTTCGCCTGCTTCGGGAGGCTAAAATGATATTCTCGCTCTTGATGATGCTGCTGGTCCTGTTCAGCGTGGCCTGCGTCCTCTTTTTCATCTTCTACCTGCTGCTCCCCTCGTTGAATGCGCAGAAAGTCAACACGTCCAACCCCCTCTTTTCGGAGCAGGAATTCCAGAACGCCCCCCAGGCAAAGGTGGAGCCGCCTTCCAAACGGGCCGTCATCCTCTGCTCCCGCGACCGCGGGATGCTTCCCAATTCCACCGGCTACCGGGGCTTCCGTGACTGCAGTTTCTATGATTCGCAGTTTGAAACGCAGGGCGAATGCAAATTTGGATGCATTGGCCTTGGAAGCTGCCTGAGGGCCTGTCCACGGAATGCAATCTCAATCCTGAAGGGAACCGCGGTCGTAAACGTCTTTTGCGACGGGTGCGGCCAGTGTGTTTCAAAGTGCCCTCGGAATCTCATCAAGATCGTGGACATTGCGTTTGCGCAGGGAGTCTCTTGCCAGGCCTATACCCGTTTCAACGGTTCGTATGAGGACAAGTGCCCCCAGTTCGACAGCCGCCTGGACCTGTCTGCATCCACCATCGTAAAACCCAGGGGCTATGCCTTCTGGCATGGATTTTTCAAGATATTCCACAGGGGTTGACATAAGGTTTCGGGTATGGCTGAAGTAAACATCTGCCTTGAACTTTCTGTGCATGGCTACCTTTCCTCCCCTGCGGCGACAATGGAAGATGACTATCAGTCCATCCTAAAGCCATTCTTTTCGTTCCTGTATTCAAATTCCGGTTTCCCGTTTAGCTTTTCCTTTTCGAGCGCCCTGCTTGCGTTCCTGGAGCGCAAGCATCCCGAATCCCTTGAGATATTGAAGGAACTGTATGCCCGCCGTCAGGTGGAATTCCTCGGCTGTGCATACCATGATCCGATGCTGCCCTTGATTTTCCCAATAGACCGGAGCGCGCAGGTCGAAAAGATGAACAGCCTGATGCGGAGCCTGTTGGGAAAAAGGCCGAGGGGAATGGTCCTGCCGGGAAGCATCTGGGACTACTCCTTGGTTACCAGCCTCAATTCCTGCGGCATGGAATTCCTGGAGCTGGATTCGACGCTGGTTCCTTCTTCGTCCCGGTATTTCTATCCCCTCATCACGGGCGGCATGGGCAAGAGTGTGAAGGTCCTCTGCACCCACTCCGACCTCTTGCCCGATCTGTCCAAGGAGTCGCCAGCCGCGTGGCTGGTCCGTATACAGAAGGCCGTGACCCGTTCGCTCAAAAACGATGAAAGCCCGCTCGTCAACCTTTCTTTTGACCTGCCGTCTTTCAAGGCGTTCTTTTCTTCACCGTTCTTTGCGTATGTCTCGGCCTGCGTCCAGAATCCCGGCGACATCCACTATCAGGGATTCCGTTTTACCCTGCCGCAGCTCTATCTAAAGGGGGCGCGGGTGTTCATCCCCACCTACATCCCGGCTGGAATGGATTGGACGCTGGCCCGCTGGTCCCGGAAGCCGTTCGAGTCGTGCGAGAACAAGAGCCGCTTCCCCTTGACGGTATACGACTATTTGAACTGCTATGCCGACAGCCGCAGCCTGTACGACCGGATGATGTACATCAGCATGGTGTTGTCGCAGGGGCATGGAGGGGACAAGGTTCAGAAGAACCTTGCCAAGGAAAAACTCTGGGAGGCCCAGTGCATTGCCAACTATGTGTCGCTGCCTTCGGGCGTGCCCGCATCGTCCGAGCGGAGGCAGGAGGCGTTCAGGCTTTTGAACGAGGCGGAAATGCTTATGCGCCAGAGCCAGGACGTGAAAAAAGGGCGGAAGGCAGACGAACAGAAGGCCTCCGTAATCTCCTATGACTACAACAGGGATGGCGTGAACGAATATATATGCAGCCTCAAAAAGCTCCGTCTCGTCATCAGCAGGGTGGGGGGGCAGATTGTCGAACTGGACAACATTGCCAAAGGCTGCAACTATGCCGCAAGCCTTTCCCGTGTGGCGGCTTTTGACGGAGTCGAAGATGGCTATGGCAGGGGCTTCTTTATAGACCACTTCCTGCCGCCGGACGGCATAGCTTCTTATGAACGTTCATTGGATGCGGGAACTTCCGTGTTTTCACGGCTCCTTTTTGATGAAAAGAAACTGGACATGAAGCGCAATGAAATCCTCTTTTCTTCCAAGGGCAGCATTCCTTCGTCTTCCGCTCCCCTTGCCCTGCTTAAAAAGTATACCGTGCTGGATGACGGCATTTCCATCCAGTACATATTGAAAAACGAGGGAACGGAGCCCGTGCGGGGAACCTTCGTCGTGGAGTCCAATTTTGCCCAGACCTGTTTTGCCAAAAATGCGGAGGCCCAGTACACCTGCGAGATGGTTCTGGACGGGAACACGCAGCTGCTGGGGGGCGCGGCCCCCTTCAACAGCCCTTCTGGAGTTTCGGCCCTGCGCATTACGGACGGCAAGGATCGGCTGCAGTTCAACTTTGAACCCAACGAGGAGGCCGGATTCATATCCGACACGATTTCGTTCAAGCGGCCCGATGCATACGGCTTCATTCGGGAAGATTCCAAAACACTGATTGCCGCCCTTTTTTGGGAGATAGACCTTCCTGCGGGCCGGTCGGTTGAAAAGAACATCAATTTTTCCGTGACCGGTGTTCCCAACAGGAAGCGGTCCCCGGCGGCATCCTCAGCGGCCCTTTAGTTTCTTTACAATTTTTCGGAAGAAGAAGGCCCGCGCCTTTTCGGCCTGTATATAGAGGCGGTAGCTGGCGGGCTTCAATGGCACGTCAAAGCTTCCCGGCCGGTGCACCAGCCTGCCGCCAAAGCCTGTCTTGAACAGGTAGAGGCCGTGCATGGGGTGTCCTTCGTCATCGGTCGGGGGCATCCCGTAGAAGTCGTATTCCGGGCATCCGTACGCCTTTGCGTCGCGTATCGCCGTCCACTGCAAGAGGTATGCGGCCATGAGGTTCCGCTTGATGTTGCCGCTCGCCCCGTACAGGTATACCGCTTCCCGAGGGCAGAAGAGGGTGATTATCCCTGCCAGGTAGTCCCCCTCGTGGCTCGCCAGATAGAGGGAGACGAGGGGCGTGGATGGAAGACGGGCTGTGTTGTGTCCTGCCTGTGCGTCCCCGTCCTGTTCGTCAGCTTGTCCGGCAAGTCTTGTTCCAATCTGTGCGGCCCCTTCGTTCAGCCTGCGGCTCCGTTCGATCAAGTCCAGGTAGTAGCCCTTGTCATGGAAGCTCACGCCGTCGCGCTCGGAGGTCAGCTCAAAGAGCCGGTAGAACTCGTCGAATTTCTCTGCGAAGTCCGCCTCTCCCCCATGATAGCATGCCACTTGCACGCCTTTCTTTGCGGCGAGCCGGATGTTGTAGCGCCACTTGCTCTTCATCGCGGCGAGCATCTCATCCTCGCTTTTCTGCAAGTCCAGGATTGTTGTGTCCGGTGGTTGGACGGCGACGGGCGAAACGTGGAGGGGCAAACTAAACTGTTTAGCAATGGCCCTGCTGTCCCTGATATAGCGCTCCCGTGCCTCGATCTCCTCAAAGTCAATCGGGCAGTCATAGCGGACGAACATTGTGTTTGGGGGAAGAAATTCCCTTATGGTATTAGCTAGTTCGCAGAGGCGCGAAAGAAAGGCCTCATGGCTCTCGCCCTCACGCAGTTCCGGTGCCATGGGAATGTAGGCCAAGCTTGCCTGCTTTATTTTGAGGGAGAAACTTCGGACTAATACAGTTAGTCTATTATTGTCGCCATCACCCGTGCCGTCGGACGCATGCGCCCCCTCCGCGGCATCATCGTTGCCACCATTTGTACTGTCGGACGCATGCGCCCCCTCCGCGGCATCATCGCTGCCTGACATTGGGGGGGCAGGGTAGAGCTTCCCGCTTTGACGGTTGTCCATTGTGAAGAAAAGGGCTTTCCAGCCGTGGGCTTCCTTGAAGGAAGCCCAGAAAGGCGTCTGCAGAAAACGCTGCGACGGAATGCGGCCGGCCGCAGCTGTTCCGCCATCCGGCCTTTCCTCATTCCTAACATCATTAGTGGACATCGCCATTCTCGGTGTACGTGGTCACTATATCCTTTCCCGCCACCGTCAGCCTGCATCCACCGACCATCACGGACTTGTCCTTGACCTGTATGGCGACCTTGAAGAAGTCGTCGGCGGGAATTTCGGTGGGCTTGTCGGAAATCTCTTCCCCGTCCAGGCAGACCCGGGTTCCTGCCGCAGCCCAGGGGGCTTCGAGCGGTTCCACGCAATCCTTGCCATCCGCATCCTTGTAGTCGCAGGCAAGCAGCATGCCGTGGCTTTCTATGCCGCGCATCGTACGGGGCGCCAGGTTGTAGGCGAGTATGATGTGCTTGCCCAGTAAAGCTTCTGGTGTTAGGTAGTCGCGCAGGCCGGACTGGATGATCCGTTCCTGCCCGCTGCCGTCGTCCAAGTGCTCTACGTAGAGCTTTTCGCCATCGGGGTTGTTTTCAACCTTCGTGATGACGGCAACGCGGAGGTCAACCTTCTCGTTGAAGAACCCCTTCTGGTCGGGGGCAAGCTCGGGAGCCTTTTTTTCCTTCTTCTCCTTCTTCTTGCCTCCGTTCTTTCCGCCGTCGGCCTTGCCGTCGCGGTCCTTCTGGCTGCCGGAGAACTTGAGCTTGAACGCGTCTGCCGTCTTTTGGTCAAGCGGGCTAAAGAAGATTTCTGTTGCAGAAACCGTGGAAAGTCCTTCCATCTTGCCCAAATCGTCCCAATTCAGGCCGCCTTCGACCGCCGTTTCGCCAAACTTCGGCTCGGAAATCTGCTTTCCTAAATAGGATAGGATTTTCTCCGAGAATTGGGGCATGAAGGGGTGGGCCAGAATCATCAGGTCTTTTATCATGTATGCCAGATTGTGTATGAGCTTGGCCGCCCGCTCCGGGTCGGTCGTCCTTGTCTTCCACGGTTCGGTGGACTGGAAGGCCTTGTTTCCTATGTCGGAGATGGCGAAGATCTCGTGGAACGCGTCTTTCAGTTCGGCCCATTCCATGTATTCGGTCATCGCCGCCTCATGCCTGCGGATTTCGGCCCACATCTCCTCGTCTACGGGGGCATCGGGTATCTTGCCGTCGTAGTACTTGTTTACGAAGAGCAGGGTCCTGTTGACTAGGTTTCCCAAGTTGCCGATAAGCTCGCTGTTGTATTTCTCGCGGAATTCCCGCCAGGTGAACTGGTAGTCCTGCTTTTCCGGCCTGTTGTAGAAGATGTAGAAGCGCCATGCATCGGCCTTTATGCCCGACTCCTTCGCGTCCGTTCCAAATACGCCTATTCCCCGGCTCTTGGAGAACTTGCCGTCCTCGTAGTTCAGGAACTCTGTCGATGACATGTGGTAGAGCTTCGTCCAGTTGCGCCCGCTGCCCAGCTGGGTACAGGGGAATACGACCGTGTGGAAGGGGATGTTGTCTTTTCCGATGAACTGGAAAAGCTGGACGGGAAGCTTGTCTTTGCCCCCTTCGCTTTCTTCCGGGAGCCACCAGTCCTTCCAGTCGAACGAGGGTTTGCCTAACGTATTTAGTTCATCTTCAAGCTGCTTGGTGATCGACAGGTAGCCGATGGGGGCGTTGAACCAGACGTAGAAAACCTTGTCCTCGTAGCCGGGACGGGGAACCGGGATGCCCCACTTGAGGTCGCGGGTTATGGCCCGCTCGTTGAGCCCGTCGCGGATCCATGCCTTTGTGATGTTTATGGCGTTTTCCGACCAGCGGCCCTCGATGCTGACCTTCTTCATCCACTCGTCCAGCTTGCCGGAGATGGCGGGCAGATTGATGTAGAGGTGCTTCGTTTCCTTTACGAGGGGAGTGGAACCACAGGTGGAACAGCGGGGGGTCTTCAAGTCTACCGGATCCAGCAGGGAGCCGCACTTGTCGCACTGGTCGCCCCGCGCATCCTCGTAGCCGCACTTGGGGCAGGTTCCGTAGACGAAGCGGTCTGCCAGAAACCTTTCGCATTTAGGACAGAACAGCTGCTTGTTCGTGTGTTCCGTGATGTAGCCGTTCTTGTCCAGCTCGTTGAAGAGGAGCTGCGTTATCTCCGTACACTCGTCGTTTGACGTGCGGCCAAACTTGTCAAAGTTTATGTCAAACCATTCGTAGATTTCCCGGTGCTGGGCGAAGTAGTAGTCGCAAAGTTCCCTCGGGCTTTTGTGTTCTTCAAGTGCCTTGGTCTCCGTTGCCGTTCCGTATTCATCCGTTCCGCAGACGAACATCGTCTCATAGCCGCGGCTCCGGCAGAAGCGTGAGAATACGTCTGCTGAAAGGGTCTGGATGACATTCCCAAGGTGGGGAATGTTGTTCACGTAGGGGAGGGCCGACGTGACGAGCCTTCTATTGTTGCTTTTTGGGGGTAATCCTTTTGCTTCGTTCATAGGGAACGATTATAGAAGAAAAAACTACTCTGTGCAATATAGGCGGCTGTGCTGACGGCAGTTTCAAAAGCATGGCGCAGGGGCACCGTAGCTTTTGAAACTGCTTCTGTCATTAGAAGGCCGCGAGCGTCCTGTCCACGCGGGCAAGGGACTTGTCCACGCCCAGAATCAGGATGGAGCCGATGAGCGGCGGGGAGACGCGGCTTCCGGTGACGGCCATGCGGATGGGCATCATGAAGTCGCCGAGCTTTACGCCCAGCTTGTCGGCCGTCTCGCGGGCAAGCGAGTCCGCTGCCTCCTGGTCCAGCTCCGGCAGCTTCCTGATGAAGTCCTTCGCCGCCTCAAGGACCTCCTTGGTTTTTGCTTCGTCGAGCTTCTTGGGGATGATGTCGCCCTTGGGCGGAACGGCAGGTTCCGTGAAGAGGAAGTGCACCATCTCGGCGGCATCGGTCAGGAAGTGCAGCCGTTCCTTGATCAGCGGCATCAGCTTGAGCAGGGCCGCCTTGACGTCGGCGGAGGACATGCCCATCGACTTGTCCACGCAGCAAGGCTCCCCGTCCTCGCCGAGCGCGACACCCGAGTAGTCCGGGCCCACCTTGGGCGCGGGCTGCGGGCTGCCTTCGGGAATCTCAAGCGCACCGTCGCCGGTTCCCGTGATGAAGGGAAGCGTCCATTTGTACAAATCTTCGTCGGAAAGCATGCGGATGTACTGGCCGTTGTACCATTCCAGCTTCTTGTAGTCGAAGACGGCGGGGGCCTTGTTCAGGTGCTCCAGCTTGAAGCCCTTGGAAAGCTCGTCCAGCGTGTACAGGTCCTTGCCGTCCTCGTAGGAGCAGCCGAGCAGGGCGACGTAGTTGACGATTGCCATGGGCAGGTAGCCCCTCGCCCGGAACTCGTTCAGGCTTGTAGACCCGTGCCGCTTGGACAGCTTCTTGCCGTCCGCGCCGTTGACCATTGGGAGGTGGCAGAATTCCGGGTGCTCCCAGCCGAACGAGCGGTACATCTGCACGTGGAGCGGGGTGGAAGGAATCCACTCCTGTGCCCGCATGACGTGGGAGACCTTCATCAGGTGGTCGTCCACGATATTTGCCAGGTGGTAGGTTGGAAATCCGTCCGACTTGAGCAGGATGGGATCGGGCGAGATGTCCTCGTTCTTCCAGATGATGTCGCCGAGCAGGTGGTCGTGGAACTTGGTCTCGCCTTCAAGCGGGACCTTGAGGCGGATGACGTAGGGAAGGCCCTTCGCCAGGTTCTCCTTGACCTCGTCCGGGGTGAGCAGGCGGCAGTGGCGGTCGTAGCCGGGGGCCATCTTGTTTTCGGTCTGAATCTTGCGGATCCGCTCAAGCCGCTCCGCGTCGCAGAAGCAGTAGTAGGCCTCGCCCTTTGCGACCAGTTCGTCGGCGTACTTCTTGTACAGCTCGAACCTCTCGCTCTGCACGTAGGGGCCGTAGTCGCCCCCCTTGTCGCCGCCCTCGTCCCATTCCAGGCCGAGCCATGACATCGTGTCGTACAGGTTCTTCACATATTTCTCGTCGAATCTCGTCCTGTCCGTGTCCTCAAGCCGCAGGATGAATTTGCCGCCCTTGGAGCGGGCGAAAAGATAGTTGAAAAGCGCGGTCCTTACGCCGCCGATATGCTGCATCCCGGTCGGGGAAGGGGCGTACCTAACCCTTACCTCATCTGCCATATATATACCTCAAGAAAATGATTTTGTTCTATATTATAGAAAATCCGCTTTCTAGTAAATATGACATTTCTGCAATTTCCGGAGGGAAGTGGAAGAAGGTGGCACGATGGGCGGGCGGCCCGCCCCGACCACGAGCACAAGAGCAGCTGCCGTGGGATTCGCCACGAGCGCTATCCGATACCACCACGATGGGCTATCTGGTACCACCACGATGGACTATCTGCTGCCACCACGATGGGCTATCTGGTACCACCAAGATGGACTATCTGGTACCACCAAGATGAGCTATCTGGTACCACCACGATGGACTATCTGGTACCACCATGATGGACTATCTGGTACCACCATGATGGACTATCTGCTGCCACCAAGATGAGCTGTCTGGTGCTACCAAGATGAGCTGTCTGCTGTCGCCAGAATGTCCATTCATGACATTCTTGGTTTTCCGCCACAAATGTATATATGGACAGTTTGGAGTGATACAATAAAAGTGCAGTGCCTAAATTGCCGAAAAAACAAGGGGAATGGCAATGAAAAGCTACGATCAAAGTTTCAAGGACGAGGCATTGAAGCTCTCGGACGACATCGGTGTCAAGAAAGCGTGCGAACAG
>JAILON010000090.1 GCA_024690865.1 Treponema sp. | reverse complement strand
AATATAAAATCATAAAAATATAATTTCTGCACTACAGGGGCTTGACCAATATGATTATTTTCTATATACTAATTTCACTTGCCCGGATGGTGGAATTGGTAGACACGCTAGGTTCAGGTCCTAGTGCCGTAAAAAGCGTGTGAGTTCGAGTCTCATCCCGGGCACTTTTTTTTGCACCCCGCTCTGCGGGGTGTTTTGCTTTCCTGAGGCAACAGCCCACTGCCCTATTCTTTCCACGGGAACAGGAAGGACTTCCAGCGGCGGGGGCCCAGCAGCTTTCTGTCGTTGGCAAGCAGGTCCTCCCAGGGGACTTCCTTGCGCTCCTCCTTTGTCAGGCCGGGGTTCACCTCATACCAGTCGTACTTGTACAGGCGCAGCCTGAGCGCTTCGGTACAGGTGACGGAGATCGTCGCCGGTCCATTCAAAATCCCCAAGCTGAAAATCATCACGGCAATATTGACCAGGTTCAAGAGGCCCAGGCCTATGGTAAAGAGCGTGTTGTCAAAAAATATCATGTAGCACTTCTTTAGGCACTTCCTGAAGTCGTTGTGCATGATGCTCCGTATGGGCAGGAAGTACTGCAGGGCCAGGAGGGTTATGACGATGAACCAGAAGACCAGGCTCATCATCAGAAGGCCCAGCAGGCTGCCGGTCTGCCCTTCGTTCCCCACCCAGACACGAAAGTAGTAGGGAATGCTGACGATGGCAACGGCCGCAACAAAGGCCATGTAAAGACCGAACAAGGCCCCGTCCTTTATGGAATGGACGATGCTGCCGAAATACTTGGCCAGCTTTGGTCCTTCAAAGTTCGCTATCTTGAGCGCATTGTCTCCCTCGGCGAAAAAAAGCACTCCAAGGATCATGCAGCACAGCAGCAGGGCCAGAAGCAGCCAGACGCCTTTGACGGAATCGGGACCGGGCAATGCGCCGGACAGGAGTATGAGAAGGTAACAGGCGGCCCCCGACAGTACGGTAAAGAGGTTGACAATCATCAGGTGGAAGAGATTGTCCCATATATCGCAGAAGTTTTTCTTGATAAGGAAACGGAACATAATCCATAGAATACCTATTTGGCAGAATATAGTCAAAGGGGATTTTTCGGGAAAAACTGCGTGCGTAATATTGCAACAAAAAAATTGTAATATTGTAAATTTCCTATTACAATATTGTAAAATTTCCGTTACAATATTGTAATTTTCCCGTTACAATATTGTAAAATTTTTTTTTCTGCCAAAAGCTCCTAAAAAAGCTATTCCCCAGCCATTGCCTTGATAAACTGCCCGATTTGCTGTATACTCTTCCCACAAAATCTTCTTTACATCTATACAGAGGAAGCAATATGCTGGACTATCGCTTTATAAAGGACAACCTGCAGGCTGTCAAGGAAAACATACAGAACAGGAACATGGAGGCGGACGCCGACCTCGTGGTACAGCTCTACGACCAGAGGACCGCCCTGACGACCAAGCTGCAGGGCCTGCAGCAGAAGCGCAACGCCAACGCCGCCGCGATGAAGCAGAAGCTGGACGACGCGACCCGCAAGCAGTATATAGAAGAAGGCAAGAAGCTCAAGGACGACATAGCGGAGACCGAGAAGGAGCTGGGCGAGACCGAGGCCAAGCTGGACGAAGCCGGCCGCAAGATACCGAACATGTGCAACCCCGCCGTCCCTGTCGGCAAGCTGGATACCGAGAACCTTGAGGTCAAGAAGGTCGGAACGCCGCGCAAGTTCGAGTTCAAGCCCAAGGACCACGTGCAGCTGGGCGAGTCGCTGGGCATAATCGACTTTGACCGGGGCACCAAGGTCTCCGGCCAGAAGTTCTACTACCTGAAGAACGAGGCCGTCTTCTTGGAGCAGGCGCTCATCATGTACGCGCTGAACACCCTCCGCAAGCACGGCTTTACCCCCTTCATCACGCCGGACGTGGCTCGCCAGGAAATCCTGCAGGGCATCGGCTTCAACCCCCGTGGCAACGAGAGCAACGTCTACTGCATCGAGGACGAGGGGACCTGCCTTGTCGCGACGGCAGAAATCACGCTCGGCGGTTACCACTCCGGCGAGATACTGGACAAGGCCTCCCTCCCCCTCTACTACTGCGGCCTGTCCCACTGCTTCCGCCGCGAGGCCGGGGCTGCGGGTCACTTCAGCAAGGGCCTGTACCGCGTGCACCAGTTTGACAAGGTGGAGATGTTCGTCTACTGCACGCCCGAGCAGTCGGACGAAATTCATGAGAAGCTCCGCCTCATAGAAGAGGAGATTTTTTCCGGCCTGGGCCTGCCCTTCCGCGTCGTGGACACCTGTACCGGAGATTTGGGCGCGCCCGCCTACCGCAAGTGGGACCTTGAGGCATGGATGCCCGGCCGCTCCGACGAGAAGCATCCCGACGGCGACTACGGCGAGGTCACGTCCACGTCCAACTGCACGGACTACCAGGCCCGCCGCCTGAACGTCAAATTCCGCGACGACGACGGCAAGAACAAATACGTCCACATGCTCAACGGAACTGCGATAGCGGTGGGCCGGGCCATGCTCGCGATACTGGAGAACTACCAGAACGCCGACGGTTCCGTCACGGTGCCGCCCGTCCTGGTGCCGCTCTGCGGGTTCGACAAGATAAGCCCCAAAAGCAAGTAGGAGGCAGGAATGCCCAGGAACGGCAACTACGCCAGGTCCATTTTCGTCATGCTCGTCCTTTTTGGCATCGTGCTCCTGTGCACGGTGCTGAAGACGACGGCGTCATTCGTCCTGCCGCTGACATTTGCGCTCCTGCTTTCATTCGTCTTCTACCCCTTCTGCAAGGGCATGAAGAAGCTCCGCGTGCCCTGGCTGGTCAGCATCATCATCATACTGGCCATAGCCATCGTGGTGATTTACTTCATCGTCACCCTGCTCGTCACGTCCCTGCAGACAATCATCGAGGCATATCCCCGCTACGAAGCCCGTTTCACGTCGATATACAAGACCCTGGCGGTAACGCTCAAGCTGCCCTTTGACGAAGACCTGTCTCTCTTTTCCAACATCATGAATTCCTTGAACATCAGGGGCTTTCTGCAGAACATCGCAATAAGCCTGAGCACCTCGCTGGTCTCGTTCTCCAAGGTCTTCCTGATGATTGTCCTCCTCGTGATTTTCCTCCTGATGGAATTCAACACGATGAAGCTCAAGTTCAACGTCGCATTCACGTCGGCGGAAACCCACGAGAAAATCCTCAGGATCGTCCGCAACACGATTGCCGAGGTAACCCACTACATTTCGATAAAGTTCCTGATTTCGCTCGCGACGGGCCTGCTGGTGACGCTGGGAACGTCAATCGTCAAGATGGACTTTCCGGTCATCTGGG
>JAILON010000077.1 GCA_024690865.1 Treponema sp. | reverse complement strand
AAACTGTTTTTTATCACGTCGCCGAGCCAGCCCACGCCTATCGTTATGTCCGTCAGGCCGGATGCCTTCAGGTTCTCAATCTGGTATTGCAGGATAGGCTTGCCGAGGATTTCTATCATCGGCTTGGGCACGTCGTCCCTGACGCTCCGTATGCGGGTTCCCTTTCCTCCCGCCAGTATGATGGCCTTCATGTTTCGTATGTTCCTTATTTGAAAATAGGTACGATTATATTTCTGAAGCCTCTATCTGTCAGAGTTTTCATGATTTCTGGAACTGTTTTTTTTACGACACCAATGATGACTGGCGAAGCATATTCTTTCAATTCATCAACCTCAATCAGAGGCAGATTGTCAATTCCTGCCATATCGGGATTCTTTTTTGTGACTACTATTGATTTTATTTCAATAAAATTGTCACGCAGGTATTTCACAAGCTCCGTAGCACAGTTACCGGCTCCATATATATATGCCCCCATTTTCTGGAGAAGGACGAGATCATGTTCTTCGATTTTGTCTATGAACGCTCTGTCCTCTTCCTGCATAATGGCTTTAAATAATTGCCGTTCGAAAACATCAGTAAAATCAGATGGGAAAAGTTTCTGAGAGTTCTTTAGGCACTGCCTCCTAAAGTAGGATAGAAAATTTGATGCCAGTTCATCAAGACAAATGCTGGCTTCTATGCTGAATCGTCTAGAACTCAAGAAACGTAAGAAACTATAGTAAGCCCTAAAAGCACTTTTAGCTTTTTCGGGGGAAAACGTTGTGTGAAGGGAATTAAAATGTGAATTATATATGTGGAAAGTTTTGTTAGTACATATCGTCCTTTCTGCATAAAACATTGCCCTGCAAGAGAATTCGAAATCCTCGCAGAACCTTAATTCCTGCATAAATGACAGCCCATTTTTTGACAAGAAGTCCTTCCGCCAGAGCCGTCTCCACACGGAATTTCCCCACTGTTTCTTATGAAACAGATGGACAAACATTTCCTCCCCGGTCAAGACTTTTCCTTCCAGCTCAGGGGCATGCCACTTATAGTCAAAAGCTCCCAATCCATCAGAATCCTGAACCTCGCTGTCAAACAACACCACATCAGCATTGTATGAATCTGCTATTTTTACAAGAGCCTCTAAGGCATAGGGAACTATAGCATCATCGGCATCAAGAAAATATAGGTAACGTCCTGTTGCTTGGCATATACCTCGATTACGGGCAGATGCTAATCCTTCGGCTCGTTCGCTTTTATTCAGTTTCACAAAAGGATACTTTTGACAAAAATTTTGTATAATTTCCTCAGTTGTATCCGTGGAAAAATCATAGGCACATATTACTTCGATATCACATAGAGTTTGATTCACAACACTGTCAAGACATGTACTGATATACGTTTCCGCATTGTATACGGGTATGATGACAGATACATCAGGTATAAACATGTTTTTACCCTCTGAGTTCAAATCCTATTTCTGTTGCCTCTGAGATAATCGCTTCCTTTACCTTTTCTAGGAGCTCCCCTTTCCGTTCTGGGGTCCGTTCCAGCCACCGCTGTACATAGTCCTGGTGCCGCGTCTTCTCAGGATGAGACTCGAACTCGGCCAGCCTGAAGACGCATTCGTCCAGCTCGTCCGGCACCCGGTAGCAGTCTCGCGTCTGCCTCCGGGCAAGTACCTCCTTTAAGAACAAGTCGTTCAGGTTCGGAACCTGCTTGGAGCAGTCCGCTAGGAGCAGGAGGAAGCCTCCCAGCTCCAGACGGACATGGATATTCCCTTCTCTTGGCTCGGTCCGCCGGACCTTGAGGTCCAGATTTGGGTAGCGCCCGCAGACGTCACGAAGGAACCTCTCAGCGGCGTCCGCCACGACGTCAAGATCTTCCGGCGCTGTGATGATGTCCAAGTCCTTGTAAAGCGGCATGCTGTCGGGAAAATTCCCCGGCAGGTAACCGCTTTCAAGCTTGATGAGCATCCATCTGTACCGGCCGATCGACTCGAAGAACGGCCTGAGCGGGAAGTCCACGGCCAGGAGCCCGCGGATGTAGTCGCTCTGGTGGAAGTCGTCACCCGTGTGGAAAATCACGTCGGGGTGGTAGTTCCGTATTCGTCCTTTGAACCCGTCCCGTATCTCCTTTTTGAGGGCCTCCCCGGCACGGGACACGGGAGTTCCGGCCTCCTTTATCCTGAAATCTGGGCGCGGCATGTGGATGTCCAGCGTGGCAAACGCCTTGTCCTCGTAGGGGGCGAATTCTTTTATCTTGTAGTCCACCTTCCAGTCTGCAATGCTGTCGATATGGTATACGCCCCTGACGAACTGTTTGAATACCTCGTCCGGCAGGCGGTGCGTCCGCACGTCCGCCACCGTGTATTTCTCCCGTATGCGCTTTATAATCTCGTCTGCAAAGGGCATGGCGGGGGGCCAGATGATTCCCGCGATGGGGGTGGACCAGTCCACCGACAGCTCCCGGAATTTGTTTTCGACGGCAGCCAGCTCTTTCCCCGAGAAACGGGGGGCGAACCATTCCCGTCCGTAGGTGATTTCCGGCTTGTCCTCGTCCAGCATCCGCACCCTGACGAGCTTCACGTCATTGTATATCGCCAAGGACAGGCGGTGCGCACCGTCCACGAGCCTCAGGCTCCGGTCCACGATGATTTCTGACGAAGGGTCGTAGCCCCGCTCGCCGACGGACCGTATCAGCTCCTCGAAGCGGGGGACGGCCAGGTCGCCGTACCTGCCTCCGTTCGCATCGGGATTCCTCAGGGTCTGCATCTTTGCGTACAGGGCCATCCCTGAATCGTTCCTGCCGTAGAAGCTTTCCACCGCAAGGACGCGGACTATTACGTCCAGCCTGTTGAAATCCCCGTTGTCCCGGAACTGCTGCGCAAGCAGCTCGCGTATGCCCACGGTGGCCACCGGCGGGATGCCTGCAGTCCCCCCGTCGTCTCCATCAAGGAAGGAATACCTGTAGACGATCGTGTAATTCCTGAGCCCCCGCCTGCCCAGCTCCCTGCGTATCTCTTCCTGCCACGAATCGGCAACGGCGACGAATATGGCCGCATCCGTATCGGAGAGCGAGTCCAGCCCTATGACCGGGAGCCCGTCTACAACGGCCTCTCCAGAAGGGGGGGGCAGCGTCGTGACGAAGCCCCTCGCCCTGTCCAGGGCCCCGGACGAGGTGATCAGCCGCAGTATCTTCCTGCCGACCTTCCCCGCACCGTAGATGTAGACGGATTCCGTCTTTTCCAGCAGTGCGTCCCACTCCTTCCGGAGTGCATCTGTACCGGCATTTATCTTCGGGTTTCCTTGTGTCATGGTGCTCATGGCCTTAAGTATCCTTTTTCCGGCGCCTCGCGGGCCTGCATACGGTTTTGTGCATGCCCTTATGCGGCCGCTACCGGCAGGAGCGCAGTATCATATCCGCCAGCTCCCGGACCGCACCGCAGCCGCCCGCGCGGGTGGCCACGAAGGTGGCGGCATCCCTTGCCGCGTCCACTGCGTCGGCGGGGCATGCCGCTATGCCCCCCGCGTTCCCCACGGCCGTAAGGCAGCCCAGGTCGTTCACGTCGTCGCCCATGTAGGCGACCTCTGACAGCGCGATCCCCCGCTCCCGGCAGACGCGCCCCAGCACGGCCAGCTTGTCCTGCGTCCCCTGCTCCAGCACGTCCGCCCCGAGCTTCCGCGCGCGCCGGGCGTTCAACGCCATGTCCTCGCCGGTTATTATCCCCGTAAGGATTCCGTGCTCGCGCAAAAGCCTGAAGGCCATGCCGTCCCTCGCGTTGAACCTCTTGAGCTCGTCGCCCTGCTCTCCGTAGTACATGCCTCCGTCGGTGAGGCAGCCGTCGCAGTCGGTGAGGAACAGCCTGATTTTTGGGAGTGCCGGGGTGGCACTACGGGCGTCCCTCCCTGCGGCAGCCGTCGCAGTCGCCGGGACCGTTCCGGTCCGCCCGCCCAGGACGTGCCTCCGCATCAGGCACTCCAGCACCGTCCAGTCGTCCGGCTCGTCGATTTCAGCCGCGGTGTACTCCGGCATCTCGTAGATGCCTATGCGTCCGGAGAGCCGGTTCTTGAATTCCTTTATGTTCCCCACGGAGTTGATGTAGAACGCCCCGTTCTCCATGAGCGTGCCGTCAAAGTCCTGGCGGCGCGGGCGGTGCATGTAGTCGTAGTTCCTTGGCGTCCCGTCCCCGTTCCAGAAAAAACGCCTGCTGCGCACGCAGGACAGCACCGAGTCGAATTCCCCCGTGGCGTACAGGGCAAGGCCACCGGCGACGTCCTCCGCCCGCGTCAGGGGGCTGGTCGCCTGGACCAGCATGAGCACGGCGTCGTCATGGAGTCCGGACGCCTCGATGTATTCCAACATCACGCTCTCGGTGCTGGCCGTGTCGCATGCGTTTTCGGGCCTGCGGTCGTACAGCTCGATTTTCGGAAAACCGAAGGTTGCGACGGCCGCTTTTATCTTGGGGGAATCGGTCGCCACCACGACCCTGTCCACCACGGGGCAGTCCTGCAGCGCCCCCACGGTCCAATAGACGAGCGGCCTCCCGCAGAAGTCCTTGATGTTCTTGAGCGGAATCGACTTGCTGCCCGCGCGCACCGGGACGAGGGCAAGAACGGTTTTCCCTGAAATCATGGGCGGGTTATTCCTTTATCATAAAACTTGGTTTTTCATGTGAAAACGGAAACTTATGGAATTTATGAGGCCTGCCTTTGAAAAACTCATCGACGGCTGTCGTCTCTCCTTCTATTGTTGCATAATCATCAAATACGATTATGCCTCCTGAAACTATCCTGTCCCAACATAATTCCAGGGTTGCCTTGCAGGGCTCGTAGACATCGGTGTCAATATGAAGCAGTGCAATCCTGAACGCAGGATTGTCGTTCAGAAATTTCGGCAGGGTTTCCCTTATGTCACCTTTTATCAGCTGGATATTCTTTATATCCTTATGTGCAAAACTTGCCTCAAGCTCCTCTTTCGTCACGAATTCACCTGCGAACTGCGAATTCCATTTTTCGATAAAAACCTTATCACTTATAACCGTATCAGACTTTGGAAACGGGCCAAACATATCAAATCCGACTATCTTTCGTGACAGTTCATTCTCAAGCAGCTCCCGAAAGGTAGCCCACTGGACAAGCGAGCCCCCCTTGAAAACGCCGCATTCAAGTACCCCCCCCCTATATCAAGGATCTTTTTATATACCTCATAATGGGCAAGGATGTTCCCCATCCTGTACGGTTTGCTCGTCAGATAGAATCCATTCTCATAAAAGAAATCCTTTGTCTCGTCGAATTGATTGATCATAATTTTGCTTCCTTACATCTCCCTGACGTGCTTGAGCTTGGCCCGCTGCACCTTCTCTATGTCCAGGACGTCTTCAGGTTTATACGTAAGGGCCTTTGATACGTTCCGCAGGTCCCGCGCAAGCTTCTGGATGCCTGCGGGCTCGAGGCTTGCCGCGTGGTCGGTCCCCTTCCAGGTCCTGTCGAGGGTGAAGTGCCGCTCGAAGTACTCCGCACCGAGGGTGAGCGCGCCGATGTCCGCCGCGATGCCGTTGTGGTGGCCGGAGAATCCGATTCCCTTCACGACGTTTCCGTACGCCTCCCGCAGCCGCGACACCTCCAGCAGGCAGATGTCCTCCACCGGAACTGGATATCCGGAAGTGCACGCGTATATCACGAGGTCCTTCGTGCGGTCCTTCTCCGCAAAGAAATTGATGATCCGCCCCTCCTCTTCCTTCGTCGTCATTCCGAACGACAGGTGGATCTCGCCGCCATACGAATCCCTCAGGTAGGCGAGCAGGGAGAAGTCAAGGTTGCAGGCGGACGGGACCTTTATCATCTTTGGGGCCAGCGCCACGATCTCTTTTGCCGCGGTCAGGTCCCAGACCGACGTCGAATAGGTGAGGCCGTTCTCCTCGCACCATTCCTTCAGCCGGGCGTGCTGTCCGGCCGTGAATTCAAGCGCCTCGCGGTGCAGGCCGTAGGTGGCCCCGTAGCTGTTCTCTGGATGCGGATGGGGGGCGTCGTACTCCTCCGGGGTCAAAAGCTCCCTGACCGTCCGCTTCTGGAATTTCACGACGTCGATGGCCGACGCAGGGTCGAAGTCCTTCATGCATCCCAGCAGGTGGATCATCCTGCGGGCTATATCCATGTCGCCCTTGTGGTTGCAGCCGATCTCGGCTATGACGACGGGACGTTTGTTGTTTGCCATGTTGTTTGTCTCTATGCTGTTATGCCCGGGTTCCATTTGCGGCTTCCGGGCTGCCATTGATTATTTTTCTTTAGGCAGAAATATCTATCTGTGTAAAACTCTGTGAATTCACCGACAGGGTGAACTGTTTTTTATCTCAGAAGGAACTGAATGAACTTTTAAAATACACTGACTTTTCTTACGGAACTTGCCAGCCATAATGAGGAATCTATACCAGATACGGAAGGCCCGGGCCGCAATAGCTTTGCGATGCCTGCCTGTTTTCTTTCAAATGTCATGGAACAGGACGGTTTTTCCAGTTCCGCATCATACCGCGGGGCTGGAATTCCTGACGGGGGTGCCGAACAGTTTGCCCCGTTCCCTCATGCACAATATTCTTTTATGTACTCCGCGAAGAAGGGTAGGGCGAACGAGACGTAGGCCTGTCGGCTCTCAAGGATTCCCCGCTTGAGGAGCCTGTCGCGGTACATGGAATAGTTGCCCGCCCGCTCGCCCATGAGGGCCAGCACCTCCTCACGCTTGTACTCCGCCTTCCCGGTCAGGAGCTTCACGAGGAAGCGGTCGGCCTCCGTAAGCTCCTCCCAGATTTTCTCGTAGGAGTAGGCGAAAAGCTCCTCCTTCAGGCCTGGCATGAGGTCGGAGAGGCCGTCTGTTTTTGCCTTCCTGAAATACAGGGAGCCGAGCTCCTGGAACGCGTAGGCGTAGCCCTTTGTCAGCTTCGCCATCTCCCGGGCCTCCGCCAGCTCTATGCCCAGCAGCCTGCGGTAGGTCTCCGCCATCCTGACGGCGTTCAGGGGCTCGGTCTTCACCGTGGTGGCCCGGCGGAAGAACGTGAGGTTCTTCACGTTGCTCACCTCCATGATGTTCTCGTACAGCCCCGTGCACACGAGGTACACGGGGTAGCCCGCCCTGAGCCATTTCCCGTATTCGGAGGCGAACTGCACCATCTCTGCCGTCTTGGAGACCTCGTCGACGCCAAGGAGGATTTTCTTCCCCTTCTTCCGCACGGACTTGAGCATCTCCTCGATCTCCACGCCGATGTCAAAGAAGGCATCGTCCCTGTCGGACGAAAGCCCGATGCCACCTCCCGTCCCCAGGACGCTCGCGGAAACGCTCAGGCTTTTCCCCTTTGCGGGCTTCCTGCCGAAGCCTGCCTTCGCGAGCATCGCCGCAATCTGGGCGAGCATGTCCCGGGCGGGGCTCACGTCGAAGACGAGCCAGCCGCTTCTCACGTTGTCCTCGCCGCGTAGCTCCTCTTCAACCTTCGCAAGGATGACAGTCTTTCCGGAACCGCGGACCCCCGTGACCTTGTACACGGATTCCGAGGGGCTCTCATACATGAAATTCTCAAGGATTACGTTTGTCTGCTCAGTGTAGACGTACGAGTTCTCGGGATTCTTGCTGAACGTCGTCGTGAAAGGATTCTGCACGGGGTCCCTCTTTATAGTTTTTATTTTTCTTTATAACTCTTTATAGTTTACACCTCGGTACACATTATGTCAAGATTTTGCACATGCAGACCTAAAGCTACGAACCTAAAGCCAGCCACGGCTTATGCTTTCTGAAGCTGCGATCGTCATTCCTCTTTGAGACGGTTTGCCAGCTTTTTATCGAATGTGAATATCTCATCACCAAGCAAGGATTTTTTTGCCAACGGAGGAAGCCCGTTCTGCCTGTTCAGGAACGTCATTCAGCAGGTACCGCAGTATGACATTTGCATCAATCAAAGTCATTTTCAGTTCCCCGAAAATGCTTCCGAAATAACAGAAGCTTCTTTCTCAACTAAATTAGGATTTGCATATTTCGATGCGATTCCCCTGCAGGTCTTTTGAGGGCCAGAAACTTCTTTAGGTTCCTCAACAACTATAATCGCCTGTTGATTGAGCTTGAACGAGTTGTTCTCAAGAGGAATAAATGCAGTCCCATTATAATAGGCCTTTACAGAAATCATGTCGATTCCTTCAGGAACAGGGGGAACTAACCTTTCCCCGCACCTGTAATGCCATTATACTCCGGGCATTTCTTGCTGTCAACACGAGAGCCGTTCGGGCTTATATAGGGCAACAACATTTAACCATAAAAGGAGACGTGCTACATCTTACCGCAATCCACCGTGAATGGCATCCGAACGGAGTTTTGCTCCAATGGTTGACTCTATTATCCGTGATGTCAGTATCTTTACGGAATCCTTTGTTTGAGCCTGAACTTTTACGTATCTTGCAAAGCCCAGAATATCATTTTTGTTTTTCAATTTTTCATTAATTATTTGTTCTGCATCTGGTTTTGAGGATACACTTAAGATACTATCAAGCACCTGAGAATAATCTATAAGACTCACTTCGACTTCTCTCTTCTTCTTAAGTCTTTTTACTGTTATTAAAATCTCATAATCTTCCTTTTCAAGTTTTCGTACATCTTCTTCTGTAAGAAGCGAGAAAGCCTTAAAGACTTTATCCTTATATCTATCAAACAATTCATTATATTCCATAACCTTTAAATCCCAGTTTTCTTTATGAATTCAGTAACAAAGTGTTTTGCCTCATAGATAACTGATGCATATGTCGGATTAGGACTTTCATTTAAAATAGCAGGAACTCCCTCGACAGGGGAGCTCGAGAATTGCGAATTGTTCAATTTAAAATAGGAGTCAAACACCTTGATACGACTTCTCTTTAATTGAGCTATATATTGTTCTTGCGAGGAGATAGGTTTTCCGCCGTACTCTTGAACCATTGTAAGGACAATCCCTAAATAATTCGTTGTTATTTCCTTAAAGGCTCTATTTCCAAGTTTCACATAATCATTATAATCTTTCAAAAGCTGTTCAACACTTGTTTTTAAATAATCAATGCCCAATGTTGAGAGGTAATCGGGTTTTGTTGGAATCAAAATCGAATCCGAGGCGATTATTGCATTTTTTGTGACAATGTTAAAGTTTGGAGGACAATCTATCAATATAATATCGTACTCTCGTTCTTCTAAGCTGTCCAAAGCTTTTAAGAGACTACCGTGAACTTTTATATAATTCTTTTTTGTCTGTTCGAGATTAGCACCTCCCAATAGTGTGGCTAAATCTAAGTCGACATTTATCAACCCCAGATGAGAAGATATCAGGTCAAGTTTTCCTTCCGAAGTGTATTCAGATATTACAGAGTTTACAACCTCAGGAGAAATTATCAAATCCTTCAAATCACAGGGGCTTTCTCTTTGACTTAATGCATCAAACCAGTGTTTTAGTGTCTTTGTATCTTTTAATTCCTTTTCCCAATATTCAGGAGACACAAAGGAAAATGATAAACTGGCTTGAGCATCTGTATCAATGACCAAAACTTTTTTCCCATTTTTTGCAAGGCCAGCCGCGAGATTTGCAGTTACTGTAGTTTTACCAACTCCACCTTTATAATTCATGACAGCTATTTTCTTCATTATCTTACTCCATATTTCTCGCAGAACTTTTTTTATCGTCTGTTGTCTTCCGTTGACTGAAAAAAATCAGGTAAACAAATCGCAATTTGATTATACCTATTATCAGCACTGCTTGTAGTCCATCCGGTAGCTATTCTTGATGTTGTAGGTACAGACGGAAATCTCAAAAAAGACTGTCGAAGTCCACCCGATCAAAGACCTCCAGCGCCCCGCCCCGCGTGGCATTGTATATCTTTATGCCGTGGCTGTCTGCATATCTTTTTGCCGATTCATAAGCTTTCAATTGTATTAATTGTATAGAAACAGGCCTATCCTTATAATCATGTATTTCTGTACCATAAAAATGATTGATTTTTCCTTTCTGGTAGTTTGCATCTACACCAATCAAATAAATACTTTTGATTCCCATATACACAGCAAACTGAATTGCCACATAGGTTATTGTATGACCAATATATGCTTTTTGAGAAACATTCGCTGAGAAAGGTACATCTCCACATTCTGTTGTGACGCCATGAAAATAATGCATTTCCCCTTTTTCATTTTTCAAAAGCATTTGTTCGTTAACAAATTTTACTGTATTGTATTTGCAGATAGATTCATCAGTGAAAAATTCTCGATTTGCGGCAAAATAATAATTTGGCACAAATTTATGAGCAATTTTATAAATTCCATTTGTTCCAAATGTTACACAATTGCTTTTTTTGATTATTTCCAAATCTTCCATTCTCAGACTTGGTCCATTTCCTATTATAACCCCAATATTTCCGTTATGGATATTCTTGAACTTGATTATTTCTGGATTGTAGTATTCATCTATCATATCTGACATATCAAATATGTCGTTCATACCATTCAAGTCTAAGTCTTTGATGAATTCTTCCCTGCTTGCTACATAACAGTTTTTTTTATCGATTGTCCCAATATCATCAACAAAATGACATCCTAGTTCATCTTCCATATATTTACGGCGGATGCTGTTTTTTGTATACAGATAGACATTCTTACACCCATTTTCTTTCTGTTTTTCATAATACCACCAGGCATAGAACGTACTGCCTATTACAATACATTTGTCGCTATCAGGTTCAGGTAAAAACTTCTCAAAATCAGTTGTTCCGTAACCTATGAATTCAGAAGGCTCCTCCTCTAGCTTCCAGAAGAAAGAAATTCCTTTTTTGAGTAGCATTTTAGCTATTTCATCAGTTTCATAAACAGGTGAGATGATAATTGGATGTTGATATTCTGATATGTTAAGATAATCATTTAGACTTATGACTGGAATGTTATCATATCTATTTCCCTTTAAATTTGTATCAATAAAAGCTCTTACCGAGTTCCTGAATAATGATGCCAAATACCTCCCTCTTTTTCCACATCCATATATGACAAATGATTTATTAAACTTCATATGCATTCTAAAAAATAATTCTTTCAACAAAGCTTTCCTTATATTTCTCGGGCCATCCGGTATGGAACCCATCATAATTAGACAAAACGAACTTTGTCTCAATTAGTCTTCTAGTACATCGTTTTTTAATTAAGGCCATACAAGAATAGGAAAAACATCTGTAGATTCTTTATTGCTGAGTTTTCAGAAGGTCGACTTATTTTTAAGATGATGTACTAGTTCCTGTACACAAACTCTAGCTGGGACAGAAAACCCCAGTTCTTTGCACAGATGAGACTGCCTGTCTCAGAATCGTAGACTTCCAGATGGATATCGTGAGTTGGTGTTTCTGGTTCACTTGAAATAACAAGCACGTCCCCGAGTTGGGCAATGAGCTTCTGAATGACGTAATCCAGTTCTATACCGTCCTTGACGGAGATGCGAGCGGTGTAAACTGAATTGTTGCAGAGCATGAGAACAGACTTGATGTCCGTCTGACTGCACATAATGTCAAAGAGTTTCTGTTTATACAGCTCGTAATCGACATACCAAGAGGCATAGGCCGACTCGCTACGGTGATCAGTCAGACCGTAATTCTCCACGAGCAGCCTGCCGATGTAGTCCGTCACTTTTCGGCCTCCGCTCATGTTCAAGTGACTATAAGAATCGTGCAAGTCCGTATTCCAGTCGATGACATTCATTTTATTCAGGTTGAAATAAGAAACCTTCTGCTCCTTGGCAAGAAGAGCAACGGAATTCTCCTCCATCTGACAACCTTCACTCGCTGGAAACGGAATAGTTATCAATATCGGGATAATTTTGTTTTCCCTGCAAAGCGAAACGAATGCCCGAATATAGTCCATTCCGATAGTATTGTTTGGAAGAAGAGCTTCAGTCTTTGGAACTAATGCTGGAGAGGCGACAGTACCCATGTAATCGCGCCATGGCCCGCCTTTGGTAGTTGATATAGGAGTATGAAAAAGGGCATCCCATATTTTTTCTACCGTCATCTCTTTCCAGCGATTATGGAAAAGGCTGTAAGAAAATATGTATGCCATCCGAGATTCAAAATTGGGAAAAAGATCTTTCAGGCTCTTATACTTTTCCCATGACGGGGGAATTATATCGAATGAATAATGCAGAGTATCAAGTCTGACATAAACCTTCTCTGCAATACCTACCAAATAAGTATCTAACATGGCAATCTTTGGTTTATGATAGCGAATAGCATTCTTAAAGATATGGTAAGATGAAGGTATTGAGGCTGCTCCTGTAGCCAGACTATAGGAAGAAATTCCTCTGTCATGCCATAGTTGCATGGGATATACGGCACAGCCAACATGACTTGTCCCAAGAAAGAGTACATCATATTCCATACTGTCCTTATAGAACTGGTAGGGAACATCCCCTTCATCATCATAGTTGTACCGGTAATTCAGTGCAAGCGATGCGACCTTGATCATTCCCGCCGTCAGCATAAACGTGAGGGCAGTAGCAACTATTATGGTGGATTTTTTCATTTTATCTCTGTCAGAACTGGAAGTAGATAAAGTTTGCCGCACTGAACGCACTTCCCCAAATACCAAATATAGAAATGAAAGTAACGGCAAGGGCGACAGAGAACATCTGAATGGCAGGATTTTGCCTCGCAAGGACAGATCGGAGAGAGATGCCCTTAAAGCTTATGAAATCAATCAGTAGCAGGATCACGATACAGAGTATAAGCAGGTGCATATCATGCATGTCAAAAGTGAATGCCAGCTGCAACCTCCTCGCTTTATTGCCGACCGAGAAGTACTGGTACAGCTCTTCGCTTTTGAAGAAATACCCTTTTACGACCGCTCCACCCATTTTTTTTATCGCATACAGGCCTGTGCGGAGCGAGGATGCTCTAAAGAGGCACCAGCCGATGCAAATCCAGAAAAAAGTCAGGAGCCACTGCACGCCCTTAGGAAGCCTGTCACGGATTTTCCCGCACATCCGTTCAACAACCTGCAGGGCCCCGTGCAGGCAGCCCCATGCAATAAAATGGAAGCCTGCCCCGTGCCACAGACCGCTCACCGCCATCGCAATCATCACGTTAAGGCTGCTCCTCAGCCTGCCGCAGCGGCTCCCGCCGATCGGGATGTACACGTAGTCGCGGAACCAGGTGGAAAGCGAGATATGCCAGCGTCTCCAGAAGTCCCTGACGCTCAGGGCGCAGTAGGGGGAGTCGAAGTTGCGCGTCAGCCGTATGCCCAGTATCTGGGCAGCCCCCCCCGCGATCGTCGAATAGCCTGCGAAGTCGCAGTATATCTGGAAGGCGAAGAGGACAGTCGCAACAATAAGAACCATGCCATTGGCTTCATACATGTTCCCATACACCGCGTCCACGAAGATTGCTGCCCGGTCGGCGATGACCATCTTGAGGAAGTAGCCCCATAGCATCTGGAACACGCCGTCTTTCGCCAGTCCGAAGTCGAAGGGCTGTGGCTCCTCAAGTTGGAAAAGCAAATCCCTGCTCCGTTCTATCGGTCCCGCGACAAGCTGGGGAAAAAAGGAGACGAAAAGGGCGTACTGTATGAAACTCCGCTCCGCTCTGATGTTTCCCCGCCATACGTCAATCTCGTATCCCGCTGCCTGGAATGTGAAGAAGGAGATTCCCACCGGAAGAACAAGGTCGAATTCCACTGTCGGAAAGGAAATCTTGATGAGGGACAGGCTTCTTCTTATGACGGCGAGGGAAAAATTCAGGTATTTGTAGATAAACAACGCCGAGAACAGCAGCATCAGCGAGACTGCGAATGCAGCGGTTTTCTTCTTACGCTCCGTGTCAGGCCGGAACTTCTCTATGGCAATTGCTCCCACATAGGACACAAGCGTCGCCCCCAGAAGCAGGAGGCCGTAGCCGGCGTTCCATGACATATAGAAAAAGTAGCTGGCAACAAGCAACCAAAACTTCTTCCCCCCCCCCTTAGGTATTGCATGATAGAACAGCAGAACGGCAGGAAAGAAGAGCATGAATCTATACGAGTTGAAAAGCATCCTTTACCTTCTGTACTGAGGAAAAGTAAAATTATTTCACACGGTTGCTATATCCATATGCGACTTTTAATTTCAAAAGTAATAGTAATTGAATCACATATGATACTTGTTGCTTAATAATATATAAATTCTGTATAGCAATGAATATTACGGACTAAACCATTCGTTCAAGAATTTCCTGTGCATATGGATCAAGTATATCCGCTTCTGTTGTAATATCATTTGGTAATATACAGTTTCGGCAGAATGGGTGTTTGAAGCGTTCTCCCTTTAATTGCATTATAAGGACCTTGTAAAAAAAAGTGTGTAAATGGCTCACAAATATGATACTCTAAAGGAGGAGTACGATAGTGGCCAAGAAGAAAGAAAAAGATATCATCGACCAGCTGCTGGATCAGATTGACTTTCACGGAATGACAGCAGAAG
>JAILON010000012.1 GCA_024690865.1 Treponema sp. | reverse complement strand
GAGGACATAGCAGGAACAGCCGGCTCAGGTGCAGCCACGGGAGTAGGCATGTCAGGGGTCGGTATCGCCGTAGGCGCCGGCTCTATTTCGGACGAAGCTGCCGAGTCACTGGCGGCCACGGGTTTGGCTGCAGATTCTGCTACAGGCTTGGCCGGTGCAACAGGTGCCGTCGAAATGGGCGCAGTCGCGGAAGTAGCCGCAGGCTTGGCCAGTGCAACAGGTGCGGCCGGTGCAACAGGTGCGTCCGTAGGAGCCGCAGGAGTAGTCGCAGACTTGGCAGGGGCCGATGTGGCGAAGGCCGCAGGGACAGAAGAAGCCGATTCGGTAGAGGCCTCAGGGGCCAGTTTCGGCTGGGGCCATATATCTTCTTCCTGTTTGTCTTCAAGCTCCTCGGACGATTCCATCGGATTCAACACGGGTTCAATAGAAAGCTTCGGCCATATATCATCTTCCGCATCGGAATCAAATTTCAGCTTCGGTTCCTCGAAGGCCTCTTCGCCTTCAGGCGCGACCGCCTCTGTAGCCGACTCTGCGTTCATGGCCACATCCCTATCCACATCCATGGCCACGGTCGTGGCCTCCGGCTCAGCGGGCTCGTCCAGTTCGACCGCAGAAAGCTCCGGTTCCTCGAAGGCCTCTTCGATTTCAGGCGCGACCGCCTCTGTATCCAAGACAGCATCCGTAGCCGACTCTGTGTTCATGGCCACATCCGTATCCGCATCCATGGCCACGGTCGTGTCTTCCGGCTCAGCGGGCTCGTCCAGTTCGACCGCAGAAAGCTCCGGTTCCTCGAAGGCCTCTTCGATTTCAGGCGCGACCGCCTCTGTATCCAAGGCAGCATCCGTAGCCGCCTCTGCGTTCATGGCCACATCCGTATCCGCATCCATGGCCACGGTCGTGTCTTCCGGCTCAGCAGAATCTGACGCTGCATCCTGAGCCTCATCATCCATGAAGTCAGACCATCCGTCATCCGCATCTTCTTCATCCACGGTGTCAAAGGCCGCGTCTATAGCCCGCTCAATGTCATCCTCATCTTCATCCTCCACAACATCTTCCCAGCCTGCTGCGGGGGAAGTTTGCGGATCAGGAGCGGCCACCGTTGGCCCGGGCAGAACCGCAGAATCGGACTGAACGCCGACATCCACTGGAACAGCGGCATCCGGCTCGAACGCTTCAAACTGAGGTATCCCGCTGGGAGGATACTCCGGCTCCTTGAAGTCCACGTCCTTCATCTCAGGGCCATCCCCGAGCGGACCGACGGCTTTCTCTATTTCCTCCACGCTGATTCCGGCCCAGAGGTTCGGCTGCTCAAGCCCATCATCCTCACTGGCAAGATCAAAGCCATCTATTTCTATCCCGTCTTCAAAGTCAATCTCGTCGTCAGCAGCATGATATCCGGCATTTGCAGAGGGCACGGGGGGTATATCGACGGAGCCGTTATCCGGCTTACCTTCAACAGTCCATCCGGCAGAATCCTCCGGCAAGGTAACTTGAATGCGGCTCTTCTTCTGCTTCTTCTCGCGCATGATGAGGGAGTAGAGCACCGGAATAAAGAAGAGCGTGATAAAGGTAGAGCTTGTCAGTCCGCCGACGACAGCCACGCCAATCGGCTGCACCATGCCCGCGCTTCCGCTCGTCGCGAAGCACATGGGGAGCATGCCGAGGATCGTCGTAAGCGTCGTCATCAAGACGGGGCGCAGGCGGCTGGTCCCGGCCTCCAGGCACGCCTCCTTCATCTTGTAGCCGCGGTCAATCAGCAGGTTCGTGTAGTCAACCAAAATGATACCGTTGTTGACGACGATTCCGACCAGCATGATGATTCCGATGGCAGAAAGCATGGAGGCGGTCTGCCCGGTTATCTTGTAAATGGCGACGACACCGATTATAAGGAAAGGAATCGTCGTGATGTTTATGAGTGGCGCCTTGAAGCTCTCGTAAGTCGCCGCCATAACCGCAAAGACGAGCAGGATGGCAAGCAGGATAATCTTGCCGTATATGTTCGTCTGCTCGTTCATCGTCTTCCATGAGCCCTCGTAGCTGACGCTCACGGAATCCGGAATGACAAAGGTATCCGCGATTTTTTCTTTCAGCATGTCCTCGACGACGTTCGCGTTCGTCTGCGTCAGGATTCCTGCAGTGATATGGATGATCCTGCTGCGATTCTCGCGGCGGATTGTCACAGGGCCGTAGCCCTTGATCACAGTCGCGACATTGGAAACGGCGACGAGCCCCTTTGATCCCTGCACGAAAATCTGTTCAAGATCGGGTACGGACTTCACGTCCTCGTCGCGGAGCATCACCTTGACGGAGTAGTCGTCCCCGCCCTGGGTATATGTCGTGACGGTCTTACCCTCAATACAGGCCTGTATCTCGCTTGCGACCGCACTGACGCTCACGCCAAAGTTGTATGCCCTGGTACGGTTTATAACAATCTCCATTTGCGGAAGACCATCATCCGTATCCAGGGAAGGCTCACCGATATCCTCGATGGAATTCATCACGTCCACGATTTGCTCGGCGACCCCCATGGCATCGCTCAGGCTGGCGGAACGCAAGACTACATCCAGGTCATCACCCGCCATCTGCTGCCTCATGCCGCGGCCAAAGCTGAAGGTTACGGACGGGAAGTCCGCGAAATGCGGACGCAGCTTGCCCTGTATGGTCTGAGAGTTGTCTATCTGCTCGGAACTTTCAGGCAGGACAATCTCTATGGAGCCGCTGTTGCTGCCCCCGTTGCGCCCGCCGGACCCCGTCGTCACGATGAGGGTCTTGTAGCCCTTCACCTCCTCCTTGATTATCTCCTGGAACTCGTTGACGACGCGGGAAGTCTCGGAGAGGGTCGTACCGAGCGGGAGCGTAATCCTGAGCGTGACGGAAGAGTCGCTTCCACCCGTCATCATGCTGATACGCATCGTCGGAATCATCATCAGGGAGACGATGAGGGCAGTGCAGCAGATGAGGATCGTAATCAGCCGGTGGTTCAGGGCGGCCTTGAGGACGGGCCGGTAGAAGTAGTCGCGGATGATGTCCTGCACCTTGTTCAACGCAGCGTAGAAAATCTTGAAGAAGGGGTTCCGCAGGGGCTTCTCGTTCCTGTTGGTCAGCGGCAGGAAGTAGCCCGCCAGTACCGGCACCAGGAAAATTGCGACGAAGAGGGAGGAGACGAGCGAGATGACGACCGTGAAGATGATGCCCTTGAACAGCTGCCCCATCATACCGAGGTCTTTCAGGAAGAAGAGGAAGGGGACGAAGACGCAGATCGTCGTCAGGTTGCCGGAGAAAACGGACATGAGCATCTCGGAGCTTCCGAGGACGGCTGCAACCCGGGGTTTCGCGCCGCGCGAACGGTAGGTGTAGATGTTGTCTATCATGACGATGGACGCATCGACTATCATACCTACCCCCAGGATAAGCCCCGTAAGGGTAACCAGGTTCAGCGTGATGCCCGCAAAGTTCATACAGAGGACGGTTATGACGATGGAGAGGGGAATCGAAATCGCGATGATTATCGTGCTCTTCATGGAACAGAGGAAGAGGTAGAGGATGATGACCGCGAGGACGAGGCCCTGCCATGCCGCATCAAACAAGGTGCTCAGCGTATCGCGGATGGACTCGGAGGAATCGCTGATGATTTCCAGGTGGATGTCGGAAGGAAGGACTTTCTCCACCTCCTCTATCTTCTTGTAGACCGCGTCGGCGACCGTGACGGTATTCGCACCGGACTGCTTGGAGATGGAGATGTAAACCCCCGGCTCGCCGTTTATGTAGACCTCGTTGGAAGCATCGCCGAAGCCCATGTAGGCGCGCCCCAGGTCGGACAGCTTGATGTCGTAGCCGTTCTTGGTCGTGACGACCGTATTGTTTATCTCTTCGATGCTCGAATACAGCCCAGCCGTCCTGATCGAATAGTCCAGGATGCCCTCGGTGATGGAGCCTCCGCCCAAATCGACGTTCTGCTTGGCAAGCGACGAGGACACCTGCGAGAGGGTCATGCCGTATGCCTGAAGCCTGTTCAGTTCCAGCTCCACGCGCACGAGTTTGGTGCGGCCTCCCATCGCGGAGGCCTCGCCCACACCGTCCGCCTGTTCAAGGATGTCAACGACGACGTTCTCCGCATAGCGCTTCAGGTCATCCGCAGACCGATTCCCACGCAGGGCGATGCGCATGATGGAATCCGAAGACATGTTCATCTTCAGTATCGTCGGGTTCACGTTGTCGGGCAGCGAGCGCGTCACCCTGTCCAGCTTCTCGCGCACGTCGTTGGCCGCCTGGTCCAGATCGGTTCCGTATGCAAACTCCAGAGAGACGGTGCTGCGACCCTCGGACGAGGTGGAGGAGATGGATTCCAGGTGCGTTATGGAGACAAGCGCGTTCTCAATCGGCTTGGTGACGGAGTTCTCCACGGATTCCGGGTCGGCATTCGTGTAGGACGACGAAATCATCAGGTAGGGCATGTCGATGTCCGGGAAGAGCGCAATCGATATGTTCGAGATGGTGAACAGGCCGATTATCAGCAACATGAGGAAAACCATCAGCATGAGGATGGGGTGGCGCAGTGTCTTTTCGCTTAGCATACTATCCCTTTCCTACTTTCCCGCCGCAACCTCGCGGATGGCAGACCCCTCGCCCAGGGAGTTCATTCCCTCTATGACCATCTTCTCGCCGGTGATGACGCCGCCCGTCACCTGCACGTAGCCGTCCACGCTGTTCCCCAGGGTTATCTTCCGCTGGCTGACGGTCGCCCCGTCCGCGTTGACCACATAGATGTACTTGGTCCCGGACTTTTCCAGCACCGCCGTCTCCGGGATGACCGGACATCCTCCAAATACGTCCGTGTAGAGCTTAACCTTGGCGAACATGCCCGCGTTTATACGGCTGTCCTTCTTGTCGAACTCAAGGGTGACGGACTTGGTGCGGCTGGAGCTGTCCACGACCGGGGAGATGCGAACGATAGACGCAACGAAAACCTGGCCGGGATAGGCTTCCAGAACGATATCCGCCTTGAGCCCCTTCTTGAGCGAGGCGACGTTGCGCTCGGGGACACTCGCCGTCACCTGCAGCTCATCCACGTTCCCTATCGTAACCACCGCCGTGCCAGCCGTGACCGTGTTGCCGGTCTTGACCTTGAGCGAGGTGACCGTGCCGGAAATCGGCGCATAGACCGTGTTGAGCGCATACTGGGTTCCCGGAGTGGAGGGGTTCACCTTCATCAGGGCTGCCCCCTTCTTGACGTAGCTGCCGAGGCTGACGCTGACGGACTGGATCTTGCCCCCGATGTCGGGGAACACGTCCACGCTGCTGGTCGGCTCTATCTCACCGGTCGTGTTCACGTAGTCCTGCAGGGGAGTGACTTCCGCCACAAGGGTGCGGACGGAAATCAAGTTGGTGGACTGCGACGACATGCCGCCAAATCCGCCGCCGGGCGTCCCGCCCTTGCCCCCCTGCGCGCCCTTACCGGCCGCCTGTCCGCCGACCCCTTGGGCACCGCCCTTCCCTGTTCCGCCGGCTTTGCCTGCCGCACCAGCACCGGGCGCTCCTCCCGCAGCCTGGCCTGCGCCATTCGACGCGCCGCCTTGGGCAGGGGCGCCAGCAGGAGCACCGCCACCTTGGGCACCAGCCCCCCGCGGCTGGCCTTCCCCCGCCGGGACCTCCCGGCCCCATCTGCTTCTTTCCAGAGGAGTTCTTCATATATGTAAACGCCATGAAAATCACGGCTGCGCAAACTGCAAGTGCAATGACAATCTTGACGGCACCCTTCATTCCACTATATCTCCTTGCTCATATTTTTTAATGTTATTTTATTACATGCTTATTCGTCAATACCCGAAAGGCTCCCGAATGGAACTCCCAAGGAGTTCTCCAAGTTCAGTATGGCGACAGCAAGGTTATAGGCTTGGCTCTTCAGGTTGACACCAGCTTCCAGCAGTCCGTTCCTGGCATTCTGGAGGGCCAGAATGTCCTTGGTTCCGTTGTTGTAGGCATCCAACGTAAGCCGGTAGGTCTCCTCGGCGTATCCCAGGCTCTGCCTGCGAAGCCCTATCGCGGACACGAGGTTGCGCACCTGGTTCATGCTGTTGTCTATGTTTATCCGCTGCGTATTCTTCGCATCCTCCAGCTGCATCTCAAGGAGCTCCAGGCTGTCCTTCTGCTTGGCGATTGACTGCGCCCCGCTGGACCACGGCAGGAAGCCGTCGATGGGAATGGAAACCCCTATCGTGAGCGAGCCGCTCTTGCTCCAGTCAGTAGAAGAGTCCGTCGTTGTGGACAGGTTGTAGGAGTAGCCTGCCGACAGGCTGGGAGCCCAGGCCGCCAGCCTGGTCGCCATGAGCGAATTCTTGGCTATCTCCACCTGCTTTTCCAACGATGCGATCGTATTGGGCGTCGTGGAAACGTCCGAAACCGACACGCTGGAAAGCTTCACGAACTCGTCCAGGCTGCAGGAAAGCTCTATGTTGCTGCTCTGGGGCAGGCCCAGCAGGTTCTTGAACGTCGCCATGTCGCCCACGAGGGTCGTCTTCGCATTGTCCAGGGCAAGCTGGGCATTCTGGTAGGAAATCTGGGAATTCAGCACGTCCAGGCGGGGCAGGACCCCCCGGTCATACTTGGCCTTGTTCGTGTCGTACTGCTTCTTGGCGGATTCGACGTGCTTCTCCTGCAACTCGATGTATTCCTGCTCGTACAGGATCTGGTAAAAGGCCTTGCGGACATTCAGTTCTATGGTCCTGACCGTGCTGTCATAGTCTATGAGCTGCTTCTCATAGTTCAGCTTGGCCCCCTTGATGCTGGTCGCGATGGACGGGGACAGACCTATGTTTATGCTGGCCCCCAAGGATATCCGGGCACCATTGGAAGCCTTTCCATAGGCGGACGTACTTTTTTCCTCCGGAAGGGACTTGGACAGGCTACCGGAGGCCTTTATGCTGGGACTTATGGAGTTCCAGGAGTAGTCGCTGGCCCGCTTGGCGGACTTGACGGAGACCGCCCCCTCCTTTATGGTGAGGTTTCCATCTATGGCTTGGCTTACGGCCTCCTTGAGCGTCAGGGACTCCGCAGCCAACAGGCCGGAGGCGCAGGAAAGAAGAATAATGAAAATAAGGGCACCTCTTGTCTTTGCTCCTAAACGCATTTAAAGCTCTCCTGAGCCAGTGCAAAAGTTGGTTACCTTTGCCCTGGCTCACGAGGGCCTTGCTGGCGCATTCTGCGCCGTTGCGGCCCTCGCAGGTTAATTCGGTTCAGTTTCAAGAAGCCCCCGCGACTTCGTCGCAACGGGCTTTTGAAACTGACTTTCCTGAAAACACACCTTGTCTTTGTTATCGGGCAAAATTTATCACAGGCCGTCCTAAAATTCCAGAAAAACCGTGTTATATAGCCATAAATAGGCGTTATGGCAGACATCCGGTCCGGCAGACGGCACAAGCCATAACAAGGGCATACACAATTGAAATTCCAATAAACCTATGTTATACTGATACGAATTCTATAGGAGTCTTCAGGAGTCTTTGTATGGAAAAACTGCCCCTCAGAGTACGATACGCCGCTATATTTTCGCAGCTCGCCTCCTTATCCCATGCCGCGGCAAAAATTGACGGAACGAACGTCTACCAAGAGGCCAATCCAGCCACGAGGAAGTTCATGGACCAGCTCGTGCAGGACAACCTGCTGCCCGAAAGCCGGGTGGAAGGCATGGCCAACTTCGAGGACTTCTACGACCAGGTCTGCGCTGGCAAGAGGGGCCTCATCCTTATGGAGCACTACGCCAACACCGACCTGCCCGTCCTGTGCTACATGCTGGAGCACTGCGGGAACAGCAAGCTCGCGGACCTGTCCAAGCGGATCGTCGCCATCGCTGGAATGAAGCTCAACGAGGAAGACCCTATCGTCCGCAGCTTCGCCGAAAGCTTTACCCGCGTCGTCATCTATCCGACGAGGAGCCTGAGCAGCAAGGAGAAGCAGGCCAGCGAGGAGGAGGCGAAGGCCGAGGAGCAGCGGGCGCGCAAGATAAACCTCGCCGCGATGCACGCGATGGACGACTGCAAGAAGCGGGGCGAGGTCATCCTCGTCTTCCCCTCAGGGACACGCTACCGCCCCGGCCACCCAGAGACCAAGAAGGGTCTGCGCGAGATAGACAGCTACCTGCGCCTGTTCGACATAGTGATCCTCGTCAGTATAAACGGCCTGATGCTGGAGCTGCAGGACGATGACATGCTGAACGACCTGATCGCCCCGGCCAAAATGATCTACGCATCCAGCCCCGTCATAGAGTGCAAGCCTTTCCGCAAGGAGTACATGGAATCGCTGCCCGAAGACGAGGCCGACCCGAAGCAGCGGGTCATAGACCACGTGATGGAGCTTCTGGAGAAGCAGCACGTCCACTACGAGGAAGTGCTGAAGGGCCTATAAGGGAAGCCTGGGAAACGCAATGGACAAGGCTGGGCTCGGAGAAGTCAAGGTCGGTTTTCCCGACTGCTGCTTTTCCGTCGGGAAAAACTGGTTCCGCTACAGGTCTGGAGCACTGATCATAGAGGACGGCTGCTTTCTGGCCGTCAAGACCAAGAGCGCACCTCACTTCTACACGGTAGGCGGCGGCGTACACATGGGCGAAAGTTCCAGGGACTGCGCTGTCCGTGAAGTGCAGGAAGAGACCGGAATTCCATACGAAGTGGACAGGCTCGCCGTGGTCTGCGAGAATTTCTTCACAGGAAAGGAAATAAGTCTGGAAGGCTTTGACTGCCACGTCATCGAATTCTATTACCTGATGAAAAGCCGGGGCAGCAGGGAACTCCGGTCCGAAAGCTACGGCTGGAACCACGAACGAGAGGAACTGACCTGGATTCCACTGGAACAGATTTCCACGACAAACATCAAGCCCGCTTTCCTGCGGACCCGCATTCCAGAGATACTGGCGGCACAGGAAATAATCCACATCATCAACGACGAACGCTAGCGGATACCCTTTGCCGAGAGGCCGGCAAAGCCATACGGCAGTCGCCAGCAGCCCGGCCTTTTACGGGAACAGCTCTTACGAAAAAGAACAGAAATCATCACTAGAAGCTGGACACGTTCCAGGAAACGGTGCGCAGGATGTCACCGAAGACTCCGGCGGCGGTAACTCCCGCACCCGCCCCGTAACCGCGTATCGTCAGCGGAATCGGATTGTAGCGGGTCGTATGGAAGACGAAGGCGTTCTCGCCGCCCTTGACCGCATAGAGGGGATCGTCCGGCCCGACGGCCAGCATTCCGACGGACACCTTTCCGTCCTTGATGCTCGCCCCCATGCGCAGGACCTTGCCTTCCCTATTCAGGTCAGCTATCTTGTCAGCGAAATAAGCGTCCAGCTCCGGCAGGCGGGCGATGAATTCCTCCGTCGTGCCCTCTATGTCGAAGCCTTCCGGGAAAATCGAATTCATCTGTATGTCGGAAAGCTCCAGCGACATCCCCGCCTCACGGGCAATGATAAGGGCCTTGCGGGCGACGTCCGTCCCCTTCAGGTCGTCGCGGGGGTCGGGCTCGGTGAACTTCTTGTCCTTGGCCTCAAGCACGGCCTTGCTGAAGGAAACGCCCTCGTCCAGGCGGCCGAAGATGTAGCTGAGCGAGCCGGACATGATGCCGTTGAAGCCCGTCAGCCTGTCGCCCGACTTGAAGAGGTTCTGCAGGGTGTCGATTATCGGCAGGCCCGCGCCGACGTTGGTTTCGTACAGGAAGCGGACGTGCATGGCGTTGGCCGTCTCGCGCAGCTTGCCGTAGTAGTCCATGTCCATCGAGTTGGCCCGCTTGTTGGGTGTCGCGACGCTCATGCCCGCCTTGAAGATTTCAAGATACCGCTCGGGCAGGTTGTAGGATGCGGTGCAGTCCACGAAGACCGGGTTGAGCGGCCTCGCGCTGCGCACGTAGTCCAGTATGTCCTCCAGGTCGGTCTGCTCCGCCTTGCTGGCTATGTCCTCGCGCCAGCTATGGAGGTTCAGCCCCTCGCTGTTGAACAGCATCTTCTGGGCCTTCGCAATCGCCAGGACCTGGATGTCTATCCCCTGCTCGCGGAGGGCGGCCTGCTGGTCGGCAATCTGGTCAAGGAGGGTTCCGCCTATCGTGCCGCAGCCAAATGCGAATACCTGGATGGACTGGGTCGTGTCAAAGAAGAACTTGTGGGCGACGCGGACGGCGGTGACACCGTCGGCGGAATCTATGACGGCCGAGATTGACCTCTCGCTGGATCCCTGCGCGATTGCCAGGATGTTGATGTCCTTGCTCGCAAGCGCGTCAAAGAACGTCCCGGCCACGCCCCGCTTCTTCTTCATCGCGTCCCCGACGATGGAGACGATGGCACAGTTGTCGTGCACGGAGATTTTGTCAAGCAGCTTGGTCGCTATCTCAAGCGAGAATTCCGCCTTGAGCACGTCCTGTATGCGGGCCGCGTCGGACTTGCGGACGCAGAATGATATCGTGTACTCGGAGGAGGACTGGGTTATAAGCAGGACGGAGATGCCCGCGCTGCCGGTGGCGGCGAAGATGCGGCCCGCCATCCCCTTCTTGCCCTTCATGCCGGGGCCCGAGACGGAGATCATCGCGCAGTCCTTCAGGCAGGAGATGCCGCGGACGGGGCCTGCCTTCCTCTCGCTCTCGAAGGGGCCGCGGCCTATCCTGGTTCCACGGGCCTTGGGATTGAAGGAATCCAGGCTCCATGCCTCTATGTTCTTGGCGGCAAGGGGGGCGAGGGTCTTGGGGTGCAGGACGCGGCTGCCGAAGAAGGAAAGTTCCATCGCCTCCTCGTAGCTCATGTCCTTGACAAGGACTGCGTCCCTGACTATGCGGGGGTCTGCGGTGTAGATGCCCTCCACGTCCGTCCAGAACTCCACCTTGCTCGCGCCCAGGCAGCTGCCGATTATCGCGGCGGAAAAGTCGCTGCCGTTGCGCCCGAGCAGGCCGGGCTGGTCCTTGCAGTCCGTCCCTCCGTTCCATGTGCAGATGAAGCCGGGGAAAAGGAGGATCCTCGCGGCCCCGCCCGCGTTGTCCCGGTAGGCGGAGAAAGCGTCCGCCGAGCGGATGTAGTCGGGGTCGCCCTCCTTCTGGTCGCCGGTCGTATAGATGAACTTGCGGGAATCCAGAAGGACGACGCTCTGCCCCTTGGAACGGAGGACTTCCTCCACGATGGGGCTGCTCATCTGCTCGCCCATCCCCATGATGCGGCAGTGCGCGCTCGCCGAGCATTCGCCCAAGGTCACGAGGGCGGAAAGCAGGCTTTCAAGCTTGGCAAGCCGCTTGTCTATGGTTTCTTTGACGGTTTCCAGCCGGAATTCCGGCAGGCTGCCCTTTATTTCGGAACAGATCGACTGGTGGGTTCCCCTGATTTCCTCAACGAATTCGGCAGGCTGCCCGCCCGCCACACAGGAGTCGATGGCGGCCTGAAGCTTGTTTGAGACCCCGGCGACCGCGCTGACAACGACGGAAATGCGGGAATCCTTGGCGCGGGACACCATGATGTCCGCGCTGTCCAGAATACGACGGGCGGATCCCATGCTGGTTCCGCCGAATTTGAGTGTAATCATAGGGAAAGTATAGGGCATCTCTACAAACTGTGCAAGCCCCATGGATTCCGGCGGCTCCAGGCGCCGCCGGAGGAACCTGCTGGGCGGGATGTGGTGGGATGTTCCTGCCCGATACGACGATCAAATCAACGTCGACACGGCGGCCCTAGGCGCCGCCGTAGCCGTCACTCCTCAACGCGTATCGTAATGCGGCCCACTCCCTTCGCCGTAATGACCGACGTTCCAGCGGACAAAGCCGAAACCAGCCCGCTCTGACTCACGCGGGCCACGTCATGGTCCGAGCTGGTCCACTTCGTCCCCTCCGGGGCATAGAGCTGGATCTTCTCGCCCGCATACAGGCTGATTCCCATACCGGAGCTAGAGGCCTCGGAAGCCTTGCCCGACGCCTTCTCCGTCTTTTCGGAAACGGAGGCCACGGAACCGTCGGACCGGGGACCTTCCCACTCGCAGATGAAGCCATAGTTCTTCAGGTTGGACGCATTTCCACCCGGCTTGTCCCCGTTTTCGTCGCTCCACCTTCCGGTGCTCTTGTAGGCCACCAAAGAATTCTTCTTGCCAAGGGTGGAGTCGCTTGGAGCACCGGGATTCCAATCCGTAAACGAGAATTTTTCACCCGTCACCCAGGAGAACCGACCCGTCTTTTTATTGGACTTGCACCCGCCAATCCAGTAGTTCTTCTTGGAACCGGATTTCATCAGGGTCGTAATGGTCTTCTGCTCCCCGCGGGAACTGATCGTAACCAGATGTCCGCCCTGCTCCTCGCAGAAGCTCGCCGCTTCCGACCAAGGCATGCCAGACTCAAAAAGGACGTAGGTATGGCCGTTGTAGCTGGCCTCCGCCCCCTCCTCCTGGGCAAACGCCCCCTCCACGGCAATAGACAAGGGCACCACGGCAAACGCCAGCACCTTCAACCAAAACTTCTCCATAAAAGCCTCCATATCTCAACTCATTTCAAACTGATTTCTTCCATTATAGTACATTTGACAACGAAAATGGAAGTGGTAGGAGCAGGGATTTTTGTACGTTGACAGCGGCCTTTTTACTATATATCATTGGCACATGATGGTACCGGCGGGAAGCCGGCCGCAAGAGACTGCTTCACAAGGCCATGGGCTTTTGAAGCAGACCTGCACAAACGGAAACCGGAGGAAGGTCAAGCGTATGAAAGTTTTGGTTATAGGTGGAGCGGGATATATCGGAAGCCACGTCGTGAAGGAACTCATGGCGAAAGGCCACAAGGTGACGGTCTTTGACAACCTGTCGAGCGGACTGGTCCAGAACCTCTTCCCTGAAAACGAATTCATCGCGGGAAGCATCCTGCACCCGGAAGAACTGGACGCGGCCTTCGAGCGGGGATTCGACGCCTTCATCCACCTTGCAGCCTTCAAGGCGGCCGGTGAATCCATGATAAAACCCGAAAAGTATTCCATAAACAACATAAATGGAACGGTGAACATCCTGAACTCGGCAGTTGCCCACGGCTGCCTGAACATGGTGTTCTCCTCCAGCGCGGCGGTATTCGGGGAACCGCAGTACCAGCCGCTGGACGAACAGCACCCCAAGAACCCAGAGAACTACTACGGCTTCACCAAGCTCAAGATTGAAGAGTTCATGGGCTGGTACGACAAGCTCAAGGGCCTGCACTACGCCGCCCTGCGCTACTTCAATGCGGCGGGCTACGATCCAGAGGGCGTCCTGTACGGCCTGGAGCGCAACCCCGCCAACCTGCTCCCCGTATTGATGGAAGTCGCGGTGGGAACTAGGAAAAAGGTCGACATCTTCGGGAACGACTATGCCACCCGCGACGGCACCTGCATCCGCGACTACATCCACGTCTCCGACCTGGCGACTGCCCATGTCCTTGCGCTGGAGCACATCGTGAACAAGAAGGAAAGCCTTACGCTGAACCTTGGGACCGGCACGGGAATCACCGTGACCGAAATGCTGGAGGCGACCCGCCGCATCACCGGCAGGGACATCATGGCGGAATACGTCGGCCGCAGGGCAGGCGACCCCGCCCAGCTCACGGCCTCGTCAGAGCTGGCACGCAAGGTCCTGGGCTGGCAGCCCCAGTATTCCGACGTAGACACCCTCATCGGTTCCACCTGGGCGGCCTACAAAAAATACTACAAGATAGACGGATAGGAAACACCGCCATGGCCGGACGCCTCTAGGCCCCCAGCCGGGGTCGGCCGGCGGTTCCAGCCCAGCAGACATCACAGCCGGCCCGATGCCATGCAGCCCCTTCGCCAGAGCCATTTTCGTTTTTACATCCGGCTCAGTCGAATTCCCTGCAGATCCGTCCCAGTGCCTCCTCCAGTATGCTGCGGGGAGTCGCAACGTTTATGCGCTGGAACTTTTCCCCTTCGTTCCCGAACATCCTGCCGTAATCCAGCCAGACCTTCGCCTTGTTCAGTATGCGTCGGGAAATCTCATTATCCGACAGTTCCGTATACTGTGAAAAATCCAGCCACACAAGATAGCTTCCTTCCGGACGCATCACCTGTATCCGGGGGCAGTGCTCCCGCACGAAGCTTTCCGTGAACAGGACATTCTGCCAGATGTATTCCTTTACGGCATCGAACCATTCCCCACCCTCTCCGTAGGCGCTCGTAGCTGCGACAATTCCCATCAGACTTGGCTCGTCGTAGCCCGTCCGGTCCACTTCAAACTGGAAGGCATCGCGCAACTTTGGATTTTGGATGAATATGTTGGAAAACTGAAGTCCCGCAAGGTTGAAGGTCTTGCTGGGCGAAGTACATATTATGGAAGAAAGGGCCGCCTCCTCGGAAAGCGTCGCATATACCGTATGCCGGTTATTCCCAAAGGTGATGTCCGAATGGATCTCATCGGAAACGACGAGAACGCCGTGGGCAAGGCATATTTCGCTCATCCGCAAAAGCTCCTCCCGAGTCCACACCCTACCGCCGGGATTGTGAGGCGAACACAGCACAAAGAGCTTGACGCCTTCCGCTACTATCTTGTTTTCAAAGTCCGTGAAGTCCAGCTCGTACCGCCCGTCCTTCAGGACAAGGGGACTGTTCACGACACGACGGTTCAATGCATTTATGGTATTGAAGAAGGGATAATACACCGGCTTCTGTATGAGAACCCCCTCCCCTTCCTGCGTAAACGCCCGTATCGCCGCAGCTATTGCGAACACGACCCCCGGAGTATTTACAATCCACTCATCATGGACGGAATAGCCGTGCCGCTCCTGGAACCATTTCTTCACCACACTGTAATAGCGACCGTCCGGACGGCTGTAGCCGAATATCCCGTGGGCAGCCCGGTCGGCAAGAGCCTTCTGCACACAGGGGGCCGTGGGAAAGTCCATGTCAGCCACCCAGAGGCTTACCGCGTCCTTTGGTTTCCCCCTCTTTTCGGCAAGGTCATACTTTATCGCAAACGACCCCGTCCTGTCGGTCACTGTATCAAAGCAAAAACTCATATCATACTCCGTGGCAGCAATTCGCAAAAGACACTTGAAGCAGGCAGCTTCATTGCCCGAGCGCCTGGCTCAAGTCCGCTATGAGATCATCAACATTTTCAATGCCGACGGAAAGTCTCAGCGTTGCGTCCGTTATCCCGTTCTTGAGGCGGATTTCCTCCGGCACGTCGGCATGGGTCTGGGTCACCGGATAGGTGACGAGGCTTTCCACACCACCCAAACTTTCCGCAAAGCGAATGAGCCGCATCCTGCTCAAGGCGGAAAGGGCCCGTTCGGCAGTGTCGGTCTGGAAGGTCAGCATGGCACCGAAGCCGCGGGCCTGCTTCTTCTGCACCCTGTGGCCAGGATGTTCGGGAAGGCCCGGATATATCACATGTACGACGGACTTCTGGGTCTTGAGCCATTCGGCAACCTTCTTCGCATTGGCCTCGGCCCGTTCCATCCGTACGGCAAGGGTCTTTATACCCCGCAGGGTAAGCCAGCTGTCGAACGGTGAAAGGCCCGCGCCAGTCGTCTTAATGAGGAAGCGCAAGCGGGCCTGGATGTCGGCCCGGCCAGTGACAATGAACCCCGCGATGGTGTCGTTGTGCCCCGCAAGATATTTCGTACCGCTGTGTATTACGATATCGGCCCCCAGGGCAATGGGATTCTGGAAATAGGGCGACATGAACGTATTGTCCACAATCAGGAGCAACCCGTGCCGCTTTGCAATCCCCGCTATTTTCGCAATGTCGGACACATGCATCATGGGATTGGTCGGGGTTTCTATATAGATGGCCTTGGTATTATTCGCAACGTAACCTTCCAGATTGTCCGTAGCGCAATCTATGCGGGTAAACTCGATTCCGTTCTTCGCCGAAACGTTGTCAAAAAGCCGTATCGTCCCCCCGTACAGGTCCGAGTCCGCAATGATATGGTCACCGGGAGAAAAAAGCTCCATCAGGAGCGTTATGGCCGCCATGCCGGAACTGAGGGCAAAGGCATCTATCCCTCCCTCCAGCTGGGCCACGACCTTCTCCAGCTGCTCGCGGGTCGGGTTCTGCAGACGGCTGTAGTCAAATCCCGTGCTCTGCCCAACGGCAGGGTGGGCATAGGTCGCGGTCTGGTAAATCGGAAAACTGACGGAACCATAATGGCCGCAGAGGGCCCGCCCCTGCCCGTCCCCAGCGGCCCCTTCTCCGACGGAACCGGCCCCGTCCTCCAAGTGTATGCATTTCGTTTCCAGTGAAAGCGACATATTTTTCCTCCCCGCATTCCTAAATGCAGTATTCAAAGCCGACGAAATCCCGATCCTTCACAACCAAACTCTCAAGGGTGACCGAATCCACGAAGTCGTTCACCGTCTTTTCAAAGTCGGCCCAGAAGCACCTGCTCCCGGCGGACTCGACGGTATTTCCTTCGTTCACGTTCCGTGGCGCAAGGTCCCCTTCCATCGTACGCAGGATCTCCCCCACCGTATAGGCATCGGGATCCTTTGTAAGGCGGTAGCCTCCGTTTACCCCCCGGTTTCCCGTCACCAGGTTCTTTTCCACCAACTTGGAAAGGATCTGCTCAAGGTACTTTACGGAAAGGTTCCTCCTGTGGGAGATTATGCGCAGGGGCACGAAGCCGTCCTTGCCGGATTCCGCAAGGTCCTCCATAATCAAAAGAGCATACTGTCCGCGCGTCGAAATTTTATACATCGCGCTCCCCCTCTTGTATAAAACCTATTCATTTACTAGCAAATATAGCATACATTACATACTTAATCAATAGGGAAATATTCCGCGGAAGAACGTTTCCCCCAACCCTATCCATTCGCACGGATATATGCTAGCATAGTCCCATGGGCTTTAAAGACAATTTCGTATGGGGGGCCGCAACCGCCGCCTTCCAGATTGAGGGTGCCTGGAACGAGGACGGTAAGGTTCCCGGCATTTGGGACGTGTTCTGCCATGAGGGCGGACACATCGCCGACGGGTTGGACGGGGACACCGCCTGCGACCACTACCATCGCTACAAGGAAGACGTCCGCCTGATGGCGGACCTGGGGCTCAAGGCCTACCGCTTTTCCGTGGCGTGGCCGCGGGTGCTTGGCAAGGACGGCAAGAGCAACCAGAAGGGCCTGGACTTCTACAGCCGCCTGGTTGACGAACTGCTTGGACACGGCATAACACCCTTCGTGACGCTGTACCACTGGGACCTGCCCTACTCCGCCTACCTGCGCGGAGGCTGGCTGAATCCCGACAGCGCCGCATGGTTCCAAGACTACACCCAGGCCGTGGCCCGCTGCCTTGGCGATAGGGTAAAGGACTTCATCACCTTCAACGAACCTTCCGTATTCACCGGCTGCGGCCTGATGGAAGGGACCCACGCCCCCGGCGTAAAGCTGGGCAAACGAGACCTGCTGCATGCGGGGCACAACATCCACAGGGCGCACGGAAGGGCCGTCCGCGTCCTGCGCGAGCTAGTCCCAGGAGCCAGGATCGGCGTCACCGTGGCCGACATGCCCGCCATCCCCGCCACGGCAGGGGACGAAGAGAAAGCTTACCAGTCGGAGTTCGACTCGGGGAGGGACAATTTCATCTGGGCGGCCGCGTTCTGGTGCGACCCCATCTTTTTGGGGACCTATCCCCAAAAGCTCCTCCAGGAATGCGAAGACATCTTCCCCACCTTCACTACGGAGGACATGCAGCTGATTGGCCAGAAACTGGACTTCCTGGGCTTGAACATCTACCAGGGACGCTACGTCGGGGACTGGAAGCGTCCCGACGGCATGGCGCACAACGAGCTGGGATGGGACGTCAAGCCGGACGCGCTCAAGTGGGCCGTAAAGCACTTCAGCAGGCGCTACGGACTGCCCATCTTCATCACGGAAAACGGCCTGTCATGCCACGACTGGGTAAGCCTGGATGGCAAAGTGCACGACCCCAACCGGGAGGACTTCCTGCACCGCTACCTGCTGGCCCTGCGCGAGGCAGCGGACGAAGGTTGCGACATTGCCGGGTACTTCCAGTGGTCCTTCATGGACAACTTTGAATGGGCCTCCGGCTACAATCCCCGGTTCGGCATGGTCTTCTGCGACTACCAGACGCAGAGGCGCATTCCGAAGGATTCGGCCTACTGGTACCGGAAGGTCATAGAAAGTAACGGCAGCTGCCTGTAACCCCAAACAGAACGGAACGCCCCTGCCCAACGCATCGCGGAAAGCAGGGGAGGCCACCGGACAGGAGGATACAACACAGCTAGAAGCCGGGCACGCCGGAGGCCACCGGACAGGAGTACCTCCGAGCTTCCCGAAGACAAAGCATGCAATCACCACTCCCAATACAAAACATCGGAGTATTAGATCTTCGGCACGAATTAAGGAAAAAAGCTATAGATTGAATAGATTAAAAAAACAGGAACGTAGAAAGCTTTTAAATGCTCGATACTGGATTCGGACCAGTGACTTCTACCGTGTGAAGGTAGCACTCTACCACTGAGTTAATCGAGCTTAATGAATGGAATCATTATAGTCCAATCGACCTTTTCTGTCAATAATATGTCAACGAATATGAGCCGGGTTTTACGGAAACAGTGACGTTTAGAGGCCGTTTCCATCGACGGAAGCAGCCTGTCCGGCTGCCCCAGCACCGCCATCCTGGTCCACCCCAAAGGCAGACGGGGCCTGCTGCTCCTGTTGGACCAGCGGCTCCAGTTGGACCTGCGGCTCCAGTTGGTCCCGGGGCTTTTCCAACAGGACCTGCGGCTCCGCTTTGGCAGACTGCCGTTCCTGCAGCGCCCTGTACAGGCCCATCTCACCCCGCAGGAAATCCAGCAGGGGCTGGGATTCGGACACGGGAATGCTGTTGTCGAATTCCACGTGGGCATAGATGGGCTGGAGGATTATCCGTATAAAGTCTTCCGCCCGCTTGGTTATCTCCTCGCTGTCATCGCTGTCCTTCCCATTTAGGAAGGAATCCTCGAACTGAGCCTTGTACTCCCCCTGCCTCCTGCGAAGCTCCTTTCCATAGTATTCGCCGTCCTCCACGCTGATTCGCCTGATGTCCCCATTCTTATCCAGGCGGACGTGGCGGATCTCGCTAAAAAAGTCCCTATAGTCAAAGCGGGGCATGGTCAGATATTCACCCGAAAGGCCGGAAACCACGACGGTATTGTTGTTCACCTTCGCTATCTTTACCTTCTGCAGGTCAACGCCCCGCTGGTAGCTCACCGTGCAGTCCATTATGGAAAGAATTTCGTCATAGCTCTTTCCCTTCCGGCCCAGCATTTTGTTCCACCCGGAGTCCTCCTCCTCCTCGTTGAAGCTTTCGCGCTGCTTTATAGTTGCCTCCTGCCGGTAGTCGCGGAAACAAACCTTGAACACGTCGCGGTAGGTCTCCATATTTAAAGTCAAGTTTTCCAACAGGGCAATGCGCCGCTGGAAGTCCACCTCCCTTTCTTCAAAACCTTCCTTTTCCCTGCGCAGCCTGTCCAGCTCCGCTTCCTGCTCCCGAATCTGCCTCTGAAGCTCCCGTTCATCCGCGCGGATAAGCTTCCGCAGCAGGGGAAGAGAAACTATGGCGAGCGCAAAGGAAAAACCGCCGGTCGCCGCCGAAGAAAAAAGGACGGCCAGACGCGGAGTAACCCGCGCAACGGCAAGCGCAAGATAGAGGGAAACGACGATGCAGGCCCCCAAGACCGCGCATCCGGCAATGCGGATGGCAAGGGACAGGGACTTTCGGACAGGGGCAGTCATACGCCTCGTAAACGTGGAGAAAAGGTTGTTACGCTTCACACGGCCATTCTATACCGTATGCCAACTATTGGCTAGTGCCACGGGATCGGTGTAATGGCGGACTACTTCGTGCGGATGCGGAGGGACAAGACTTGCGAGCCGTCGCGGGAGACGATACGGCACGCACACGGGGTCCTGCAGCCTAACGTCATAGGTAGGCGGCACAACCCGTTGTCGCAGGACCAGGGCCATAGGGCCAGCGCCATTTTGGCACCAGGCCTGTTCCACAAGCGGAAGTGAAGCGGTATACTGGACCTATGACAGATTTGGAAGAAGCCAGGGAATTCTTTGGCAAGGACTACTACGCGACGAAGCTCACGGGAATCAAGATAGAGGAAGTGGGCGACCATTACGCAAAATGTTCGCTTGAGCTGACGAGGGACCACAAGAACGCCTACGGAGGCGTCATGGGCGGGGCAACCTTCACGCTGGCGGACTACACCTTCGCCGTCGCATCGAATTTCAGGCAGCCCCAGACAGTCTCCGTCACCAGCCAGATACACTTCATCGGAAGGGCAAAGGGGAGCCGCCTCATCGCGGAATCCCGGCTGATAAAGGACGGGCAGACGACCTGCCTGTACGGGATAGACGTGGCGGACGAACTGGGAACCAAGGTCGCCTTCGTCACCATCAGCGGGATGAAGCTGGGATAAGACAGCCCCCCTGCCCGCCGTTCCCTCGCCCGCCCGTGATTTTAAATTTGCGCTCCCTGCCTTTATGCCTTATAATGGAAGGAAGGTGCACGGAACAGAAGTCTTTGGGCGCGCTTTCCGGCATCTTCATTCTTCAGGGAAAATCAGGAGGTAAAAATATGGGCGTAACATGCTATTCACTGGGTGCCGCCGAGGAAGTCACCGGCAGCAAGCACATACTGGAGATTGACGGCCGCAGCTTCATGATAGACTGCGGTGCCTTCCAGGGCAAGCGCAAGCTGAGCGACCAGAAGAACCGCGAATTCGAGTTTGCGAGCGACAAGATAGAGTCGGTCATCCTGACCCATGCCCACTACGACCACTGCGGGCTGCTTCCCATCCTAACCAAGAACGGCTACCGAGGCAACATCTATGCGACGCCGGCGACCCGCGACCTGGCGAACATCGTCATGATGGACAGTGCGCGCATCCAGGCCCGCGATGCCGAATTCCTCCGCAAGCAGGCGTTCAAAAAGCACGAAAAGTTCATCTGGAAGCCCCTCTTCACCGAGGATGACTGCGTCAAGGCAGCAAACCAGATAGTCTCCCTCTCCTACAACCGCAAGATGTACATCGCACCGGACATCCAGCTGGAATTCTTCGATGCAGGGCACATCCTCGGCAGCTCCATGGCCTACCTGACGATAACCGGCCAGCGCAAGAACCCCCTGAGCGGCATGACGTCCGGCACCAACACCCCCATGCGCCGCCTCTGGCACAGCCTCTTCCCCGCAGTCGCCAGCGCGCAGGAACAGAAGGACAAGGACAAGGAGCTGGCCCTGCGCGGCGCCCCCTCCGACGAAATCCGCGTCCTGTTCACGGGCGACCTGGGACGGCCTGGCAAGGCGATTGTCCGAGACCCGGCGCGGGACTTCCCCGCACCGGACTACATCTTCTTGGAAAGCACCTACGGAAACCGCCTGCACGAGAATCAGAGCATCGCCTTGGACGAACTCGCGCAGATTGTCCACCGTGCCGTGAACCAGAACGGCAAGATAATCATCCCCGCGTTCGCCATCGAGCGGGCGCAGGAGCTGGTCTACTATCTCCACCTGCTCGGCGACCAGAAGAAAATTCCCAAGATTCCGATTTACGTGGACAGCCCCATGGCCGCCAACGCGACCGGCATCTTCCAACTGCACCCGGAATGCTACGACGAGGAGACGACGGAAGCCTTCATCCGCCACCACAAGAACCCCTTCGGCTTCTCCCAGCTGACGACGATTACCGGCGTGGACGAGTCCAAAGCCCTGAACAAGGAAAAAGGGCCGATGATCATCATCAGCGCGGACGGCATGTGCGAAGCGGGCCGCATCCTGTACCACCTTGCCAACAACGTCTCCAACCCCAACAACATCATCCTCATCGTCGGCTACATGGCGGAAAACACCCTGGGCCGCAAGCTGCGCGACGGCGAGAAGGAAGTCAACATCCTTGGCGACATTTACCACGTCAAAGCGCAGGTGGAAACGATAAACGCATTCTCCGCCCACGCGGACTACAAGGAAATGACCGACTGGCTGGACAACATAGACACCAGCCGGCTCAAGAAGATTTTCCTGATACACGGCGAAAAGGACGCACAGGCATTCTTCAAGGAACACCTTGCCCAGAACGGCTACAAGGACGTGGAGATAATCAGGTACGGAGAAAGCTACGAGCTGAAGTAAGGCAAACGGGCGGCGGTGTGCAACGCCGTGCCGCCCGTGGCTGCCACACCGCCACTGCACTCGCTTGGAACCGCCAGACCACCGTTGTCGGGCGGTGCGCGATACCGCACTGCCGTTCCGCCCGTGGCTGCCATACCGCCACTGCACTCGCCTGGAACCGCCAGACCACCGTTGTCGGGCGGTGCGCGATACCGCACTGCCGTTCCGCCCGTACATGCGCCCCATAACCGACATCATGCGCCGGTGGACGCGGACGGGTTCCATTTGTCTTTTTGCCCGTTATGGCATATAATGGAAGAATGAAAGCTTCCGACAACGCGTCCGGCATGTCCAAGACGTCCAAGACGCTCAATCCGTCCAGCCTCATCATCAGGCTTCCGCTCTACATTGTCCTCTTCTGCTCGTTCCTGTACATCGTGAACGGGCTCATCGGCTACCGGGTGTTCAAGTCCCTGTTCGAGGATGAGTACACCAAGATAACCACGCAGTTCGCCTACACGGCCCTGTCCTACATCGACGGGGACGCAATCGAAGGCTACGCCGAAGGCGGCAGCCCGGACGAGGCCTGGGAGGAGGCGGACAGGAAGCTGAACGTCCTGACGCGCACCGCCGCGCTCGCCTACATCTACGTCATCGTGCCGGACAAGAATTTCGAGTCCCGCATGTACATCTACGACACCGTTCATCCCGACGTGGTGAACGGCAAGGCCTATCCCCTGGGGCAGATAAGCTCGCTCAAGAACTACGACGAGGCCTACATTGCCCGCCTGAAAAGCGTCCTGGACGGGGAGGACGACATCCGCTTCGTCTACAACAAGACCGGCGGCCACGTCACCACCTCCATCCCGGTCAAGGATTCCTCCGGCAGGGGAGTGGGCATCCTGAGCGTCGTCAAGCCGATGAGCGAGGTGGACGCGCTCAAGGCCCAGTACCTCAGGACGACGTCGATTTTCTCCGCCATACTGACCGTCCTGTTCATCGTCGCCTACATCATCCTGCTGCACAAGATGCTGACAAAGCCCCTCTACCTTGTCACGAGGGAAACGGCGAGCTTTGTCCGCCACCGGGGGGAGCTTTCCGGCACGCTCAAGAAGATAAAGGGCCGGAGCGAGATAGCCATCCTTGCCCGCGCGGTGGAGCAGATGAGCGTGGACATCAACCGCTATATCCATGATCTGACCCAGACGACGGCGGAGAAGGAACGCCTGAGCGCGGAGCTGGACGTTGCCACCCAGATTCAGGCCAACATGCTGCCCCGCATCTTCCCGCCCTACGCCGACCACCCGGAGATAGAGCTGTTCGCCTCCATGGAACCGGCAAAGGAGGTTGGCGGCGACTTCTACGACTTCTTCATGACGGACAACGACCATTTTGCGGTCGTCGTCGGGGACGTGAGCGGCAAGGGCGTTCCGGCGGCCTTGTTCATGGTCGTCGCCAAGACTCTGCTCAAGAACGTCGGCCTGCAGGAAAAGAGCCCCGCCCGTATCTTCGAGAAAGTGAACGACCAGCTGTGCGAGGGCAACGATGCGGGCCTCTTCGTCACCTGCTGGATGGGCATCCTGACGATAAGCACGGGCGAGCTGGTCTTCGCCAATGCGGGCCACACCGCTCCGGTTATCTTCCACGGGGGCAAGGTGGAGTACCTGACGGTAAAGCCTAACCTGATGCTCGCGGGGATGCCGGGGATGCGCTATGCCGACCACTGCACGCGCCTGTTGCCGGGCGACAGGATTTTCGTCTACACGGACGGCGTGACCGAAGCAACCAACGCGGACAATGAGCTGTACGGCGAGCAGCGGCTCATCCTCTGCATGGCGGACAAACGGTCGCTTTCCGCCAAGGAACTGCTTGAGGCCGTCAGGGACGACGTGAACAAGTTCGTCGGGGACGCACCGCAGTTCGACGACATCACGATGCTGGAGCTGTCGCTCAAGGCCGTCGTCCTCGGGAAAGGCGGGGCGGACACGGCTTCTGCCGGTGTGCAGGCTTCCGCCCCCAGGCAGTATGGCAGCGCCATGAAGGCGGGGCAGGAAAGCACGTCCGGTGCGGCAGGAGCCTGCACTACGGAACCAGAGACTGCCGGACCGGGGGAGGCCAGGACCGTGACCAAGATTTTCGACGCGACTGACGAGAATATGGGGCCGGTCAACGACTTTATCCACTCCATGCTGCCGGAGGGCTGCTCCGCCGAACTTCTGAACAAGCTGGATCTCGCGGTGGAGGAAATCTACATCAACATAGCCCACTACGCCTACACGCCCAGGCGCGGCACTGCCGAAATCAGCTGCCGCCTGGAGCCGGGGAATGGCGGGGCTGCCCCCCGGATTACGATATGCTTCCGGGACAGGGGCAAGCCGTTCAACCCGCTCGCCCGGGAGGACCCGGACATCACCCTCTCGGCGGAGGAGCGCGACATAGGCGGCCTGGGGATATTCCTGACCAAGAAGTTTATGGACAGCGTGAGCTATGAGTACGCGGACGGGCAGAACGTCCTGACGATGAGCAAGACCTTGGCATAGCGGAGAGCCTGGGAAAGGGGAGATTTATGGAATGCTTTGATTTGTACACGGCGGACAGGCAGCTGGCGGGCAGGACGATGGAGCGGGGCGAGCGCACGCCCGACGGCTTCTACCGCCTGGTTATCCACGTCTGCATCTTCGGCACGGACGGGCGCATGCTGATCCAGCAGCGGCAGCCATTCAAGGCCAGCTGGTCAAACCTCTGGGACGTGAGCGTCGGGGGCTGCGCCATAACCGGCGACACTAGCCGGACCGCCGCCGAGCGGGAGGTGAAGGAAGAGCTGGGGCTGGACATAGACCTTGCGGGGGCCCGCCCCGTCCTGACCCTCTCTTGGGACCACGGCTTTGACGATTACTATGTCCTGACACGGGACGTAGACCTGAACATGTTGACACTCCAGCCGGAGGAAGTGCAGGCCGTGCGCTGGGCGGAAAAGGACGAGATTCTCAGGATGATAGACGACAGTCTCTTCATTCCCTACGAGAAGAGCCTGATTGAGCTGCTCTTTACCCGCCGGATGAACCGCAACGCCCAGACCCGCGCGGACTGGACGCGGGGATAGGGAGAGGCAATGCACATGTAGCTAGTGCTGCTATGCACATGGGGCTAGGACTGCCGGGGCTTTTTTGGTAGCCGGGGATGACAAATTTTGTGCAAATTTGTTAACCAGACTTTACAAAATTTACTCAAAATTGTAAACTGTACTTATGGAAGAGCTGATAGAGCTGTACAGGAAGAAGATGGCCGCCACGGGCTTAGGCTTCATGCGGAGCCTGGAAGACGAGGTGAACTGGGACGCGCGGCTTGTCGGAATACGCGGCCCCAGGGGCGTGGGGAAGACGACCCTGTTCCTGCAGCACATCAAGAAAACGTTCGGGAAAGACCTGTCCAAGGCCCTTTACGTGAGCCTGGACAACCTGTATTTTTCCGATCATTCGCTCCTTGCCGTCGCACAGGAATTTGCCCTGCGCGGGGGCACCCACCTTTTTCTGGACGAGGTGCACAAGTACCCGGAATGGTCCCAGACAATAAAGAACCTCTACGACGACTACCCAGAGCTGCACATAGCATTCACCGGCTCCTCCCTGCTTGAGATTCTGGATGCCCGCGCGGATTTGAGCCGCCGCGCGCTCGTGTACGACATGCAGGGGCTTTCGTTCCGGGAGTACCTTTCGCTCGTCACGGGGCAGGACTTTCCGGTTCTCAGCCTTGAGCAAATTATAAAAGAGAACGACCGCATCTCGGCGGAGCTTGCCGCACGGATAAAGCCGTTCATGCACTTCGGGACCTACCTTGCGACCGGCTACTACCCCTTCTTTACGGAGGGAGTTGACGACTATTATACCCGGCTGAATGAAAGCATAAACATGGTGCTTGAGATGGAACTTCCAGCGTTGCGTAAGATTGATGTCGCCTATATTCCTAAGATAAAGAAGCTTCTTGCCGTCATAGGAAGGTCCGCGCCCTTTATCCCGAATGTCTCGGAGCTGGCCGCGCTGGTCGGGGTTGCCCGTCAGACCCTTCTTGGCTATTTCCAGTATCTTGATGACAGCATGCTGGTCAAGCAGCTGTTCAGGCAGGCGAGGGGGCTCGGCTCGCTGGAGAAACCCGATAAGCTCTACCTTGAGAACACAAACATCATGTACATGCTGAACGGCAGCAGGACTGACATCGGTAACGTCAGGGAAACATTCGTGTACAACCAGCTGAAGAAGTCCAGCGAAGTCCTGTACTCCAAAGAGAGCGATTTCTTCGTTGCAGGCAAGTACACTTTCGAGGTTGGTGGCAGGAACAAGAAAACAGGCCAGATACGGGGCGTGGAGGACTCATACATAATCGCCGACGGCATAGAATTCGGCACGGGCAGAAAAATCCCCATCTGGCTTCTGGGATTCATGTATTAGCGCTTGTTTCACGAGGACAAAGCCCGAAAAGTAAAAAATTTTGCTTTTTTTGCAAAATTTCCCCAAATTTTCCCCAAACTCACTAAAATTCCGTGCGTTGTACTCTAGTTTCGTTCTGAAAAACGGTATATGATGGCACGAACTGGACAGCGGACAGGGCAAAAAAATGAAGGAAAATGCGAAAAAGTGGGCAAAACCACTTGACAAAGAACAGTTTTCTCGCATAATCGGCTGTCGCCCTCACTATGCCCTGCGGGCAAGCGGACAGCCCTGCCTGCACTGAGGCATTCCAAGCTAGCCGCGTAACACAATATTCACATACAGTCCTATTTTCCTCTCGCACAAAAGGCCTCTCGGTCGCGCTTCGTCGTGTCCGCGGGGCTTTTGTATATACACGTCGGCGGACGCTAAGCGCAAGGAGTGTTATATGAAAAAGACAGGACGTGCCATCTTTCTGGCCGTGGCAGCCATGCTGTGCTGCACGTTCGGGACGGCCTTCGCCGCGGGTGCGGAGCCGAACAGCGAGGACGACTTTGAGTTTTCCGTGAACGATGACTTTACGGAGATTACGATTACCAAGTACACGGGAACTCGGACAGACGTGGTGATTCCCGCAAGCATACAGGACGTGCCGGTGGTGCACATAGGCAGCAATGCATTTAGCAATAATAACAGAATAACAAGCGTCGTTATCCCTGAAGGCGTAAAAGAAATTGCTGACGGTGATGCAGGCTATGCAAGAGGTGCGTTTGCCGGGTGTGGCAACTTGAGGTCAGTCACACTCCCTTCCGGGATTTATATAGGCACTAGTGCTTTTCAGCACTGCTGGGTTCTTGAGACAGTCGTCCTCGGTAAAAATTCCACAATTGGGAAAAGCGCATTTTATATGATGATTCCCAGCAGAAGCGCCCTTAAGCGCATAGACATTCCGGAAGGCTGCACATTGAGAGAATGTGCATTTTACAACTGTGGAAAACTGGAAGCTGTCGCGCTGCCGGAAGGCTTGAAGATAATTCCCAAAGAATGTTTTTACGGCTGCGAAAAACTCAAAGATGTCAATCTTCCCTCCACACTTAAAGTTATTGGAAGGTGTGCATTTTGGGACTGCCCCCTTCCGTCGGTGGATGTGCCGGAAGGTGTCATGTATATTGGAGACCATGCTTTCCGTTCGGATGCCTTTACCTCTCTGTCGCTCCCCAAGAGCCTTAAGTGGGTGCAAACAGATTTGAGCGAAGGCGACAGGGGTAAACATGCCTTTATATATGGAGACAATATTCAGTCAGTAAGTATCCCCGAAGGCCTTGAGCTGTGCGTGCTTGATTATGTTGCAGGATGGGCAAACGAAGATGATCCCTACGAGCTGTCATCTACAGCAAAGGGAATCATAGGAGGAGAGGCCATAAGCAAGTCCATAAAGCTTCAGAAGCAGCTTGCCGCAGCTAAGACTACCGTTTTCCGTGCAAGTACCTACAAAAGTATAAGAGAAAATGAGTATATGAAATTGCACGAGGAGCTTTTAAAGGCCGGACTGAGCGAGGAAGAGACAACGGCTTTTTTTGCTGAAAACCGCTGGGACAGGCAGTAAGCCCGGTTAATCGTAACGGCAAGGACATCTTTGCGCGTTACAAGCAGCCCAAGGACGGCGGTGCGCCCGGTTGTACTGTACAAAGCTGACAGGAAACCATGCTGGTGACCCGCAGTTCGTACCTCCACTACAGAGGAGGCACTATAAAATTTTATTTTCAACAAAGAGGAGTTGAATGATGAAAGTGAGGTAGGCCGTGTTCTTGTATGCGGTCCTGCCGAACTCCTTCATAATCCAGGTCTTGCCGGTCTGCCGCGCTCCCTGCAGGATGAGTGGCTTCCGGTGGGGGGAGTTCTTCCATTTGAGCAAATCCGCAATGATGTTCCTGTGCATGCCTTCTCCTTCTTGCACCGGGCCAACGGCCGTAAATCACGAAAAACCGACGAGTTTCCACGGCTTTCATCACGAAAACCGGACGACTTTTCGCAGAGTTTATCACGAAAAACCGATGACTTTTCCCGCCTTTCATCACGAAAACCGGACGACTTTTATACTAGCACGGGATGCGGAAAAGGGGAAGCCCGTGTGTCCCGGTCGACCTGGGGTGTGGTGGAGAATGCCTGGACAAACCAAAACGGCCCCCGTCGCCGGGAGCCATTTCTTATCGTGCCCAATCAGCGGGGGGAACCATGTCCCCCTGCCATCAGGCATTTTCTATTGCAGAGAATACAGTCCCCAGTTGAGCGCATACACATAGCTGCCGCCATCGTAGATCCAGAGATCAGACAAACGGTTGTCCGCGCTCGGAGCACCAAGATGATACCGTACGAATCCTCTGTCGCTGCAGGTCCATACCCACCACCTGTCGCTGGTGTCGTTGTCCCCGGGCTCGCCGGTAAAGTTGGGATCGATGGTCCGCCTCACGACCTTTCCGTCCTGGTAGTAGGTATAGGCCCAGATTGACCCCTGCCCGCCGGAGCCCGTGCCCGTGCCATCACAGTCCATCCAGTGGTAGGTTCCGTACAGGCCGGACGAGCTGTCCGTCTTTACCGCCCTGTGGGCAAAGAGGAAATACTCTCCGTTTACCTGGCGGAGCATCAGTTTATTATAATAGCTGCTCGGGAAATTCGAGAAGGTCAGGAAATCGCCGTCAAAGGTTACGGTGCTGGTCGTACCGCCCCCCGTCAGCGTCGCAGACTGCCCGTCAGCAGAGAAACTGATTGTATATTCCCGCGGAGTATCCGCCACGCTTTGGTCACCCTCATAAACGAGCCTGCCCGTCTTGCCTGCCAGGGATGCAGCGCTTACCTGCACCACGGTTGCGGGACCATAGGACTCGGTTCCGGTCAACGTTGCGGAAAAGAACTTTTCCCCTCCGTTGCTGCTGGTGCGCTTCATGGCAAAGTGGCCGTTTGTGACGGATATCGAATAGCTGTATGTCGTGGTAATGCCTTGGAAGGTCACGGACCAACTGCCCTCTATGACGCTGCTGTCAGCAGCCGCCAGGGCCACGGTGGAATCCGGGGTGCCGTAGGTTCCCGTCAGGTTGGCCAGCACGCCGTCGGACAGCGTTATGGTTCCGCCCCGGGAGTTGCCGCTGAGCGTACAGGTCTTGTACTGGCCGCCCTCCACGTTGATGTAGCCGCCTCGGCTGTCGCTGCTTTTGTAGGCAATGGTCGCCGTCTGGCCGCTGGCACTGGAGCCGCTGCTGGACGACCCCGTGCTGCCGCTTGTGCTGTAGGTCGGAAGGTCGCTGCCGCTGTGGTGTCCCCAGGTGCCTGGCGTGTCATGGCAGGCAACGAAAGATGTGGCCAGCGCCACTGCCACAAGGCCAGCGGCCATCTGCCCCGCCAATTGTGAAAGAAACTTTTTCATCATTCTTCTCCTTTGAAATAAGATACATATAAAAAGCCCCAGGAACACGGTTGACCGTGCCCTCCGGGGCAATTCATGAGGATATAGGGGATGTGTTTCGCTGGTATTATTTAGAAGGGCGTAGTAGTCCCGTCCGCAGTCCGCAGTCCGCAGTCCGCAGTCAATTATGCGGAGAACGCCCTGCGTGTCAAGTACTTTTGCCCGTTTTTTCAATCTTTTTCCTTTTTCGTTCGAAACGATGTATGTGTCTATTATAATATAGAATTAACTTTTGTCTATAGGGCGACCACATAAATGTTGGCACAACGGGCGAGGCGGCCCGCATACAAATCCCCCTCTGTCCGGCAGCAAAAGCCAGACGAAGGTGGCGGCAGATGAGGCTGTTCCTAGAAATCGAAACGGGGGGCAGGGGGACTTTTCCTAGATGATGTTCAGGACGGAATCCATGCCGGTGGCCTCGAAGACCTGGCGGCAGAAATCGGAGGGATTCTGGACGGCCATGGACCCGCCGGTCGCGACCATCATCTTGTGGGCCATCAGGACGACGCGCAGCCCGGCGCTGGAAATGTACTCCACGGCCTTCATGTCCAAGAAGAGGGCCTTGAGTCCCTTGGGGATATCCTTCAGCTTCGCCTCAAGCTCAGGGGCCGTAGTCGTGTCAAGCCTGCCTGAGATGGCAAGGATAAGGTTTGCATTTGCTTCGTTTTTTTCTTCTGTGATGGTCATCGAACTCAATTCTCCTCGGATTCAGAGCGGCCTTCCACGGGCCACTTTCCTCTATTTTCCCACTTTTCACAAAAAAGTCAATCCAGTTCCTTTTGTTTTTGGCAAGCTTGTGGTATACTTGATATATAAGTAGAAAACTCACGAGGTAAAAGATATGGTTTGCAGTAAGTGTGGAGCCACTGTGGCTGACGGTTTCAAGTTCTGCCCGCACTGCGGTTCGCCCATAGCGGAAGGCAGTGGAGAGTCGAAGGCTGCGGTTGAAAGCAGCGATATTCCCAAAATGGTGCTGGTCGCGGGGGGGACCTTCCCGATGGGGTTGAACGAGGTAAACCGCAAGATAACCCTTTCCCCCTTCGAGCTGGGAGCCACTCCCGTCACCCAGCGGCAGTACAGCCATATAATGAAAAGCAACCCCGCCAAGCTTGTCGGGCCCGACAGGCCGGTGGAATGCGTCAACTGGTGCGAGGCCCTCATCTACTGCAACTTCCTGAGCATAAAGGAAGGGATGACCCCCTGCTTCAGCATAGGCAACGCGACTGACCTGACCAAGTTCGACAGCAAGAGCCCCCTGTGGAAGCGGGTCGTCTGCAACTTCACCGCAAACGGCTACCGCCTGCCAACCGAGGCTGAGTGGGAATATGCGGCACGGGGCGGCAAGAACACGGACATCAACCAATTCGCGGGCGGAAGCAACATAAGCGAGGTCGCCTGGTATGGGGAAAACAGCAATGCAACGACCCACGACGTCTCCACGAAGAAGCCGAACGGCCTGGGCCTGTACGATATGTGCGGAAACGTTGCGGAATGGTGCTGGGACTACATGGGCGAGCTGCCCATAAAGGCCATGATGAACCCCCACGGCTCCAACATCGGCGACACGCACGTCAAGCGCGGTGGCAGTTGGCTGGACGACCCCCAGCAGTGTACGGTCTACTTCCGCAGCGCGAGCGGCCCCGTCGGAAAAAGCAGCACGCTGGGCTTCCGCGTCTGCCGCACGGTGCCGGAAGAATCCTGCGGCAAGACGGCCTCCAAAGAAGAGGTGTATGTCTAGCCATAGGGGGCGGCTTCGAGGAGTCCCCGCAACTTCGGTGCAGCGGACTTTTGGAACCGGTCTAAATTCACCTCAAGCACCTGCCCGGACGGAGGGGAACTGCCGTGCCTGCCGATGAACAGGAGATAAAGGCCATCTCGTCCGTCCTGGGAGGGGTCTTTGACGGCCTGAGCAGCCCGGACGCCAGGCAGGCGGGCAAAGTCTTTGCCGTCTGGCGCAAGGTCCTGCTCGGCATAAAGAGCAGTACGAACCCCAACGAGGGGGCAAACCTCGCCGCCCGTTCCCGCGTAGTGGACCTCAAGAACGGCGTCCTCCTCGTAGAGGCCGACCATCCCGGATGGATAGAGCTTCTCCAGCTCCGCAAGAATTTCATACTCAAGGGCCTCTCCATGTTCGCTCCGGACATGGGCGTGCAGACCCTTGCCTTCCGCGTAGCCGGGAAGCGGGGCAATGTCGGCGGAGAAGCCTACAGCGCGGAGGAAGCCCGCGGCCTGGCCGAAACGCGGCTTGCAAAAGAAGAAGCGGCTTTGGAAAAAGCCGGGCGGTCGTCTGGCGGACAGGAAGCCCCCTCCCCGGTGGAAGGGATTCCTGACGGACTGCGAGAGGCCCTGTCCGCACTCAAGCGCGACATGGGCGCCTAAGCCCGACCGCAGCCCCTAGCCTACATTGACCTTTCCGGCAAGGACCGCCTGGTAGTCCGCCCAGTTCTTCCGCAACAGGGCGGGGGTGTCCAGCCCGTAGGGGCAGCGGGAGGCGCAGGCCCCGCAGTTCCGGCAGCCCTCTATCTTGGCCATCTCCTCCTGCCATTTTGGCGTAAGCCAGGTGGCAGAGGGGGCACGTCGCAACAGGAGCGAGGTGCGGGCGCAGTTGTTGATCTGGATTCCTGCGGGACAGGGCATGCAGTAGCCGCAGCCCCGGCAGAAGTCGCCCGCAAGTTCGGCCCGCTCCCGTTCTATAAAAGCAGAGCATTCCGCCGTCAGAGCCGGCGTGTCCGCCATATAGGAAAGCCATTCGTCCAGTTCCGACTCCCGCTGGATGCCCCAGATAGGCATCACATTGTCAAACTGTGCCATGAAGGCCATTGCCGCCCGGCTGTCGGTTATGATGCCCCCCGCCATCCCTTTCATCGCAATGAACCCCACGTTCTTTTCACGGCAGAGGGTGACAAGCTCCTGCTCCTTTTGGGAAGCGAGGTAGCTGAACGGATACTGGAGCGTTTCGTAGAGGCCGGAGCGGACGGCCTCTTCCGCGACGGAAATCTTGTGGGCGGTAATCCCGATGTGGCGGATTTTTCCCGCCCGCTTTGCCTCTTCCATGCACTCGTACATGCCCGTGCCGTCGCCGGACCGGTAGCACTGCCCCGCCTGGTGGAACTGGTACACGTCGATGTAGTCGGTCTGGAGCTTTTCAAGCGAGGTGGCAAGGTCCGTGCGGAAGGCTTCGGGCGTCTTCGCCATCGTCTTGCTCGCGATGTACACTTTGTCCCGCATGCTCCGGAAGGCAATGCCGACCTTTTCCTCGCTGTCGGAATAGAGGCGGGCAGTGTCAAAGAAGGTCATGCCCCCTTCGTATGCCCTGCGCAGGAGGGCAACCGCCTGTTCCGTAGAATCCCGCTGGATGGGAAGCGCACCAAAACCGTTCTGTAGGGAACGAATCCCCGTACTGCCAAGCGTTATGTCTTTCATCAAAACCATTATAGCACAAGGCGGGGCTTCTTTCATGCCTCCGAAGGCTTTTTTCTGCAGAGGATCGCAGAAGGACAGGAGGCCCACAGAGGGTGGCAGGCAGGCAAGAGAAGCTCAGAAAAGGCGGATGGCCACAGGGCGGCCACAGAGAAACGCAATGGGGCAGGCATAAAAAATTTTTTTTTCTAAAGTACTTGCAAAAAAATACTTTCCATGGTAATATTCTCTTAATGTTTTCAAGGCATGTAGTCTCCATTATCAATATGCCTTGCCTCCTTTTTTGGCGGTCTGTGGTTTTTTTTCATTTCACCACAGGCCGCTTTCTTTTTTAAACCCGCTTCCCATCCAGCGGAGTAGAAGCAGACTGTTGGACAACACACCGCCACTTCACCAACAGGTCCCGCCGTGCTAAGATGGGAACGGAGGAAAACCATGCAATATCGAACGGACAGGAAGGGTGAGCAGATTTCGCTCCTCGGCTATGGCTGCATGCGTTTCAGCAGCAGAGCCGGTGGAATTGACATCGACAAGGCCGAGGCGGAAATCCTTGAGGCCGTGCGGGCCGGAGTCAACTACTTTGACACTGCCTACATCTATCCGGGAAGCGAAGCCACGCTCGGCACGATAGTCGCACGCAACGGACTGCGCGGCAAAATCAAGATTGCGACAAAGCTTCCCCAGTACCTCGTCGGCAGCAGGAAGGCCCTGGACCGCTTTTTTGACGAGCAGCTTTTCCGCCTACAGACGGATTACGTCGACTACTACCTGATGCACCACCTGACCGACATTGCCGCATGGGAAAAGCTGAAGGAACTTGGCATCACCGAATGGATTGCGGAAAAAAAGAAGGCCGGACAAATACGGAACATCGGATTTTCCTTCCACGGGGACAGCGAGATGTTCCTGAAAATCCTGCACGACTACGACTGGGACATCTGCCTGGTCCAGTACAACTATATGGACGAGCACAGCCAGGCGGGCAGGGCCGGGGTCGAAGAGTGCCACCGGATGGGAATCCCCCTCGTCGTGATGGAGCCGCTCCGTGGCGGCAAGCTGGTGAACCTGCTGCCGGAAGCCGCCAAAAAGCTGATTGCCGGCCATCCCCGGAACTGGACCTCCGCGGAGTGGGCCTTCCGCTGGCTGTACAACCAGGAGGGCGTTTCCTGCGTGCTCAGCGGCATGAACTCGCTCGACATGATCTGGGAGAACTGCCGGGTTGCGGCCCAGGCGCAGGCAGGCGAGCTTACCGAGGAGGACCTTGCATTCATCAACCGGCTGCGGCAGGAAATACGCGCAAAAGTAAAGGTCAACTGTACGGCCTGCCGCTACTGCATGCCCTGCCCCAAGAACGTTGACATCCCGGGGATATTCCGCTGCTACAACGAGATGTTCACCGAGCGGAAGAGCGCGGGCCGCTTCGAGTTCGCCCAGACGGTGGGATTAAGGAAGCAGAGCGCGTTTGCAAGCCAGTGCATCGGCTGCGGCAAATGCGAGCAGCACTGCCCGCAGAACATCGCCATACGGGCGGAACTGAAAAAGGCCGACCGTGCCCTGCGACCCCTCCCCTACCGGATCGGCATAGCGGTCGCCCGCCGCTTCATGCTGAAAGGCTGAACCGTGCGCCGGGACAAGCAGGAGGGGCTTTTCCAGGCGGCGTTTCAGGGCAGCACAGAGCTCCGTTCATCACTCCTGGCAACCTGCGCATCTGCACATCCGCTCAACAAGCTTTCCGTTGACCGGGAGGAACACGCCCGCCACCGGGCCGACCAAGGCAATGCACACGAGCGTTCCCGCGCCGATCACGCCCCCCAAAAGCATCCCGGCCGCCGCAAACACTCCGTCCACCAGCAGCCTGACAATCCCGAACTTCTTCTTTGTCTTGTCCGATATGACGACCGCGACCAAGTCATTCGGGCCGGTCCCCGCGTCTGACTGTATCACGATCGTCATTCCGTATGCCAGTATGACGCAGCCCAGCACCAGCATCAGGATCCTGCCCCAGAGCGGAAGACTGTCTGCAAGGAAGCAGCCGAGAAGCCAGGTAAAGAAGTCTATTATCGGGCCGCCGCATACCATGCAGATGATGGTACCGATTTTGACGTAGCTTCTGTCGGCGACGAGGAAAATCAAGATGAGCAGGAGGCACATCGCCATGTGGGTTCTGCCGTGCGTCAGCATGCCCTCCGGCAACAGAGGGCCGATATTCCTGAACAGTCCCTGCACGAAAACGTTGAAAGGATCCGCGCCCAGATCCGACAACAGGAAGAACGTAACCCCAAAGTGGGCGATGACCAAGCCTATGACCAGAATCACGGACCTGCACATCCATTCTCTTATTCCCCTTTTTCCCATATATACCTTACGAGTCCACATATTTTGCTATCATGCGCGACCACTGCGTCATAACCAGCTTCGTCGGCATCCATTTGGAATAGAGCCTGCAGAACTGTGCGAAGAAGGAAGGGACCGACATATCCATCCCCTTCCTGTTGTCCGCGAGCGCCTTCCGTGCGACCTGGGCGGGGCTTATCATGCCAGGGTAGCGTATCTTCATCCCGTCTTTCTCCCGCGGAAGCATCCCCGTGTCAACCCAGCCCGGGCATGCACAGGTGACAACTATGCCCCGGTCTTTCAGTTCCACGGCCAAGGCACGCGACAGCTGCCTGACGAAGGCCTTGCTCGCCGAATAGAGGCTCAGGTAGGGGTTTGGCTGGAACGACGCTGCCGAAGCGACATTCACGATTCCCGCCCCCTCGCGCATATAAGGGAGAGATTCCGCCGTGAGCGAGGCAAGGGATCTGCAGTTGACAGTGCACATCCCCTCGACCTGCCCGGCCCCCATCTTCTCGAAGGGGCCCATGTAGGCGGTCCCTGCGTTGTTGACGAGCAGGCGCAGGTCCGGGGCGGATTCCTCAAGCCTGCGGGCAATCACGCTGCTCCCGTCTGCCGCCAGATCGGCCTCCACGGCAACGACCTTCGCAGAGGCCGCCCGCAGGGACTCAAGCCTGTCCCTGTTCCGTCCGACCGCCCAAATCTCATCGATGTCCGCATACGCGGCGTTCGAACTGATTTCCCGGACGAACTCGGCGCCTATTCCGCCCGTCGCTCCCGTCACTATCGCGATTCTTGCCATATCAGATGCCCCCTTATTTTTTCGCCAGATACAGCGTGTATGTATCATGGAACACGATGCGGCCCCCGTGGGCATCCACAGCATCCTTGAGCCCCGCGAAGAACTTCGTCTTGTATGGCTCGAGGATGACGATGTGGTCGCAGTGGGTCCCGCAGAACGCAATGTACTCATCAGTGGTAAAGACCCGCTCCCCGTGGAAATCCCGCCGCTCCAAGCTGGCGTAACCGTAGTCCGTCGCGTGCCGGTAGTCGAACGGCCCCCGCATGTCCTTGTACAGTACCTCCGGCTTGAAGTACGCGTCGTAGACCTTCTGGATGTCATCGTACAATGCCTCATTCGGGCTTTTGTAGTCGCCGTCTATCAGGATCATCGCGAGCGTCCCACCGGGATTGAGCAGGCCGTAGGTCTTGGAGAAGGCGACGGCCTCGGGAATCCACTGGATTGTCGCGGCGGAATAAATTATGTCGAACTTCTCCGTGCCGAAGTCGTGCGTGATGAAGTCGTCGTTCACAATGTGGAAATTGGGCCGGTTTCCGTATTTCTCCCGCATCTTCGCGTACAGGTGCTCCCCCAGTTCTATCGCATGGTAGTCGCAGCCCGTGTCCAGCACCGGCTCGGTCGCCTGCCCCGTGCCCGGCCCCAGCTCAAGCACACGTTTTCCCGGCCCGATTCCCGCCGCGCGTATCAAACTGTCGAACAGATCCTTGGAGTAGCGGGGCCGGTACCTGTCAAACTGCTCGGGTATCGTGTCGAATATCTTCCTGTATTCCATCAATAGGCTCCTTTGTCTTTTGAAGCTTTTGCATCTTTTTCAAGCATCCTTATTGTGGCCAAATATTCTTTTTCTACAGGGGATAGATTTTTCTGAATGAACTTCCTGTATTCAGTTTCTGCTTTTTCAACCGCCTGTTTGTGGCTTACTTTCCCCGCATTTTCCAAAACAGCTTTCCCTGTGCCAGAAAGAATACGGTCAAGATGCTCGACATAATCGCTCATGTACATGGTCTTATGTTCCATTGCATTGATTTCTGCCAAATCAAAGTATGCCGATACAAGGTTGTTCAAAACTTTCAGTTCGTTTTCCGTAAGGTAATTCTTCGCAATTACGACATCCTTCTTTGTCGGAAAATCACCTTCAAAAGTTGTAAGACCCATAAACTCCTTTTCCGCATCTGCGCGGTTATAAATGACTTCCGCGGCAGTATTCCCATGCACGGCATAATGTAGTTTGTTCTGCACCATTTTAAAGAACGCAATGCTTTCGGCACTTTTAGGATTGTAATCCGCGCTTGTCGCATACAAATCAAGCACCTGACGGTACATTACCTTTTCGCTGGAGCGGATGTCGCGGATTCTATCCAGAAGTTCTTTCCAATAATCGCCACCGCCAAGGTCCTTCAGTTTTTTGTCATTGAGGATATAGCCTTTTTTCAGGTATTCTTTTAAAAGCTCCGCCGCCCATCTGCGGAATTGTGTCGCAATGAGTGATTTTACGCGGTAGCCAAGGGAGATTATCATATCAAGGTTGTAAAACGGAATTTCTCTGGATACCTGCCTTTTTCCCTCTGTTTGAACCTGTCGGAAATTCCGACAGGTTGCGCTTTCCTCAAGCTCTCCTTCCTCGTAGATATGCTTGATATGCTCTACAATATTTGTTCTTGAGGTTTGATACAAGGTTGCCATCTGCTGTTGACTGAGCCAGACGGTTTCGTCCTCAAACTTTACGTCTATCCTAGTGCTTCCGTCCTGAGACTGATAAATTGCAATGTTGCCTTTGTTAGCTTCCATCCCACAAGACTCCCCTACTTCTTCCGTAGCGTCCAGTAGCCGTTGTAGGCGTAGCCGTCGTTCCCGCCAATCAGGCAAGTGTCGGTCTTCGTGAAGCCGTAGCCCGCGAATGCCTCAGTCCGCTCCACCGCGTACAGCTGAACCTTGGAGATTATCTCGTCGCAGTCGAACAGCTCAAAGGCGGGGGGTATTATGAGGGAAAGGATTTCCTTCAGCGGCTCAGCCCGCTCGTAGCCGCTGCCTACGTCAAGCCGGATGAGCCCCACGTCACCGAAGTCCGCGCCCGCCGGACGGTGGAAGAGCTCTATCGTTCCCACCGCCTTTCCTGCCGATTTGTCGATGACCGTCCAGCGGACGAAGTATTTCTGCTCGTATGAATACAGCCAGAAGTCGATGGCCTTGTCCATCTTTTCCTTCGTGTTGTAATAGAAGTTGTCCCCGTGGCAGTTGTCGCTGTTGAAGAAGGGCAGCGCGTTCTTGTCGCCGTAGACGGCAAGCAGGTCCGCCGCATCCTCCTTCCTGACGAAGCGGAGCAGCCACTTGCCGCTCTCAAAGTCCGGGCACAGCTCATACACGTCTTTCATATCGCCAACTCTCCTTTGATATATGCGAGGCTGTTGTCCGCCTCGCTCTGGTTGAACTCAAAGCCGCATCTGCCCGCAAGCCATCGCGCGGTGTCCAGGAACAGGGTGCACATCGTCTCCACTGACTGCCACATCGCGGGGATATCAGCACCGCAGTAAGTGTCCAGATAGGACTGCCATTCTTCTGCCGTAAGCCATCGGTACATATACTTCGCGGACTTTCCGACGCTGACGGAATAGCTGGTCAGCACGCCGACTTTCCACGACAGCAGTTTCTCCAGCTGCTTCCGCACCACGAAATTCAGCATATCCTGCGCATAGGGTACCTCGCCCCGCCACAGGCCCTTCGCGACGTTGTTGAGGCACCAGTAGAATTCGTTGCAGCTACTGCTGAACTGCTCCTGCGACGGAGCTTTGACACGGTAGATCAGGTCGGATGATTCAGGGACCGGGGGGAGGGTACCGTCCTTGTCCAGCAGCACGACGCACAGGCTGTCTTCCAGGACGTTCTTCTTCGCATGGGCTACCGTCTTTACCGTCAGATCCAGCCTGTTCCCGTCGGTGAACATCATAAGCCATGCGTAGGAACTGGCCTTGTCGCTCGGATAGTCGGGCGACTCGTCCGGGTACTGCATGAACGAGATTTCGCCGAAGCGCCGTACCCACCCCTTGTCGCGGATGAACGATTCAGTCTCGTCCACAACATACACGATGTCGTAATCCTGAAAGCGGTCCTTGGGGGCATTGGGATTTGTCCGCGAGCCGTTCATGTACACCGCATGAATCCTTGCGTCATCCCGCGCGGTGCCGAGGATTATATCCAGCATCTCCTTTTCCGTCCGCATGCGACAGGCCCCGCTCACTTGTGCCGGTAGAAGTCAGACAGGCCGTACAGCTTCGCGCCCTTGGGCAAGGCCAGCCGGTCTTCGTCGCGGAACATCGCGTAGGATTCGTCAAGGACGGAATTGCCGTCCATCTGCGCAACCAGGACGACCCGGCAGTCATCGAAGGTCTTGACGAGCACATAGAGCATCCCGGTATACGGAAGCTTCATCTGCTTGAGGTCCCAGATGAGCAGCTGTACATCGTATTTTTTGTCATCGTACTCGTTCTGCGTGTACTGCCATTCGAGCGGGTCGCCGCCCCGTGCGCTCACGTCGAACGCATAGCTTCTGGCGGTGATTGCCTGGTATGCAGAACCGCTTCCGAGCGTCAGGTCCTCATACCTGCGCTGGGAAATTTCGCTGACGGAATTGCCGTCAACAGCAAAGTAGGCCCGGTATGCGGCGACAAATCCGTTGTCGCTCTTTGCCCGTATCAAGTAGGCAGGCTCGGTGGCCTTCTTTTTGTCCTCGCCCGTGCTGGAACTTGTCCCCGCGCCAGAGCTTGTGCCCGCACCAGAACTTGTACTGGAGCCCGACCCGCTGCTCACGCATGATGCCAGAACCAGGCACAGGGCGCATGCAAGCGTCAGGACATACACTATCTTCTTCATATAAACCCTCCCCTACAGATACTCTTCCAGAAGCTCCCGGTACTCGGCTGCGGTCGAGCAGCGGACGATTTTGGAGCGGAGGACACCCCCGCCCCTGATTCCCGAGGTATACGAGGCGAACTTCTTCCGCATCTCCAAACATGCGGCAGCCTCGCCCTTGTCCTGCATCGCAATGTCAAGCTCGCGGAAGCCCGCGCGGAGACGGTCGGAAATGCCGGTCGGCTCGTAGGCCCCCTCCGTAAGCAGCTGGCGCGCCCGCGTAAAGAGGAAGGGGTCGCCCATCGCCCCGCGTGCGAACATCACCGCGTCCACGCCGGTCTCCTCCAGCATGCGCTTCGCGGTCTCCGGGCTGTTCGCGTCGCCCGAGCCGAACACGGGAATGCGGCCCGCGACAAACGAGACGAGCCCAGCCTGTATGCCCCAGTCCGCCTTGCCCTCGTAGCCCTGCGCCCGCGTCCGCGCATGTATCGTGATGGCGGCTGCCCCTGCTTCCAGCGCGGCGGCGGCGCACTCCTTCCAGGTCAAATGGTCTGCATCCCAGCCCGAACGGATTTTCACCGTGACGGGAACGCTTCCCCGCTCCGGGTGTTCCGCCGTGTACGCCTCGCTCGCCTCGCGGACCGCCTTGACTATCGAGAACAGGCGGTCGGGCTCCTTGGTCAGCATGCTGCCCGCCCCGCTCTTTACGATTTTGGGAACGGGGCAGCCGCCGTTTATGTCGATTATCTCGCAGCTCGTCTTTTCCAGCACGAGGGAAACGGCACGTGCCATCACGTCCGCGTTGCCGCCGAATATCTGCACGGCATAGGTTTTCTCGGACGGGGACCGTGCCATCAGCTCCTCGGTCTTGCCGGAGCCGCGTGTCAAAGCTTCCGCCGACACCATCTCCGTCGTGCACAGGGCCGCCCCGCACTCCACGCAGAGGGTACGGAAGGCCCGGTCGCTGTAGCCCGCAATCGGGGCGAGGAAGAGGTTTCCGTCCAGGTGCACCCCGCCGATGTCAACGGGGTGGTACAATGCCTTGTCCGCCATCAGCGGAACTCCACCTTGTAGTTCATGCCCTTCGCATACTCCTCGGCCTTGCTGCCCTTGTAGATGACCCAGATGGCCATATTCTCGGTAACCCCTCCGGGGAATTCCGTTATCGTTGACGGGACGTAAATCCGCATTTTAGTCGTGATGCCGCAGAAGGCCCACTCCCCTATCTCCGTCACGCCCTCCTGCATCTTGACTTCCATCAGGGACTTGCAGGCAAAGAAGGCATAGCGATCCAGCTTCTTTACCGTGCCGGGTATGTCCACCGCCGCCAGGGCACAGCCTTCGAACGCGCTGTTTCCGATTTCCGTCAGGCTGGGCGGGAAGACGACTGACGTGAAGTCCTTCCGCTTCCGGAACTCCTCTCGCTCTATCGCCGTCCGTCCCGTCGGGATAATCAGCGTGGATCCGCGCAGGATGTCTATCGTCCCCTTGTAGCTCCCCTTCTTGGACATCTTCGCAGTCGCCTTGAGCTGCACGGACTTTGCACCCGCGGGCATATTAAAGGAAAGCGTGATGCGGTTCTTGCCGTCGGCGGTCTGCGCCTTCGGTATCGATGCGACCTGCTTTCCGTCCGCCAGTATGACCGCGTCGGATATGACGAGCGGGGCCCCGGAAATCCGGTTGAACAGGATGCTGTACTGCCCTGCCTGCGAAGCATAGGCGGAGAAGTCCCAGACGTAGTTTGCCTCGCTGGTCGTAAAGTCCCCGGTCCCGTAGGCGTAGTTCTTCATTGTGCCCTTAGGTATGACGGCCTCCTGTGGCAGGGACTGCGCGGCTTCCGGCGGTGTCTCATACACCGCGTTCCGGTATTTGAGCGTGATGAAGCGCTGCTTCTTCGCATATTCGTCGACCTTGCTGCCCTTGTTCAAAATCCATGTGGAATTGTTGGACACGCAGTAGCGTGCAAACACGGACATAGAATCCGGCATATCAACGGTGACGGGCCGATATTCCCGGAGGTTGATGCAGTATTCGCCCAGTTCCTCCACGCCCTCGTGCAGAATGATTTTCTGCAGGTTCGGCATGTCGAAGAAAGCGAAATCGCCGAGCTTCTTTATCGTGCCGGGAACCTCCACCTTTACCATCGGGGTACGCTCCAGCGAGTGGGGACCAATCTCCACAAGGGTGTCGGGGAAGCGCACGTTGTCAAAGTCCGTGCGCGCGCTGAACTCCTCGTACAGGAGCTTGGTCCTACCCCGGGGTATGATGAGGAGGCGGTCGTGTATCACGTCTAACGTCCCGTAGAAGCTGCCCTTCTTGGCGGAACGCACGTATGCGGCCAGCTGCACCTTCTTTGCCTTTTTGGTCAGGGTGAAGCTGAACCTGCCCTTCTTGGTCGAAAGGTCCCTGGTCTTCTCTATCCGCTTGATGTCGTTGAAGGGCGCATAATATTTGCCGTCAACGAACACGGCGGCCTCGGACATGACGATGCCGATGTTGGACTGGCAGTTGAAGATAATCGTGTACTGCCCCGGGTCAGAGATGTACTCGGAGAAATCCCAGACGTAGCACTTGTCCGAAGTCGTGAAGTCTCCGGTCGTGTACTCGTAGTTCTTGAGCAGGGTGGCCTTTCCCTTCTTCATGACATCGACAGAGCGAGGAATCTTGGGCTTCTCGGGCTCCTTCGGTTTCTCCGGCTCCTTCGGCTTCTCGGGTTCCTTGGGAGTTTCGACCACGGGAGGCTTTTCCTCCACCTTGGGCTGCTCCGGCTCCTTTGGGGTCTCAACCACAGGCGGCTTTTCTTCCACCTTGGGCTGTTCAGGCTCCTTGGGAGTTTCAACCACAGGAGGTTTCTCCTCCACCTTGGGCTGTTCGGGTTCCTTGGGAGTTTCAACCACAGGCGGCTTTTCCTCCACCTTGGGCTGCTCCGGCTCCTTTGGGGTCTCAACCACAGGCGGCTTTTCTTCCACCTTGGGCTTCTCTTCTTCTTTCGGTTTTTCCTCGACCACGGCCGGTTTCGCGGGCTCCAGATCCTCCACCGGGGCCGTCGATGTCTTCACGTCGCCGCGCACGAGCGACGAACCCCAGTCGATGTGCTCGGGGTCTATGCGGTAGAAGACGATTTTGTTGTTGTTCGTCGCGTACCAGGTGATGAAGCCGCCACAGAGGACGGGCTTGCAGTCTGTCAGGTTGCCTTCAAAGCTGTGTATCTGCCCGTTCGTCTTCCCCTTGCCGTCCACCGCCGTGTAGAATATGGTGGTATGCCGGGTCCACATGAGGAGGTACTCGTCCTTCCCGTACTGCACTAGGTAGGGCGTGCGGGCGGGGTCCATCCCCTGCGCGTAGTCGGTAATCTGCTTTATGCTGGGCTTGCCAAAGCCGCCCGCCTTGTCCTCGACGGTCGCGAGGAAGATGTTCCGCGTCTTCTTGCTCTTGTTCGTGTAGCCCTCGTCATAGATCCGGTTGTAAGCGACGAGGATATGAGAGCTGGACACCGCTATGTCACCGAGCGACACGCCGGTAAAGTTGTCGCCGACAGTTCCGGGAATGTCGATGATGTTCGTATATACATACTCCCCGTTCCCGCCGTCTGACGCGCTCAACGTGCGCTTGTTCTTGCCAAGCACGATGGACCGGGGGTATGCATCGCCGTGGTCCACCCCGACCATGATGCCGTCCTTGGTCGTGACAAGCTGGTTAAAGGAGTGGCTCACGTACTGGCTGGGTCCAAGGCTGCCGACCCCGGTCATGGTATACACGGCCTTCATCGTCGTTTTGTCCAGGTCTATCGCCATGTTCGCCTGGTGCTTGAGCCCGTCCTTGCCCTTGTACATCAAGTGGCCGGTGCGGATGTAGAGGTGCTTGTCCAGTTCGGTGCAGTGCAGGCCGCTGACAAAGGGCGTGCTCGTGTTGCCGCCGAAAAGGGAATACGCCGCCTTCCTGTTCCACTTGGAATCGTACTGTATGACGCGGATGACCTCGACGGAGTCTGAGTCGTTCGGGTTCTCCTGACCCACGATGACGTAATAGTTGCCGTCAGACGAAGCGAAGAAGCCGCCGAACAGGGGTAGCTCCAGCTTGATGTTCCGCTCGCCGGTCTGATGGTAGCCCTTGTCCAGGTAGCGGATCTGCAGGTTCTTTTCCGCCTGCACCATCATCATGCTGCCGTCAGTAAAGGGAACGAGGAAGGACCTGTCCACGTCGTTCACCGTCTCGTAGTTGTTGGTCTCCGCATTGCTTGAGAACGGCCCCTTCACGTCGGTTGTGTTGATCCACTGCTCCTGGGTCTTCTTGCGTTTGCCGGTCCAGTCGTCAGCCTGGAAAACCGTCCCGGCCGCAAACGCAGTCCTTGGCGCAAAAAGGAATCCTGCCGCCAGCGCGAGCAGGGCCAAAGCGATGCGTCTTTTCATTTCTTACCTCCTGTCCAACGACTTGTTCAGAAACTCAGTTAGTTTCCGAACAGCTCACATACAAATACCAGCACAGCCCCCGGGCAGAAGCAGGGGGAACCGTGCCGGATTCTGGACTTATTTTCCTATATACGCGAGCGCGCTGTCACCGGCAATCTTGCCGTAGACGCAGATGTCCGCGACCGCGTTTCCGCCCAGGCGGTTGCCGCCGTGCACGCCGCCCGTCACCTCGCCCGCCGCGAAGAGGCCGGGGATCGCCGTGCCGGACTTGTTGATGACCTGGGCCTTGGTGTTGATCTTGATGCCGCCCATCGTGTGGTGGATGGCAGGTCCGACCTCGACCGCGTAGTAGGGTCCCTTCTCCAGGGCGCGGGGCATCTCGCTCGCCTTGCGGCCAAAGTCCGGGTCGCCCGACCCGCCTTTCTGGTAGCCGTTGTAGGCCGCGACCGTCGCCTCAAGCGCGGCGGCGTCCATGCCCAGCTTGCCCGCAAGCTCCGCCGGGGTCGCACCCTCGGTCAGGAGGCCCTGTTTGGCGTAGCCCTCGATGGCCTTGAGCGACTCGCGTACGCTCTGGTCAAAGAGCAGGTAGGCGGTTTTGCCGGTCTGGGCAAGCACGTCCGCGGACATCACGTCGCGGGTCGCCATCTCGTTGCCAAAGCGTTTGCCCTCGCGGTTCACCATAATCGCACCGTTGCCGCGCACGGCCTCGGTAATCATCACGCCGTTCGACGGGACGACCGTCGGGTGGGTCTGGATCTGCTCCATCTGGACAAGCTCAGCGTTGAACTTTTCCACCCAGGCAAAGGCATCCCCGGTCGCGCCCTTGTGGTTGGTCGTGCCGAATCCCGCGAGTTCGGCCTTGTACTTGACGACCATGTCGGGGTTCGCGCCGAATCCTCCGGTCGCGATGATGACGGCCCCGGCCTTGACCCTGTAGTCGCCGTTCGCGGACGATACCTTCACGCCGACGGCCTTGCCGCCCTCTTCTATAATGTCCGTAACCTTGCTGTTGTAACGGATTTCCACACCGGCATCCTTGGCCGCCTTCTCAAGGACGGGGACCAGATGGACGCCGATCGCCGCGCCGCCCTGCGGACGGTGGGTGCGGGAGTTGGTGGAACCCGCCATCTTGCCCACATCGCTCAGGTCCGCGCCCAGGCTCATCAGCCAGTCAACGGTCTCGGAGGACTTTTCCACCATGTTGCGCACGAGCTCGGGATCGTTCAGGTTGTAGCCGCCCTTCATCGTGTCCTGGTAGTACTGCTCGTTGCTGTCAGCAATGCCGAGCCCCGCCTGCACCTTGGTCTCGGAGGCGTTGAGCCCGCCCGTCGCGGAGTTCGTGTTGCCACCGGCAATGCCCATCTTCTCAAGCAGAATGACCTTGGCTCCCTTGCTTGAGGCTTCGGTCGCCGCGGAAAGGCCCGCGCCGCCCGCGCCGATGACCACGATGTCGCAGGTCACGTCGGCCGTCGTGGACGCGGATGCCGCCACGGTCTCGCCCTTCGCCAGCGCAAGGGCCATTCCTATCGCGTTGATGGTCGCCTTGGAGGTGATCGTCGCGCCGGACACGGTGTCCAGCTTGGCAACGTTCTGGGTTTTGACAAACTGGTCGATTACCGTCTGTATGGCGGGCTTGGCGAAGTCGGTTTCGTCCTCGGAAAGCACCTTGCCGCCCGTGACCTTGCCGTTCGCCACGATCAGGCTCAGGCTGATGGGGCCGTTGCGGCCTTCGGCGCTTCCCGTCCACTCGCCGTCATTGTAGCTTGCTCCGGCGGACCGGGACTTCACTCCGATGACGATGGCGACCGCCGCAAGAACCAGGAAAACCCCGGTTATAAGGAAAGCTTTCTTGTTCATTGAAGAACTCCTCTATTATTGAAATTTGTGCGTTTTACAGCCTTAGTTTACTATAAAAGGAAACGCAGAACAAGGGGCGGAACTGCGCGCGGCAATAAGCAGGACCGCGTGCGGCAATAAGCAGGACCGCGTGCGGCACTGTGCGAACCCTTGACCCGGACCAACAGGCGTGCTACAATTTTGTATCGTAAAGCCGCAAGGCCGAAAGCTGTATCCGAAGGATGGCCCATGCACGAAGCTCCTTTCTATTATATAGAGGCGAACCTTGTCTGCCTGCTGATTTTCGCCTTCATCCTGGTCAAGAACATCGCAAGCGTTGACCGGCAGGAGCGCCAGCGCTGCTTTGACCAGGTGCTCATCCTGCACATCCTCTACTTCCTCTTCGACAGCCTGTGGATGCTCCTGTACAGCGGGACCATACAGACGGGAAGCGGGGTCCTGTCCAATCTGGTCGATGCCATCCTCTTTTCCATCGGGGCCTTCGGCGCGTACTACTGGTACCTGTACCTGGAGATAATGCTGGAGGCCGACTTCGTAAAAAGCTCCCGGGCCCGCCTCCTTCGGGCCATCCCCGCCATCGCAACCATGCTGCTGGCCATCATCGGCTTCATCATGAAGTTCAACTACTGGGGAATGGAGCAGGACGGAATCCACACCACAGGCATGTACGGCCTGATGATCGTCATGCCGCTGCTGTACGTGCTTGCCGCCACCGCCAAGGCGTTCGGCGGCGCGTTCAGGAAAGAGAACGCACCCCGGAGGGGCCTGTACATTTCGGCCGGGATATACCCGCTTGCCATCATGCTTTCCGCCGTCATGCAGGTGTTCAACCTGTACGTCCCCATCATCTGCTGCGGATGCACGCTGGCGATGATCTACGTCTACGTGAACTCGCTGGACAACCTTATCTCGCAGGACCCGCTCACCCAGCTGAACAACAGGAGCGAGCTGAAGCGTTTCCTCCTGAACATGCGGCACCACCCGGAGACGGGCATATACCTTATGATGATGGACGTGGACAAGTTCAAGGGCATAAACGACAGGTTCGGCCACCTTGAGGGCGACGCTGCGCTGCGCTGTGTCGCCGATTCCCTGCGGTGGGCATGTACGAAATGTTCCAAGCGGCACTTCATTGCCCGCTATGGCGGAGACGAATTCACCGTGGCGGCCATAGCGGACGACGAGCAGGAAGTCAAGGACCTGTGCTCGCTCATCAATGACACAGTGGCGGAAAAGAACAGGGAGCGCGGGGCCGCCTACGAGCTGCGCCTGAGCATCGGCTATGCCCGCCTGGGCAAGGAAGAGGACGCCGTGCGGAACTGCCTCGCCGCCGCGGACGAGGCCCTCTACAGGCAGAAGAAGGCGCGCCGGTAACGGCCAGCCCCGCCAGACTTTATAGGACCACCCGTATAGCCTCGTTCAAGAGGCTCGGGGCTGAACAAGGCGCGGGACCGAACCAGCCCCGCCAGCGTGGCACAGGCCAGCCGGTCCTACTTTCCCACGCAGAACGTGCTGAATATGCTTTCCAGCACGTCGTCGCTCGTGACCTCGCCGGTTATTTCACCCAGCGAGTCCAGCGCATCCTCCAGATCCTGCACGACCGCATCCAAACCAAGCTCTCCTGTCCTGGCAGTACGGACGGCGTGGGCAAGCCGTTCGCAGGCCGCCGCCACCGCATCCCGCTGCCTCCCGCTGCCCAATGCAACGGCGGAACCGTCCGTACTGGCCCCTGCGGTCAGGAAGTCCTTGACGCAGGCAGTCAAATCGCCCATCCCCTGCCCAGTCTTCGCGCTGACGCGCACGGACCGGCTCCAAGTTCCACCGGAAGCAGGAGTGGGGAGCGGGAGCGATTCTTCCCGGTCGCACTTGTTCCACACCAGCACGGCGGGAGTATCGCTGGCGGCCAGGAACGCTTCGTCCTCACTGCTGAGGCCCTTCGTGGAATCCACGAGGTACAGCAGGAGGTCCGCCTCTCCGGCAAGGGCCCTGGTGCGCAATACCCCCTGCCCCTCCACGGGATCATCCGTCTGCCGGATTCCCGCCGTATCAAAGATGCGGACCGGTATGCCGTCAAACGAAAGCATGTTCTCCAGGTAGTCGCGGGTCGTCCCCTCCACATCGCTGACGATCGAGCGGTCCTCCTTGAGCAGGGCATTGAACAGGCTCGACTTCCCCGCATTGGTCCGGCCCGCGAGCACCAGCTTTGCCCCCTCCTGGTACAGGCGCTCGGTCTTCCACCCCGCAAGCAGGGTCTCCAGTTCCTCCTGCAGCCGCGCCAGAGCGTCCACGTCAAAGCTGTCCGCTATCGTCTCCTCATCCTCGGGGTATTCCACCGCAACCTCTATGGAAGCCAGAAGATCCGTGACATCCCGCTTTATGGAATCTATCTTTTCATGGAGCGCCCCGGTCAGGCGGCCTGCCGCCCTGCCCCGAGAGGCATCCGTCTTGCTGTCTATGATTTCCCGAACGGCCTCGGCTTTGGTCAGGTCGGATTTCCCGTTTATGTAGGCCCGGAAGGTGAACTCGCCCCGTTCCGCCTGGCGGAAGCCCGAATGCAGGAGCAGGGCCAGGACGGCCTTGACGACGGGGATGCCTCCGTGGCAGTAGATTTCTACCATCTCTTCGCCCGTGAAGGAACGGGGCTTCCGGTATACGCCCAACATCACCTCGTCTATCCGGCGGACGATGCTGCCGTCCGCCCCCCGTTCCACAATCCAGCCGTAGACTAGGCTGTTGCCTCCCGCCGCCAGAAGGGCCTTAGGGCGGGAGAACAGCCTGGCAACGAGGGCGACACAGCCTTCCCCGGACGTACGGACTATTCCTATTGCAGCAGGCGAAAGGGCAGTTGCAACGGCAGCTATAGGTTCCCCTGCCCCGTATCCCAAGTTCGTCATATATTCACGGTATTCCTGACCACGTACTGCGGGCTCTTGTTCAGGCAGATGTAAATGCGGCCTATATACTCCCCTATGAGGCCCAGCATGAGCATGATCATCCCGCCTATGAAAAGCAGGACGCACATCATTGAGCTGTATCCGATCAGCACTTCCGGGTTGAGCAGCTTTTTTATGGCAGTGTAGACCGCATACAAAAAGCCAAGCGAGGCGGTCATGGCCCCTATGAACGTCGCTATGCGGAGGGGCTTCACGGAAAAAGCCGTGAAGCCGTTCATCCACAGGGAAACAAGCTTGCCCAGCGAATAGCCTGACTTGCCGTATTCCCGTTCATGATGGGGCACGTCCACATTCTTCAGCTGCCTGGTTGCCCGCATCTGAAGGCCGGCAAGGTAGGGGTATGCGTTCTCATAGCGCACCACCTCGTCAACGACAAAACGCTTGCAGGCAAAATAGCTGTTCAGGTCTATGTCCTTGGGTATGGAGCACAGCCACTGGCTCATCTTCTTCGCGGTCCACGAACCAAAGAGGCGGAAGGGGCTTTCCTTTTTGGAAGGGTACTTCGCATACACTATGTCCGATTTCTCATCAAGGGCATCGATAAGCTTGTAGCAGTCCCTGGGGTCGGTCTGCCCGTCATCGTCCAGGTTTATCACTATGTCGCCGGTCACATAATGATAGCCTGCCATTATGGCCGCATGCTGCCCGAAGTTGCGGGCCAGGTTCACCAGCTTGAGGCACTTGTTTCCGGCCGCAAGCCCTTCAAGCACGGAATATACCCCGTCCGGGGAACAGTCGTTCACGCATATTATTTCGTAGGGATTCTTGTCAGCAACGGTCTGCACGATTCCTTCGACTACATGGGCGACCGTCTTTTCCGAACCGTAGCATGGAATGACGAAAGAAAGCTTCTTTTCCATCTTACGACTTTTTACTCCTCCATTACCAACGTTTTGCAAAATTCAAGGGGATACAAATCCATTATCACCGCGGCCCAGGTAAGTCCAACTCCAAAACCGCTGAAGCATACCTTCTGCTTTGCAGGCATATCTTTCCCTTCAAAAGTAAGCACGGTAACAGCCGGAACTGTAGTGCCGGAACTGTTGCCGTATTTTTCCACGACATTCGAAGGCATTTTTTCATACGGAACCTCAAGCTTTTCCGCAAGCTTCTGCAACATAAAGCGATTGGGCTGATGGAACAGGAACCAGTCAAAATCGTCCTTCGTCAGATGTGCGCGCCCGAACAAATCAAAGAGCATGGGCGGAACATCCTGCATGACGAAGTTGAACACTGCGGTCCCGTCCATGACGAGGTTGTCCAAGGACCGCTCGTTTCCTTCATCATCGGCATGCAGCACGGCCGTCTCCGCAGAGCAGGGCATCCTGAATCCCCCCGCAGGAATCTGCAATGCCATAGCACGGGTACCGTCATTTTTTATGACGGCCTGAATGCTGTTCCCAACATCCGTTTTCTCCACGACTGTAATGGAAGCCGCATCACCGATAAGAGGATAACTGTTCCTGTCTTTTGGAGAAACTTTGTGGCTCAGTACATCGGTCGTAACGAGCGCGACCTTGTTCACAGCCGGCTGGTCAAGAAGCATAAAGGACTGTATCAAGCCGTCCTCAAACGCGCAGCATCCTTGCGTTATGTCCAAGCAATATATATCCTGCCTGAGCCCCAGCTTTCCGTGCAGGATCCTGCTCGTGGGCGGAAGGAAATGGTCCGGGGAAGCCGTGACATATATCAGCGCGTCTATCTCGTCCTTTTTCAGGTCGCCTGTCTCAAAGAGGCGCTTGAAGCCGAATTCCACCATGTCGCTTGCGGCAACATCATCGGGAGCTATGCGGTGCTTGTCATAGCCCATGACTTTTGCAAGCCGGGTAGACCTCCGCTCATCCGCATTGAACAGCTTCATGTCGTCCACAAAAGACCTCTCGTTCTCAGGGACAATGAGCGCAATGCCGGAGATTTTTTTGTCCTTAAAAGAAAAATACATCGTCAGTCCGCACCATTTTTTTTCAGGAGCTTCGCGATGGCATCAACATTCATAAAGTTTTCCGGCACAATATCCATGCCGTCAATATGGATATTGAACGCCTTGTCCAGCTCCGAGACCAAGGTCACAAGGTCAAAGCTGTCAAGCATCCCTTCCTCAAAAAAATCGTCAACCCCGTTGAAATCAAACTCGGGGCGGATATCCTTCAATATCGCAAGAATTTTGTCAGTCATAGCAAACTCCCTTTAACCTGAGACATACGTATAATTTCGCAAGGCCTCAAACTGATAGCCGAATTTCTCATACAAACTGATTGCAGGCAGATTGTCCGCAATCACCCACAGTATATACCTGATGCATTCCTTTGACATGAAGAATGCCTTGCCCAGCAGAGAGCCTGCTACACCCTGCCGCCTGAAGCCCGAGGCAGTCAGCAGGTGTTTCAGATGCATCGTCTTCTTCTGCACGTCAACGACCGCAAAACCCGCAAGCTCACCGCCTTCCGTCCTTTTTACAAGGACGCTCTTTGCCCTGATATAGCGCAGCAGCTGTTCTTTTGACGGGATTCTCTCTGAAAGCGGGTCAAAAGCCGCACGGAACATGGCTTGCAAGGCTCCTGCATCCTGCTCGTCCGCAAGGACGATTCCGGGAACGTCCGCAAACGCGTTCTCCTTCAGAAGCCGGGACATACGCCGAAGCGACGTGCGCAAGCTGAATCCTCCAGACGCAGATTGTGATTCCAGCAGCTCGGACTCTTCATCAGTCCTGCAAATCCAATCAAAAGCAAGCGTCCCTTCCGGGAAACATTCCCGGACCAGACGCAGGGCCCCAGAAAGAAAAGCCATGTCCTCCAGACAGAAAAACAAAAAGGACGCGTCTTCCGTCTTATGCACGAAGCAGGATGAATGGCTGTCAAGCTCCAGGAAAAAGAACGCCTTCTTTTCTATCCACTCGGTCATCTCAGGCTCGTTCGGATAGAAGTTCGTCAGCGCAAGTCCTTTGTTGCGCAGGCTGCCCGCTGTATCCAAAAGCTCGTCCCAACTGTTTATGCAGCGCATCTCAACCTTCGTTCACCTGCTTGTTCAGCAAAGCACGGTCTATCTTGCCTGTGCCGCCACGGGGCAATTCTTTCATATAGATATATGCGGTCGGAATCATGTACTTCGGCAGCTCCGCGGCAATCTGCCTGCGGAAGGCCGCCACATCGATCTCGCTGTCATTCTCGTAAACAAGCGTGATTTCTTTTTTGCCCCAGTTGTAAACGACGCAGCAGTTCCTCACGAGCTTGAGCTTGTTCATGATGATATGCTCTATTTCAGAAAGCTCGATCCGGTAGCCGGAATGTTTTATGAGCGTATCCCTGCGACCCTTGAAGATAATCTCGCCGTCATCATTGACGAGGCCGATGTCTCCGGTCCGGTAAATCAGCTCAGGATAAGAATGGTTCAGGGGATTCTGCACGAATGCGGCGGCAGTTTTCTCGGGGTTGTTGTAATAGCCCATCGCAAGGCCCGTCCCCCGCACGCAGATTTCGCCCTCTTCATTTTTTCCTACCAGTTCGTTGTTTTCATTAAGAATCATTACATTCATATTTCTGCAGGCATGCCCGATAGGCATAGGTTTTGCTTCATCCATCACATGAGTACATTCAAACCAAGTACAGTCAACAGTAATCTCACAAGGTCCATAAAGATTTACAAACTGGACTGTTTTCGGGAAAGCTCTATACCAGACATTGAATTTATTAGTCGGGAAAACCTCACCTGCAAACCAAATATGTTTAATTGTTGGCATTGGAATTTTTTCGAGCAAGTCCATATTTGCAATATTGACCATGATTGTAGGAACCCAGAAGATGAACGTAACTTTATGCTCATTCATCAAATTAAGTATTTTTACTGGGAACATATTGAAATGATCTGGAATAACAACCAATGTGGCCGCTTTTGCCATAAGCATGCAAAGTTCAAAGCTAAAATGATCAAAGCCTATCGGTGCCATCGAACCGATAATCTCATCATTTGTAAGATTCCATGTTTCAGATGTACAACGAACATAATCAAAGAAACCTCGATGTGTAAGTGCCACACTTTTCGGAGTTCCTGTTGAACCAGATGTATTGATGATACAAAGCAAATCAGTATCAATCATCAATTCCAAACGATGCATAAGCTCTCTTTTAAAGCTATTTTCAATATTGGAATCTACAAGTTCATCAACTACAATAAGCGGCATGGAAGCGTCTATGCGCTCCACAAGGGGCTTATACTTGCTTGACGTGACAATGCAGGACGGCTGAATGACCTTAAAGATATTCCCCAGCCGCTCTTCCGGATACTTCACGTCAAGATTCATGTAAAAATTGCCGGTGTGTATAATGCCTATGTCCGCGGCAACAGAATCCGCGCACTTAGGCAGGAGCACGCCCACAGGAGTCTTTGTCTTGCCGGCAACCGCACAATCGATGCAAGAGGCAATCTTCAGTTCCCTCTCATGCAGCTGGGAAAAAGTAACGGAAACGTCTCCGTCGTACACGGCTGTTTTCTGAGGGTTATTCCTTACGGTATCTGCAAATTCATTGTAAAAATTGTATCGCATAAACAAAACTCCTGTGACGGTCCTGTCAGCTCATCGCATTCATGATGTCCTGCACCGTGACAAATGCCTTCACCTGATCACCCTTGAGAGTTTTCCCGAATTTCTCATCAAAAACCGAAACCAAGGCAAGCTTTGACATTGAGTCCCAGAAATCAGCATCTTCAAGAACCGTTGCGGAAGTCACATCCGCAACATCAACGTCAAACACGTCTTCCGCCAGAAGCTCTATCTTCTCTTCGTCTGTCATCATATCCTCCGTAAAATAATATCAGCCAAAATATTCAAGCAACGCTAGCAATGAGTCACAGGCTTTCCGTCCTGCTTCATAACATATTCATGCGTCAAATCTGCCTCTGTATAGGGCCTCGCAAGGAAGTAAAATTTGTCCCTGGCAATATTCTCTTCAACTGCCTTCCATGCGTCTTCCTGCGATATGCAGGAAAGCTCCCTGTCACCGAACGCAGTCAGGCGAAGCTTGCCCTCTTCAACCAGCTGTTTCTTGAAATGCTCGTTTTTGTCATACAAAGCAACGCCGCCGCACTGACTGCTGATTGTCCAGTCTGTCGTATATGTGTTCCCGTCATAACCTGTCATGCGGCCCGCAAATGTCTTGTCAAACCTGTAGGGAACATCGATCATGCGCTCCACATGATGCACATAGGTGAAGGACTCCGCCAAATCAGCACCAAAGAAAAGGTATTTCACGCCGTCCTGCTTGTTAAGAAAATCGTAGCAGGAGCCCGGACCCAGAGAATTATGCTCAGGCGTGTATGCCCTGAACTCATCCGCAAGCCTGCCCTTTACGGCAAAACTGCACATCGGGTCAAGGGTCCTGTAAATGCCCTCCTGTTTCCTGAAGCTTTCAGAAAGCGCTCCCATAAGGGAACGGCTTGTGCGGACGTCAAACTCCTTTTCATTATTGAAGGAGTACGTGAACGCAGGCATAATGATATTCTCAACTTTCAAATCATCAAAGAGGCGCAGCAAGCTCTCCATGAATTCCCGCCGCTTGTACACAGGGTTCATCTGCCCGAACTGTATGTCGCTGTGGACAAAAAGGGTCCTGCAGTCAGAGGCTCCTATCTCTCTAAGCGCGGTCAGGAAATCACCGTAAGTCAGCTCCTGCCCGTTTCCGGCCGTAAACAGGCACATATCTACCGCGCGCCTCCCGTACAATCCAGAAGGCTTGCCGTCGTAAAAGCGGACATATCGCTCAGCAGGAACGCACATGCGGCGGCTATGTCATCGGGCTTTCCCCAGCGCCCGATCATGGACTGCTTGACCTCGTTGTCCTTCAGCTCCCTGTTCCCGTACTGCGCGAGCGTCCGCTCAGCCATCTCAGTCAATATGTTGCCCGCAAGAACTCCGTTTACCCGGATATGCTTCTTAGAAAGCTCCAGAGCCATGCACGCGACCGCACTGTTCAAAGCCGCCTTTGCCGTGCAATAGCCCAGCTCCCCGGCAACAGGCTTCACTGAGCTGACGGAAGAGATTGCGACTATGCTTCCCCCGTCACTGTACTTGGCCTTGGCATACTGGCGGACAAGCTCCACGAAGCAAAAATAATCGCTCGCAAAACAATCCTTCATCGCAGCAGGCGTAAGGCTGCGAAGGGGAAGCACATACGGGATGCCTGCCGAATGAACCATGCCGTTCAGCTTTACGCCGTCCTTCACCGCAGCCTCAAAAAGCGGTGCCATGTCATCCAGATTCGTCAGGTCAAATGCGACGACGTAATGGCCCTTGCCCTCCAGCTGGCACAAGGTCTCCTGCAGCCTCTCCTCATTACGCCCCGTAAGCACGACTTTCGCTCCGAGCTTGGAAACATAGACTGCCGCAGCCCGGCCAATTCCGCTGGAAGCACCGGTAACAAGGATTTTCCTGTCTGACAAATCGAGGGGGGTAAACGCCATATCCTACAGTTCCTTTTCCGCAAGCTTCTCTATCATCTTTCTTGCGCGCCCGTACTTCTCCCGCAGCATCAAAAAATCCACCCGGTATTCATAGGCGGCTATACCGCTCCGGACTATTTCAGCCACAGGCTCAAGCCCGAGTCGTTTTTGCAGGGCAATTTGCTTTTTGTTGTGCTTGTATATGACGCCGACTTTTGTCTTCATCCGCATGACATCTATACAAAAATCACACAACAAAAGCTCCGCTTCCATTGACTCATGCGGGCCTCCGACGTTTATTTCCCTTCCGGTCTCACAGGAATCACCGTCGGTGTTATATGCCCCGATCAGTCCTATGCGCCCGCCAGCCCGGTTGAGCACGACAAAATAATAGTCGCCAGGCTGATTCATCTGCCATTCAATAAAGCGTTTCTGGTCCTCAAGCGTCGCGGCAGCCTGCCCCATTATGCTGACAAAACGGGGATCCCGCCTGAGCTCAAAAGAGAATTCCGCATCATCAAGCGTTATGCTGCGAAGGCTGACAAAATGTCCGCGTATCACTCCGTCGTAAACCACAGTCTCCGCCCCTACCTCAGCATGTGCCTGTCTATCCAACGGTCAAAGTCGCCGTCAAATCCGCCCGCATACTCATAGACAATTACCCGGCGGAAAGTTTCGTTCATGGCAAAGTCAGCCGTCTTCTTGTAATAGCTGTTCACGAACTCGTTGAACAGATAGCCGTCCTTCTCTATGGACAGCAGCTCGTCTATCCCGAAATCCACGTAGATATATTTCTGCGGTATCTTTCCTTTCCTCTGGTAGTAAGCGTACAGGTTGTCAGGGGCATTCACCCCATAGCTGTACTGCATCCGGTCCCAGGTCGCCCTGTCGCACATCACGCCCTTCCGCGCCATGAGGTAGCCGCCGGGCACGTTGTCGCGGAACGCGAACGGCTCCCCGTCGGCAATCAGCTTGTCCAGATATTCCTCCATCTCCGGCAGGTCATTGGCACGGGCAGCGGTCGTATAGATTCCTTTGTATACCCCCGACTCCACCCTGCTGTCCAGCTGGGACAGGTTGCCATCGTGGAAACAGAACCTGTAGTTGCTTACGACAGTCGTGACGGTGCAGCAGATGACGAACGGCACCGCCAGCCTCCGCAAAAGATTCCCTTCCTCGCCCAGCATGACGAGCAGGTACACTGCAAATGCGGGCGCGGCATGGGGAAGCCTGGCTATGGAGGCATTGCTTTCGGTAAGTATCATTTCCCCAAAGGCAAACGCCAATGGATACAGGCCCAGGTAAAAGACGAGGGGGTATTTCCTGCCCTCCTTCATGCAGAGGAGGAAGGGCATCGCCAGCCCCGCAAGGAAGCCCCAGTCCATGCCAGCCCTGGGGGAATGCTGCCACAGCTGCAAAAAACAGCAGTAGGCGGCAGGAAGTCCCATGGCCACAAACGCCGCAAGGAGGGCACAGGCCCTTTTGGACAGCGGCTTCCAGCCCTCGCGTCCGCCGTTAAGGCCGCCCTCATGGAGGAATTTCTTTGAAAGGAAATACACGGCTGCAAACGCCGCAACGGCAAAAGGCACTATTATGCAGTAAAGCCTCAGTATCACTGAAAGCCTGTCCCAGACCGTATCGTGGGTTAAATTCTGCTCGGGATAGGGATGGGCCAGGTTGTCAAGCCCGGCCAGAAAGGTCGGCAAGCCCGTCCGAACGATTATGGGGACAGCCACAACGAGCAGCTGGACAAGCCCCCCCGCAAGGCAGCACGAAAGGTTCACCAGAACGGCCCTGCCGCCACGGCTCCGCGCCACAATGACGAGGACAAAGGTCACGATGATTATCCCGGACCCGATATGCCCCACCAGGGCAATTCCCATCATGAATCCGGCCAGGGCCAGCCTCAAGCGGGCGAATCTGCCCCCGTGTTCCAGGGCATCGTAGATGACAAGCCCGCTGATATACGACAAGGCGCAGGGAACGGTATTGTAGCTGAAGTTGTATATGCCTATTCCCCCCGCAAACGCAATCATGAATGCGGTCACGAGCAGCGCGTGGGTCTTCTTGAAATCCTTCATCAGTATGCGGCAGCCAATCAGCATCACCGCGCACCAGAAGGCGAGGTAGCAGATGCGCGAATACAGGAATATCCCCTCGCCACTGGGAACAAGCAGTTCATACACGAAGAGGAAGGGAATCATGAGCAGGCCGCAACCGGTCCCCACGGCATTGTTGTAGGCATAATAGAAGTTCCCATGCATGGCCGACAGGGCATCGGAAACATAATAGGCTTCGTCGGTCAGTTCCGTCCCGTACAACAGGCGGACGAACATGGCTGCCGCCGCAAGCGCACAGACGGCCACGGAAGCAAGTTCGGGGACGTCCAGGCGCAACGCCCGCGAAAGCCTTCCAGACTGACTAGACGGACCAGACGAACCTGCCAGATTGCCGGTCATTCCTCCCCCTCAAAAAAGCCCTTCACGGCCCCAACCACCGAATCAACAACATCCCCTCCCATGCCGTAGTAGAGGGGGAGCCTCACGAGCCTGTCGCTTTCCTTTGTAGTAAACTTGTCCTCGCCGTCGAACCGTCCAAACTTCAGCCCCGCTGGGGAAGAATGGAGCGGAATGTAGTGGAACACGCAGCAAAAGCCATGCTCCTTCATGTATGCGATGAAAGCAGTGCGTTCCTCCAGGTTCCTGCACTTTATATAGAACATGTGCGCATTGTGCTCACAGGCTTCCGGCACAAAAGGAATTTCTATCCTTCCACAGTCCACCAAAGGCTGCAACGACATGCGGTAGCGTTTCCACGAGGAAAGCCTGTCCTCGTTTATCTTGTCTGCAACTTCAAGCTGCGCCCACAGGTAGGCCGCGTTCAGCTCGCTGGGCAGGTAACTGGAACCGTAGTCCACCCAGGTGTACTTGTCTATCTGGCCCCGCCAGAACTTGGAACGGTTGGTGCCTTTTTCGCGGATGACTTCAGCCTTTTCAACATCGTCCATACCGGTGTTTATGACGATGGCCCCGCCTTCGCCCATGCTGAAGTTCTTGGTTTCGTGGAAAGACCAGCAGCCGTAGTCCCCGATCGTACCCAGGGGCCTGCCCTTGTATGACGCCATCACGCCTTGGGCGGCGTCCTCCACGACCTTGAGCTTGTGGCGGCGGGCAATGTCCATAATCGTGTCCATCTCGCAGGCAATGCCGGCATAGTGGACGACGCATATCGCCTTGGTCCGCTCGGTAATGGCAGCCTCTATACGCGTTTCATCAATGTTCATCGTGTCGGGCCGCACGTCAACAAACACAATCTTGGCCCCACGCTGGACGAAGGCATCGGCAGTGGAGCAGAACGTGAAGCTTGGCATGATTACCTCATCGCCGGGCTGAACCCCGCACAGCAGGGCCGCCATCTCCAGTGCGGAAGTGCAGCTGGTCGTGAGGAGGACCTTCTTTGCCTGGAACCGCTGTTCCATCCATTCGGAGCATTTTTTCGTGAACTCGCCGTCGCCACAAATCTTGTGGCTGGCAATTGCTTGTGCGATATATTTTTCTTCGCTGCCGACGTACGGAGGAACATTAAATGAAATCATCTACCAAACCCTAGAAAGCAGTCTACCGCAGAATGAACAATATGTCAAACAAACGAAAAGGGGCAGAAGCCCCCTGTACCGGTACAAAACCTGCGGTGGCACGTCCGTCTGGACTTTTACCTGCCACAGGTTACAAACCGCCTATTACAGGGGCTTCCGCCCGTCAGCCTCACGGCCCTGAAAAAATGGATTTTGACCAGATTCAAAAGTCCGCCCGGACTTTTGAACCCGCCTCATCCGGCCTAGTTGTCGGCCTTTATCGCATTGGCAGCGGTACGGCCCGAAACAAAGATTTCGACGATGGCGTTTCCACCAAGGCGGTTGCCTCCGTGGATTCCTCCGGTCACCTCTCCGGCGGCGTACAGGCCCTTGACGATGTTGCCACTTGCGTCCAGCACGTGGCGGTTGATGTCCACCGCAAGGCCTCCCATCGTATGGTGGGTAGAAGGCGCCATGACCCGTATCTTGAGCTTCACGCCGTCAAGCGTGTAGGAGTTCACGTCAAAGGAACCATCGGCCTTGCGGTCGGCGTTTCCAATCAGGGCAGTCCAACCGGTCTTGGTGACGGCGAGGCTGTCTTCCTTGCCGGTCATAAGGGCATGGTCGTACTCCTCTATCTCCTTGCGGACGGTCGCCGCATCCAGGCTCAAGCCCAACTGCTTGAACAGGTCGCCCAGCTGGTCCACGGTGCGGGTGTACTGCCTCCAGTCAACGTCGGCTTCCCAGCTTTCCGGGGTCTTGGGCGTTCCGTAGGGATAGGGGCCGGGGATGGCCTGGTTGCTGTTGGCAATTTCCAGGAATACACCCATCGTGCCACCGTGCTCTATTCCGTTGGCAAGCTCTGCCAGCGAAAGCACGTCGCGCTCGCTCGTCTCGTTGACAAAGCGCTTTCCGGTCGTCGGGTTGATGTAGATGGCATAGTTTCCGCCACCAAACGCAAGCTGACCGTTGTCTATCCAAGAAATGGGCATAAGCTGGGTGAAGTCCAGTCCCGTCGTGGCAGCACCGGCCTTCTCGCCCATCGTGATTCCATCTCCCTGCAGGGAAGAGCGGTTGGTCGTCTGGGTGTTGTTCGTAATCGCGCCGTCCTTCCAGTAGTCGTTGGTCTTGAGGACCTTCGCGATGTTGGCGGCGTAGCCTCCCGTTGCCAGCACCACGCCCTTCTTGGCATGGGCGGTGACCTGGGTTCCATCGTACATGACGGCCTTTACACCGGTGACGCGACCGTTCTCAAGGATAAGCTCCTTCGCATCCGTGCGGAGCATGATCTTGTTGCTCTTTGCGGTGGGGCTGGTTTCAAGAAGCGTGCGGCGCGGGGGCACAAAGTAGGATCCCCACTGCGCAACCTCGTTCTGGCCATCGCCGTCTGCGTCAAAGTTCGCTCCGATGAACTGGTTCTCACGGTGCCACAGGGCTCCGATAAGCGTCGGCTGCTGGTCCTCAACAAACGTAGACCCCTGGGACTCAAGCCAAGGCTTGAGGTCCTGGCCGTCCACGATGAACTGGCGGACCAGGTCGTAGTCGCCGTAAATCCACTTCGTATAGTTCTGGTTGGGACGCAGTCCGCCGTAGTAGGTCTGGAAGATGTGCAGGTTGAGCGTAGAGAAGAGGGTCAGCTGGGACTCGTTTATTCCCTTGTCCAACTTGGGCTGTGCCCAGGCAAGGTAGGCCTTTATCTCCTTTTTCAGCTCCCGCAGCGTCGGCAGGTACTCGGCATGGACTCCGTGCTTGGAAAGTTCCGCCGTATCGCCAGCGACAAACCAGCTCTGCGCACCCGAACCGTCAAAGGGCTTCTCGTTCCAGTTCAAGATTTCCTTGAGTATCGTGATGTTGCCGTTTGCGGACTTGACCTTGTCGTAGGTCTTGCCGTCAAATGGATACACACCCGTGGTCGCATCAGGATTGTCGGCCTCCCAGCAGAGGTAGGGCATGACGGACTGGAACTGGCCGCCGGAGACAATCGTGTTTCCTCCGATCTCGGCATTCTTTTCTATAACAAGGACCGTGTCTCCGTTCTGGGCAGCCTGGGCTGCGGCGGCAATTCCCGCTCCTCCCGCACCGACCACGACGACATCGTAGCTTTCGTCAATGGGAGCCTGAGCCTCATGCTTTACCGTATTCTTCTTGAAGTCGTCCAGGCTTGAAACTCCGGCCTGCCGTGCCGCATCGTTGAGCGCGTTCTTCACGGCAATACTGGTGAACGTTGCCCCGGAAACGACATCTACACCGGAACCGTTGGCCGCAAGCGCATCCTTGATCATGATGGGGTAGACGGGATCGCCAACGTGGGCGGTCTCCTTTGAGGAAGACACCTTTATGTCGGTAATCGCACTGTCGCTGAACGTCACGTCCAAAACAACGGGACCGTTCATACCATACGCCGAACCAGAATAGGTCCCCGACTTGTACTTGAGCGCGGCATTCTTCCGGGGAGCAGCGGCAGAACCCGTCTCCGACACGCCCGCACTGGCCAGAGCCGCCTTCGCAGCCGCCATTATGGCATTGGACGTAATCGTCGCGCCAGAAACAGCATCAACATTGGTTGACTGGGCCTTGACTATCGCCGCAGGGACGTCCTTTATCGCCGCGTCCGAAATTCCCGGCGTCTCTTCATGCCTGGTGACAGAAACCGCCGTAATCTTGCTGCTGGACAGCTTCACAGTGACTTCCAGCTCGCCGTTGCGACCTTCCGCCGTCCCCGTGTAGGTCCCGGCCTTGTACTTGCCGGAACCGCCGCAAGAAACAAGCATGGCCGCAGCCAGGGCAATGGCCACGGCGGAGCTTCCTAACAAATGTATCCTTTTCATGCAACCTCCAGAACGTGATGCAATAACACAGCACAAAATATAAGCAACAACAAGTATACACCATTTTCCTATTTAAACAAAGCCTTTCTGAGGACTTCGCCGCCCTTTTTCGCCCGCACTGCCAGCGGTCCCCGTACGCCGCAAAGGCGTTCTTATGCGCGCCCGCCGGTCCAAGCCTGCATCAGGATGCCGAAGGCCACGCCGACGTTGAGCGAGGCCTTGAGCCCGGTCATGGGGATGGACACGCAGCCCCCGTCCGCCCGGCGCAGGGCCTCGGGACTGACACCCAGCTCCTCCGAACCGATTATCACGATGCCTTTCTCCGGGAATTTGAACTCGTTTATGGGCGTGCCGCCCGTCTCCAGCACGAAGACCGGATTATCATGCGGCAGCTCGTCCAGGGCACAGCGGGTCCAGCCCATCGTCTCTATACAGCCCATGCCCGACCGTATGGCCCGGGGATGGGCGGGGTCTATGCAGAGGGGGGACACGTAGACCTTCTCGCAGCCCATCGCCTCTGCCGTGCGGAAAATCGAACCGATGTTGAAGGGCGAGCGGATGTCCTCGGCGTAGACCGACACGCCGGGGAAAAAGCTGCGCTCACGGACAAGCCCGCCGGGGCCCCCAACGCCGCCGCTCGCGTCCGTCCTGTCAGACCGAACGTCCGCACCGCCTCCGGCCCCCGCCCCGGCAACAGCTGCCGTATCCGCACCGCCGCCGTCTGCATCGCTTGCGGCAACTGCATGGGGGGCGATGACGAGGTCCCACTCGGCGGGGAAGGTCCCCAGTATGCCGAGCAGGGCGTTGCGGGCAAGGTTGCATGCCCGCCTCTCATCAAAATCCTGCTGCTGTAATATAGAAGAAAGTTGCTCCCGCTCGGGGGCGGGAAGCTTGGGGTCGTCCAGAACGATGCGGCACACCGCCTTCGTGTAGTCCCGGCGGCTCATCTTGGCAAAATTGTATTCGGTGCCTTTTTCGGCTATGCCCGCGATGTCCCTCTCCAGCTCGCCGAAGGTCAGGGCAAGCTTCCGCCGCTTCTGGCCCGGCTCCAGCTGGAAAAGGCGTTCGGGGTCTATCATCAGTAGGCGGTCTTGATGAGGGCGAAGAGGTCGTCGCTGCTCATGCTGCGGGGCAGGCTGTTGATGAACTCGGTCTTGCCCGCGTCCTCGGCGGCCAGCGACAGGTTCTCAAGCGACAGGTTCAAGTCCTTCATGCGGGCGGGCAGGTTGTATGCCGCCAGGTTCTTCCTGATGAGGTCCGCGAGGTCGCTCGCCGCCTTGGTGTCGTCGGTGCCGTCCTCGGTCGCCTTGAGGATGCGGGCGGCGTGTGCCAGCCTGCCCAGTCGGAACTTGGCCGCGTCATCCACGATGTAGGGGAGGAGGACGGAGGCCACCAGCGCGCTCGGCGTACCGAAGCGGGCATTTATGCAGACGGCCAGGAGGCTCGTCATGCCGAGCGACGACGTCGATGCCGCGAGGGAGGCCATGAGGCCGGCCTGCGACAAAAGCTCCTCCCGAGGGGTGGTCACGTCGAGCGACTCCGTCCCATAGTAGGCGAGCGCGAACAGCTCCATCGCCTTTTCGGCGGCCATGTCGGAGAAGAAGTTGGCGCGGGGGCTGATGTATGCCTCAAGCATGAGGGCCAGCGTCTCCAGCGAGATTGACGACGACTGGTTGTTGGAAAGGGACAGCGTCAGGTTGGGATCGCAGATTATCGTATCACCCGCCCCGCTCGTGGTGTGCATGATGCGGAGGACGGAAGAACGGGAGTCCACAAGGGGAATCGCCTTGGTGAACATGAAGCGGTCGCGGATCGTCGTGGGGACGCAGACGAGGGGAAGTGCCGGAGCCGTGACGTCGTCCTTCTCCAGGGCGGTGTAGGTCTCCCGCTTGTCGTTGTAGAGCTTGGCCACGGCGCGGCCAAGCGAAATCGCCTTGCTTCCGCCCGCCGCGACGATGCCGTCCACGTGGGCCTGCCGTGCCAGATTGAGCGCGGAGTCAAGCGTCTTTGTGTCCGCCGGACCGTCTATGTCAGTAAAGGTGAAGAAATCCAGCTTCCTGTCGGTCAGGGGCTTGGTTATCTTCTCCCCTGCCTCCACCTGCGTCAGGATGGGGTCCATGACGATCATGAACTTGTCGCCCCATTCCTGCACGAACTCTCCGAGCCGTATAATCCCGTAAGAGCTCAGCAAAACCTTCTGTGGAATCTGAAATGAAAAATCTGACATACTTTAAACCGCCGCGTTTCCTAAATATGGTAGGCATGCAGGAAAGCGAAGCTTTCCCACTGCCCTGTTTTTAAAAAAAAAGGACGGAAAGACATTCCGCCCTTTTACCCACCGGACCGCCCAGTCTCCTAGGCCAGCCCGTAGGCGCTGAGAATCTGATCCGCCGTCGCGGCAATTCTGTCCGCGTTCAGGTAATCCGGATCCTGAATCTTCAATTTAATCTGCTCTACAAGATCGGCCCTGACATCAGGGGTCTCCTTCGCAACCGTCTCTAGATAGTAAGCTTCGGCCGCTTCCTTGGCCTGTGCTGACACCTCTATTTCATCGGAGAATGAAGTGACGCGCTTGGATGCAGATACCTTCCCTGTATTCTGCAGATTAGTGATTGGATTCGTGACATTGATTTTTGTTACCATCACAATACCTCTCTTGTTTAAGTATCGGAGTATCCGTCCGATACTTGAATCTTCTTTAAGCCAGAGACGAACACCGCAAGCTCCCCTTGGACTTTCGTCCTCGAGGAATAATCATCCAGAACTTGCCTGGCGCTTCCCTCGCTTATCTCCTCGTGCAGCTTCGTCAGTTCCCTGCCTACGACCACACGCCTCTCGCTGTCAATATCGGCAATATCGGCGAGGAGCTTTACAATTCTGAAGGGACTTTCGTATAAAATAAACGAATTTCCGCCCTCCATCAGCTCCTTGACCCGAGCCCTCCTGCGGCCCGGCTTGGGCGACAGGAAGCCTTCAAAAACCAGGGTCTTGCCACCCTCCCCGGCCACGCTCGCCAGGGTCGCAAACGCGCTCGCCCCAGGGATGGGGATGACCCTGTGCCCGGCCTGCCGCGCCTTGCCCGCAAGGACGGAACCGGGGTCGCTGATGCCCGGCGTGCCCGCGTCGCTCGCGTAGGCGACGGTCTGCCCCTCGTCCAGCATCCCGATGATTTTGTCGGAGGCGAAGCCCTCGTTCTGCGAGCGGCAGCTGACGAGCGGCTTGTGGATGTCAAAGTGGGTGAGGAGCTGGAGCGTATGCCGCGTGTCCTCGGCAGCAACCACATCGACCGCCCTGAAAGTCTCCAGCGCCCTGTATGTTATGTCCCCCAGGTTCCCGATCGGGGTCCCCACTATATACAATTCCGACACATCTCCATTATACGATTAAATAAAGAATTAGGCAAGTCTGACGTGGAACGGTCTGCAGCTGACCAAGGCGGACGATAACCAGAAGCTTCGGTCGCTCTACTATGCCTGCAAGCTCTACGCGGGAAGCCTGGGGAGGGGCGAGAAGTACAAGAACGCCCCGAACGTCTATCAGATTTTCCTCATAGACTTCGACCTCTTTGAGGACGGGGAGTTTTACCACCGGGCGATGATGCGGCTGGACGACGGGGACGTGCTGTCGGACCGGCTCAAGGTCCTCTTCTTCAACCTGAAGGTGCCGGACACCGTGGATGCGAGCTTGAAAAAGGCGGCCAACTGGTGTAGCTTTATAGCAGGGAGTACAGATTCTGGAGTTCTGGACAGGCTGGGCCGGGACTTGGACTGGAAGGAGGAATACGGCATGGCGATGAGAGCATACAACAATGTCAGCGCGGAGGAGAAGGCCTGGGCCTACCACCTGTCGATGGACCGCGCAGAGGCGGACTACTGGAACGGGCTTGAGCTTGCCGAGGAGAAGGGTGAGCGGAACAAGGCCCTGTCAGCCGCCCGGAACCTCCTTACTATGAACATACTGTCCCACGAACAGATAGCACAGGCAGTGGAGCTTCCGCTGGAGGAGGTCGAAAAGCTGGCCGTACAGCTGGAGGCGACCACAGTGGAGGCATAGAGAAATACCAGTCCGGAAGTCCTGCAGGAGCTTGGAAGCAAGGCGGACTGGAAGGAGGAGTACAGCATGGCGATGAGAGCATACAACAATGTCAGCGCAGAGGAGAAGGCCTGGGCCTACCACCTGTCGATGGATCGGGCTGAGGCAGATTACTGGAACGGACTTGAACTTGCCGAGGAGAAGGGAGAGCGGAACAAGGCCCTGTCAGACGCCCGGAACCTCCTTACTATGAACATACTGTCCCACGAACAGATAGCACAGGCAGTGGAGCTTCCGCTGGAGGAGGTCGAAAAGCTGGCCGTACAGCTGGAGGCGACCACAGTGGAGGCATAGAGAAATAACAGTCCGGAAGTCCTGCAGGAGCTTGGAAGCAAGGCGGACTGGAAGGAGGAATACGGCATGGCGATGAGAGCATACAACAATGTCAGCGCGGAGGAGAAGGCCTGGGCCTACCACCTGTCGATGGACCGCGCGGAGGCGGACTACTGGAACGGGATTGAGCTTGCCGAGGAGAAGGGCGTAAAGAAGACCCGTATGGAAACTGCCCGAAAGATGCTCAGCATGGGGCTTGGGGAACCCTTGAGCAAATAGCCGATATAACTGGTCTGCCCCTAGAGGAGGTGGAGAAACTTGCTGCAGGGACAGAGCCCGTGCTGGCATAGCAGGACTGCTCCTCCCCAGACGGCAGTACAGGCGGGGCACAGCGACGACACGCTCCTTCCGATACAGACGCTTCCGACAGAGGAAGCGTATAGCCTTGACGCTACGCTGTCGGTTCCCCTTCCCGCTCTATACGTTTCCGTAGGGCGGGGACGTTAGGGAGACTGGCGGGCACAGCTGACAACCACAGTAATGCGGTCCCGCCAGAGAAGGAGCGCCCTCCCCCGCCCCCCCCTCCGGGGGCGGGGGATTAGGGCTTGAGCGTGAAGCAGCCTCCCTCCGACCCGGGCTTACGGCGCGGCGGTGAAGTAGCCGGGACCGCCGACGCCGTCGATGTGGGCATAGGTCGTGTCAGTTGGATTACTGGCATTCCAGGAAGTGCCCGCACCGCCGACAAGTCTGGTACTACAGTCCTTGAATATTTTGTCACCCGCACCGGATGTAAGAGCGGTCGTCACGAAGCGGTCGGACGCATATACGGTATCCTTCGGTGTTTGCCGTGAGCCGTTCCGTATCTCGGTTATGTGGCTTTCCGCCATGCGGTTTGCGGCATTGTAGGCGTAGACTGCTTCCTTGCCGCAGCTGCATTCCTTTATGAGGTTCCCGTCCGCATCGTACTCAAGGCGGGCAGCGTCTCTGCCTGTACGTGTCAGATGTCTCCTTTTATATGACATCAAAAACTTCTTTTTTGCCTCTATCATTTCAATTACCTATAACTCATCATATATCAAGCCACCCTTTTTTCGAACTATACAAACCTCCCATCATCATATATTTCAACGGCAATACATTTCCCATTATCAAAATGAAATGCAATGTATATATTATATAAAGGTCTGTTTGTTTTAAACATATACTCAATACGATTATTAAAGTTTTTTGGACGATGGTAATCAGTTCCAAGCTGACTTTCAATATCGCTCAGTGTGCGATGAAAAAAAAGAATTTCCTTGCCATCCATTTCCAAGGATAGATTGCCTGATTTCAGTTTTATATAGTCTATATAATCACCTCCTTGCCAGAAGCCGACCGTATACAACTCAAACACTTCATATATTTCTAAATCACCATTATATATGTGAGTAGAAAACTTTCCCTTTCTGCTTTCATTAAACTCTTGGATAGAGTCATACATGAAAAACTCCTTGTCTGCAATCTTGTCATATACCCTGACGGTTCTTGTCTTGGCATACACACAACAAGCTAACAGAGTAATCAAAAATTTAGCAGCAATCCCTTTCATTCTTCTGGCGCCTCCCCACTGAATAACAGTCTGGCAGGATCATCCAAAATATATCCAGAATCACTTCTGTAATATTCATCTATTAAAGCTCCATTCAAATATTCAGAAAAATGATGAGCTGCCTCGACTTCATATACGAGATGACATTGCATCCTTTTGCTATTAACATAAATATCAAGCCTCCTAGTATTCTTTTTTTGTAAGAATATTTCAAATCCACATTCTGAATAAACATCCAAATGATCCTGTGTATTTTCAGAGTATTCTTTCTTCTGCAAATCACAAAGAGTTTCTGGCATTTCTCCATATTCTTGATAATAGCCAAAAGCACATAGTGAAATAAAACTTGCTGCATCGAATTCCGTCACCTGCCTACAAAGAGCTTTCTCAGAAAATGCAAACAATAAGATTATATATACAAACAGTTTCATGCTTCGTTTCCTTTACTCATCAGGATAAAGAGCTCTGATTTCCTCAAATGTATGCAATTTGTATGTTCTGAGATTTTCTTTCTGCCTGTATTTGTTATGCATAATTATCCCCATATTGTAGGCTTCAAGTTCCATGTCTGTGCGATAGTCTGAAAGCGTTTTACCATTCTCTCTTTTGAAACGCAATATAAAATTATTATCTGCTGTCACACCGATTCTGCCTCTGTCATACTGAACTTTATGCCAACCTTCGTGTGAAAGAGTTTCTATAACTTCTCCCAGACCGTTTTTTATGGCCCTATCAGTGTCGATGACAATTATTTCACGATTTTTTCCCGTACTTGTGTTATGATACGGATCAAAGAAGCCGAGCTCTGTTTTTGAATGTTTCACATCTGGTTTTTCATGTCTATTTACAACTTTATCCAACTGAACTTTACCTGCGTTCATCATAAAAGAAACAGTAGATGCCAACTCCCTTTCATCAGGTGTTTCTGCATTTTTTATTATGAAGTTTGCAGCTTCATATAACAGGGAACGCGCTTCATCCTCTTTTGTAACTTTTCCATCAGAAACTGAGGAATATATTCCTTTATCACCCTGATAAAGAGTTTCTGTTTTCACGTCCTCCCCGCTCTCCGCATCTTGAGGGCACAGCCCCCACGGGTCCAGCCAGTTGACCGGGTCGGAGTTCACGTAGGCATACCAGCCCAGCCCGTCCTGTATGGGGTCAACCGTGGTAAAGCGTCCGAACATGGCGGAGTAATCGCGGAATCCGTAGTTGTAGAGGCCTGTCCAGCTGTCGTACTCCTTTCCGGTGAAGCCGTGGCGGTATCGCTCCGGCCTGTCCTGCAGGGGAGTGCCGAACACATCGTAGTCGAACATATAGAGCGGGCTTCCCCACTGGTTCGTCACCGCCCGGACGCTGCCCAAGTGGTCCTTACCGAAGTAGTGCCGCTCCGCGTCGGTATGGCTCGCATTGACGAATGGGTTGAAGCCTATGCCGGAGTGTTCGGTCTGCAAAAGGCCCAGCACCTCGCCGCCCGCTCCGCCCAGAGGCAGCGTCAGCGCGACGTGGGTAAAGTCGTATGGCGATGCCCTGCTGAAGTCCGCGAATGCGGGCAGGAAGTCATCAAGGCATGTGAATACCATGCCCGTGGAGTCTATGCCGCGGCTGTCACGCGGCTCCTTTATGCCGTGGACGGCGGCGTTTTTCCACACATCCATCGTAAGGCCACGATATTCAGTGTGCCGTGTCCAGCGGTTCAGTATGTCAGCCTCAAGTATGCGCCTGCCGAAGCTGTCGTATGCATATACGGTGTCCTTCGGTGTCTGCCTTGAGCCGTCCCGTATCTCGGTGACGTGGCTCTCCGCCATGCGGTTCGCGGCATTGTAGGCGTAAACCGCCTCCTTGGTGGGAGTGCTCTCCTTTATGAGGTTCCCGTCCGCGTCGTACTCAAGGCGGGCTGCGTCCGCCGCCTCGGTCACGCCGTAGGAGACAAGCCTGTTCTCGCTGTCGTACTTGTAATACACCGTGCCGAGGGGCGTCGTTTTCGAAGTGCGGTTGCCGTCCGCGTCGTATGCGTACAGCTCCTCCCAGGCCTTCTGCTTGTCCGCGCACTCCCGCCCGCTCAGAGTCTTGAATGCTTTTTTGAGCGTATCGCCCGTGCTGATGTCCTTGCCGTCCGCGCTGGCGTTCCTGTCGCCGCCGGCGGCCTCGTATTCCAGCCTCGCCTTGGAGAGGATGTCGTTGCCGAAGGGGTACAGGACTTTGGTGATGCGTCCCTGTTTGTCATAGCCGTAGATGGTGACGCGCCCCCTCTCGTCCATCGCGGAGAGAATCCTGCCGTCATCCCCGTAGTGCAGGTACTCCGACTTGACCTCGCCGTTGCGGTCAAGCGTCCTGACGGAGGCAATGCGCCCCGCCTTGTCGTAGGCCGTCAGCTGGCGTGCGCCCCCGGCGAAGCTGCGCTCCGTCTCCCGCATGAGAGCATCGTACTTGAAGGACAGGCTCACGCCGGTCGTTTTGTCGCTCGCATGAAGGAGCTCGCCCGCCCTGCCGTACTCATAGACGGCGTGGTGTATGGGGCTCTTTACCCCGGTGCACAGTCCGCGCCTGTCGTAGGAGTATTCGATGGCCTCGCCCGTGAGCGGGGACTTCTGGCGGACGAGGAGGCCCGCCGCGTCATACTCGTATTCCTCGGACGCGCGGGGGTTCTCCTCCTTTATGACGGCCCTGTTCTCGTCAAGGAGAATCCTGTTCTCTGTTCCGTCCGGGAATGCCTCGCCGTAGCTGCGCCCGGCCCTGTCGTCCGTAATTTGCGTGACATTACCGCCGAAGGACTTCCGCTCCCTTACGCGGCCCTCTGCGTCGTAGGCAAAGGTCCTCGTCGCCCCATGGCTGTCCGTCTCCGACACGAGCCGTCCGTATGCGTCGAATGCCTTTTCATACCTGCTGCCCCCGGCGCGGATGAGGGTCTCCTTCCTGCCGTATGCCGTGTACTCGTAGCGGGCCTGTGTCTTACCGCCGGATTTGACCTCGGTGAGCCGTCCGAGCGCGTCATAGGAGTATTCCTGTACGGCCCGGGCGCGGGACTTCTCCTCAAGAAGGAGGCCGTCCCTGTCATAGCGGAGGACCCACGCCGTGCCCTCACTGTCAGTCTTTTTGGTCGGGAGTCCGAGCGCGTTGTACTCGTAGGCCTCGCGGCTCCCGTCAGGGAGGATTATCTCTGAGACCTTGCCCCAGGCATTGTATCGGTACGAGGTCCCGTTTCCGTATGCGTCGGACTCGTCCGTCAGCCTGCCGAGAGCGTCGCGGCCGAACGTGCGGGCATTTCCCTCGCCGTCGGTTGCCTTTATGACGCGCCCCCATGCGTCAAGCTCGTAGGTCTCCGTGATGAAGTCCCCATGCGTGGCGGTCACCGTCCTGCCGTCGGAGGAGTAATCGTAGCGTATCTGCTGGCTGCCCCTCCGGAAGTTAGTCAGCCGCCCGGAAATGTCGTACCCGTACAGGCCCGTGCCCTCAGGGGATGCTTTTTTAATGAGAAGTCCGCGTATGTCGTAGCTGTATTCCGTCACGTTGCCGAGCCTGTCCGTAGTCCTCTTGACGGAGCCGTCCGGGTTGTAGTCGGCCTTGGACTGCTCCTTCCCCTCCTCGCCCGCTGCGGCAAGGAGGCCGAGCGCGTCATAGCCGTATGCGTACATGCCCCCGTGCGAGGAGCTTTCCGAAAGGAGCCTTCCCGCCGGGCTTAAGGACCTGGTGAACTCCTCGCCGAGCGCGTTGGTCTGCTTCACGAGCCGACCAAGGCCGTCGCTGTATATCGTGCTTGCCCGCCCCTCCCCGCTCGTAAGGGTCAGCTCCCTGCCGGCCCCGATGTAGCGGAAGGATGCCTTGCTTTCGGTTTCATCTTCTACCGTACCGTCCGGCCCGATTTTTTGTATGCGGACGGAGGCAAGGCGGCCCGCCCCGTCGTAGGAGAGCAGCTGGCGCTTCTTCGTGCCGTCCCCGGCCGCGCTTGTGGTCACGGACGCAAGGTCGCCCCGCCCGTTGTAGGACATCTCCTCGGTAAGCAGCGTCCTGTCCCGCTCCGAGAAAACTCGCCTGGTGACGTGGTGGGACCTGTCGTATTCGCAGTACACCGAGAGCTTCTGCCCCCTCTTCCTGTCCGTCTCCTCGATGAGGACAAGGTTCTTCCTGCCGTCGTAGGTCAGCCTCCGCTCAAGGCCGCCCGGGAGCAGGACGGTCTCGGTCTTGGCCGTGTAGGAGATACAAGTTTCCTTACCGTCCGGGGATGTCAGCTTGATGGGCCGCCCCTGTCCGTCGTACTCGTATTTCTCGGTGTATGTCTTTTCCGTGTCGTCCGGGTCTGACAGGGTGCGCTCAATGCAGCTGCCGTGTGTGTCATAGCTGTATGAGATGCGGGCGGTCCCGCCACCGCGGACTATCTCTTTTTCCGTGCAAAGGCCGTGCCCGTCGTAGCTGTATTTCGCCACGCACACACCGCCGGTGTGCAGCTCCGTCAGGTTGCCCTTATCGTCGCGGGCGAAGGTCTCTGCCACCCCGTCGCGGTCTTTTATGCAGGTCAGCTGGCCGAGGCTGTTGTAGCCGTATTCCTCCGCGCTCCCGTCGGCATAGAGGGCCTTGGTGAGGTTCCCCTTCTCGTCGTATGAGTATTCCGTCCGCTCCCCGTTCACGGTGCGGCTCGTCACGTTGCCGTCAGCGTCGTACCCGTATTCGGTCACGAGGCCGCCGGACTCTTCCCTCGTAATCCTGCCTTCCGCATCGTAGAGGCTGACTTCCTCCTCTCCCCCGGCGGGTTTGTACGAGAATCTCCGGGCCGCCGGGTCGTGGGAGAAGGCCATGACCTGCCCCTCCTCGTCCGTTACCGACGCGACGCGCACGCTCCCGTCACTGCACTGGGTGTAGGCGTAGCGCATGGCCGAGCCGTCGCCCTTCACTATTGCGGTAAGCCTGCCCGTATCGTCATATTCATAGCGGGTCGTGTCGCCGTCCGTGTCCGTCATCGCGGACAGGCTGTCGCCGCTGTACTCATACTTCACGAGGCGGCCGGTCTCCTTTCCGTCCTGAAGGAGGCTCATGGCGGTTATGCGGCCCGCCTCGTCGGACTGTATCTTGGCGGAGCATCCGGCGGGGGAGATGATTTCTTCTATTCTGCCGTCTGCCCCCCATACGATTCTGACCTCGTTGCCGTTCCTGTCGGTCTCGCCCGCGAGCCTGCCGTAGCTGTCGAATTCCTGTGAAGTTCCGTCAGGGTTCGTCAGGGCGTAGCCGCCTGCCGTCTCCTTGACGGCAAGCAGGCGGGCCGCCCCCGTCCCCCTGTAGCTCCCGTCCTCCGCCCGTTCGAACAGGAGGGGGATGAAGCCGTCCTTCATCAGGACAAGCCTGCCCGCGCCGCACTCTGCGAAGGCCTCCGCCCCGCCGTACAGGACGTAGCTGTTGCGCTCTTTGGTCTGCTCCCGTACTGTCTGGGCCGCCTCAAGCGGCTCCAGCTCCGCCGTCAGGGACGCGATGGCCGAGTCCGCCTCCGCCAGTGCCGCCGCGATGTCCTCCTTCACCTCATCGTAGGAGGAGTCGAGGGCTTCTATCTCAGCTTTCTTCGCCTGTATGCCGGTCAGGGCGGCTCGGAGCTTCTGTATCTCCTCCGAGCGGTCGGCCTCCTGCCCCCGTATGATGCGGGTGTCCAGGCCGGATGCCCATGAGGAGCCGAGGAGGCCTCCCCTGCCCGAGCAGGGGGCGAGGTGTCTGGTCACGGCGTAGCTCCCGCCGAAGGTCCCGAGCGTCAGGTCGGTGTTGGTCTGCCGGTTTTGCCCGGAGCTTTTTATGACGGGGTCCTTCTTGCTGTCCTCGGGCTGAACCGTGTCCGCCGGGGTGTCAGGCTCGGAGGCC
>JAILON010000179.1 GCA_024690865.1 Treponema sp. | reverse complement strand
CCTTGATGCCGTCGCCCGTGTAGTCCGCCTTGATCAAAGGCTCCGTGCTTGCGGACCGGGTGTCCAGCACGAGCTTGGCCGCGTGGCTTATCCCGGCGACCGCGAAGTTTCCGTTGACCGTGGTCGTCTTGCCCCTGGCGTTCTGGTCGTTCGTAATCTCCTCGATTTTTGCATCGAATCCGTCCCCCGAGACGAATGCGCGCTCTATGAGGAAGGCGGGGTTGTTGTCTCCGAACCAGAAGGTCGTTCCCGCAAGGCGGTTTGATCCTTCCTTCTTCTTACTTGCGTCCGCCTTGTTTTTTTCCGCCTCGGCAAGCACCGTCTGGGTCACGCTGTTCTGCTTGATTTGCTCGGCGTAGTGTATTCCCTTCCTGAGGAAGGGATAGTAGTCGCCCAGCATGCTGTAGGCAACGGTTTCAAGCGCATCGTTCAGCAGGAGTTTGGCATTCTTCACCGTGTCCACGATGGCCGTCAGCCTGCTCTTGATCATGTCCTTGTCCGCCTTCACCGCGTCGGTGATGGAGAGCGACAGGGCCCTCACGCCGTCCGCATCCGCCAGGACCTCGTCCTTGAGGGCCTTCGCGCTTTCCCCCAGGGCCTTGGTGTCGTTTGCAATCGAGTTTATCGTTGCGATGTATTCCTGCAGGACCGCCGGGTCGTTCATCTTCTTTACGTCCAGGTCCTTTATCTTCTTTACGGAGGCCTTGTAGTCCTTGACCTTTGCCTCCACCTCGTCGGGTTTGCCCGTCCACTTGGACACGAGGCCTTCCACCTGCGTTTCGGCGGATTTCGCCTTGTCTATGCTGGTCAGCTGGGAGCGCAGGTTGCTCACGATGGACTCCACGTCCGAGCCTCCCAGGAGGTCGATGGCCTGGTTCTGCAGGTCGGCAAGGGCGGCCTGGGAGCCTGATTTGAGGTTCTTGACGAACTCGCTGTCTGCAAGCGATTCCTGCGGCTCCTCCTTCTGTTTCCGCTCGCTTTCGGGAAGCTCGCAGCTTACCGTCCTGTCCGTATTGAACTTGATGCCCGACAACTCCAGGTTCTCCGCGTCGAACTTGCCGCGCAGGGCTTGGGCCAGGTTGAAGTTCAGGTCCAGCTTGTCGAACTGGACGATGTTCTTCATGACCGAATCCTTGTTGCCGACCGCCACATCCTGTATCGTGAGAGATGCGCCCAGCACCTTGAGGTTCACCGAGCCTATGTCCACCTTTGCCCCGACTGCATCCTGCGCGACGCTGGTCAGGACCTTCTTGAGCAGGGGGTTCTTTATGGCCATGAATGTCGAGCACAGCAGCGCGATGAAGGCGATGACGGCCGCAAACGGAATCAGCATGAAGCGGCCCTTGTGGCTTTCTATGTCTTTGGCAAGCGAGCGGAGTCGGGCTATCTCGCGTTTGGAGAAGAGCCTGTCGTTCGCCACGGCCATCCTGCCGGGCTTTGTGGCATCCCCGCCTTTTACGAACAGATCCGTAAGGAAATCCTTGTCGCGGGGAATCGTGATGGGCTTGAGGATGGCCCGCTTGAGCTTCTTCTCCGTATATGCCTTGCGGAAGATCTTGGGAAGCTTTTTCTTGGGAAAAATCTTCCGGTCCTTCTTCTTTGTCTTTTTCTTCTTCTGGGCGGGGACGGAAGTGCCGTCGGCAGAAACGACGGCCGTTGTGGCGGCTGCATCAGATGTGCCGTCCTCCTCTTCTTCGTCATCTTCGTCGTCGGAGGTGTCGCCTATGGACATGTCGTCGTCGTATTCCTCCTCGTCATCTTCGCTTTCGGAAGCGTCGGCAGGGGAGGCGGGATTTCTTGTTCCGGCGGGCGAGTCCCCGTATGGGGCAGCGGGAGCTCCTGCATCGGGGCGGTCCAGTTCGGGAGGAGTCTGGAGCCTGTCAAAAGCCGCGTCCGCGGCCTTCTGCCGTTCTTCATCCGTGGCGGGCATCTTTTTTTCTTCCATAGTATCGTCAGTATCGTCGTTCATGCTTCCTCCACTGCGTCGATTATCTTGGTCACAAGGGGAACCTGCTTTATCATCTGCAGGATTTTCAGCTTCCTCAGGAAATTGCCGATGTAGCGCCGCCAGACGTGGACGAAGACCCGGCTGAGCACGTACAGGGGGATGTAGGCCGCGATGCAGCAGACAAGGCTTCCCATGACGATCGTGTTGTTGAACTGGGTGAACGCGACGAAAGGAACGCGGATGAGCCTGGCGAACAGGGGCTGCAGGGACTGCTGCGTCAGCACGGTGTATCCGACCTGGTTGAAAAGCGGGTCGGTGAACCTGGTCAGCAGGGAAAAGAGGAGGATGGACAGGGCCAGCGCCCCCCGTTGGATCCGCATGAACAGGATGAACACGAAAAACAGGTACCACAAGAGGTTGTCCTTGGGCATGGAGCCAAGGAGCGCGCCGAGCGCGAACGCATGGGCAATCGCCCCCTGGTCGCGGTTGGAGCTGAGTGCCTTCAGAAGTTTAGCCAATGGTTTTAACATAGGGGGAATTATAACACGGAGGCCGGAAACAATCTAGAGCCACCGTGGCGAACAGGCACAGGTGGCAAATCAACGTTGACGTGACTACAAAATCAATGTTGACATGACTACCAAATCAATGTTGACACGGGTGCGAAATTTCCCCGCCGGGCAAAAAAGTTGCAAAAAATCGAAAATTTCCTGCCAACGCACTAAAATTCTGTGCGTTGTACTCTAGTTTCATTTTGAAAGACCGTGTACACTACGGGACAATGCTTTGCAGACGGCAAAAAAAGATGAAAAAAAATTGTGAAAAACAGCCGGAAGTGCTTGACACGCAGGGCGTCTTCTCCATAATTGACTGCGGACTGCGGACTGCGGACTGGACTACTGTGCCCTTTTAACTAACTCCTGCAAAACATATTCTTTCTCTCCTCATAAATTGCCCTCGGAGGGTGCGGATTGCCGTGCTCACGGGGACTTTTTATATGCATATCAATATCAATTAAAAGGAGTGGTTTTATGAAGAAAACCAAGATTTTTGCTGTCGTGCTTGCTTCCCTTGCGTGCGCAGTCCTGCTCGGGTCCTGCGACTACTGGAAGGAAGACTATTACAAGAACGGCGGCGACAGCGGCAGCGCGGCGAGCGGCGGCACCGGAGGCACGGCGAGCGGTGGTAGCGGGGGAAATACAAGCGAGATTTGTTATCAAGCTCATTGGTCGAATCCTGCCGCCTTTGAAAACGAATTTGGTGCCGGCACACAGCTCTATTTCGGCTGCAACGGAAATCTCTTTGACGGCAATCCGCATCAAGGCCGGGCCCGGGCATATAACTATGATCAAGGAACGGTGCTGAAGGACGGCACTTTCCAGGGCACA
>JAILON010000141.1 GCA_024690865.1 Treponema sp. | reverse complement strand
CAGGTCAATTCCCGTGTCGGCCTTGAAGCTGTCAATCAGCCAGCTGACGATACGGCCGTCCCAGTCATCTCCTCCCAAGTGGGTGTTTCCGTTGGTGGATTTGACCTCGAACACGCCGTCACCCAGCTCAAGGATGGAAATATCGAAGGTACCTCCTCCGAGGTCGTAGACGGCAATCGTCTTGTCCTTGTCGCCGTCCTGCTTAAATCCGAATGCGAGCGACGCGGCGGTCGGCTCGTTGATGATGCGCTTTACGTCAAGGCCCGCAATCTTACCCGCGTCCTTGGTCGCCTGACGCTGGGCATCGTTGAAGTATGCGGGGACGGTAATGACGGCCTCGGTGACAGCCTCGCCCAGGTAGTCCTCGGCGGTCTTCTTCATCTTCTGCAAGACGAATGCGGAAATCTCCTGCGGGCTGAACTCTTTCTTCTGTCCGGCCTCATCGACCTCGACGCGCACATCGTCACCGTGATCCTTCACGGTATAGGGAATACGCTTGATTTCATCGGGCAGCTCGTTGTAACGGCGACCGATGAAGCGCTTGATTGAATACACGGTGTTCTGCGGATTCGTCACCATCTGGTTCTTGGCGGGCTGGCCGACAATGCGGTCTCCCTTCGCCGTAAAGCCGACGATGGAAGGCGTCGTGCGGAAGCCCTCCGAGTTCTGGATGACAACCGGCTCGCCGTTCTCCATGACGGCGACGCAGGAGTTCGTCGTTCCCAAGTCAATTCCAATAATCTTTCCCATAGTATCTATCTCCTCTCAAATCTATTCATTGAATCAGTCTGCGGCAGAAGCCCCAGATTCCCCACTATTTGCACTCTCAGAAGCGGCAGCGACCTCATCCTTTTCAGGAGCCGCCACCGTCCCGTCAGGCATGGACACCATGACCTTGGCGTGGCGGATGACCCTGTCCTTGAGCTTGTAGCCCTTGAGGTACACGGCCTTTATCACCGGCTCCGCCACAGGGTCGTCGGACTTACCGATTGCCTCGTGCAGCTCCGGGTCAAAGGGATCGCCCGGCTGACCGTAGGAAACAAGCTCGTACTTGTTCTCCAGCATGCTGACCAAGCCCTTGTTTATCATTTTCACCCCGTCGGCAATGGACTTCGCATCGTTCGCAGAAGCCGCCGCTTCGACCGTACGGTCAAAGTTGTCCAAACTGTCAAGCAGATCCTTGAGCAGGCTCGTGTTGGCATAGTCGAAGGCATCCTGCTTCTCCTTTATCATGCGCTTCCGGTAATTCTCGAAATCCGCGCTTTTCCGCAGGAACTGGTCCTTGAAATCATCCCGCTCCTTTTCAAGTGCGGCAACCTTCTTGGCCAAAAGCTCAAGCTCGTTCGCATCGGAAGGAACATCGTCCCCGGCAGAAGCTTCCTGCCCGGAAGCGTCCTGGGCCGCAGCTTCGGAATCCGCACCTTCCGCCTGGATTGTTTCTTCGGCAACGCCATCGGCCACATCAGCGGCCTTTTCTTCTTTTTCCTCGTCCATCTCTCATAAAACCTTCGTTTTGTTGTGCAGGCCGTAACCTACAATAAGAAACATAATAAAAGCCGTTAAAAAACGTCAAGGGAAGAAGGGCATTTTTTACTGTGCCGGGGCCCCTTTAAAGATGAGCCTCTTGCCGAACATGCTGTCCTTCAGGTACGCCTTGGCCTGCCTGCCGTCCCAGTAGAACTCCCCGTTGTACGAGTCTATGTCCACCGAATCCCTGCCCCTGTCGGGGATGCTGGTCTTTCCCTTGGAATCGGTGGAAACCACGGTAAAGGAAGCCGGGAAGCGGAACTTCCGCCCGCCGTCCAGTATGCTCCTGGCCGACCCTTCCAGCCTCATCAGTATGCTGCTGCCGTCAGCCTTCTCTATCATGAACCAGGGGAACATCCCCTCCATAGAAAAACCATCCAGGCCGTCGCCTCCGCCTTCCATGCGGACGGCCAGTCCGGCATCCTCATAGTAGGACAGGAAGGAGTTGTGGAAGCCCTTCTTCAAGAAGGCCTCCTCGCCGTCGTCCTTCAGCTCCTTCAGCAGCTTGCCGTAATAGCGGATCCGCAGGTCCACCAGCTCCAGCATGGCAGGATAGGTCCAATCCCCATAGGCCAAAAGTTCCCCGTACAAGTTGGCGTTGCTGTTCATGATGTTCCGGCCAAAGCTGGTCATCTGCTTTATCTTGGGCACGTTCAGCCTGTTCAAAAAGGTAATCCTCGTGACCAGGTCCAGCAGGTTGTAGCCCCAGCGCGACAGTTCCGAACTGTCCCGGTGGACCTCGTTGTCCTTGATTGCCGCCCGGAGCCGTTCGGCCAGGCTGACGTTCGCCGCAAGGCGCTCCTGTACGAGCAGACGGTCCGCCCCCGTATAGCCCCGGCCCTCGTCCAAAAGGAACTTCGCATCCATCGGGTTTTCCAAATTTGACCCGGGCTGGAACAGGTCGCCGCCGCCGCGCAGCACCTTCGGAGGCATGTCCCCCCCGTCTTTTGTCATCAGGATCCGGTAGGAACTGCCAAGTCTTCCGCCATCCATGTCTATCTCGTAATAGTCGGCCGCCCCGATGGCGGAATAGACGAACAGGGAATGGTTCTTCCCCTTGAAAAGGTCGCACAGGATGTCCTTGAATTCGCCCGAATAGCCTTCCAGCTTCCGCTCGTCCAGTTCCGGGGTAACGAAGTAGTTTCGGGGACTGCCGTCAAAGCCGGGAGAGTAGCGCAGGAGGTAGGTCCATTTTTCCACCGGGAACAGGGTGCAGGAAAACGCTTCTCCCCCCTTTGCCATCGTAAGGGTACAGCGGTCCTCGGAAGACAGGGTCGGCCCCGACAGGGAGCAGCTCACTCCGTCCAGCCTGGCACCGTCCTTCGTGATGTAGCCTTCGTAGGAGTGGGTCAGCTCCTTGCCAAACTCCTCCTTGGAAGGGTCCAGCCATACGCTTTCGTCCAGCGTCAGGTCGGCAGGGACAAAGGACCACTTGTTTTCGTAGAGCATCTTGTGCCAGTAGCCGATTACGCCGTCCCTGTTGCATCCTGCGACCCGCAGTTCACGGGCGTAGTTGCCCTGTCCAGTCTGGGCTATGCTTATCATCTTCGTCAACCGGGCCTTGCCGTCCAGCGGAATGGGAACCTGCCTTGCCCAGTCTTCGGCAGGAAGCGCCCAGGCCGTATAGTTGGAAAGGTAGTCGGTTCCGCTCTTCTTCTGCACCTCCTCGTCATAGGTATACAGGAAGAACATGGGGTCGCAGCCCATGGTGTCAAAGTCTATCAGACGGGTGTACATGGTCCCCCGGTTGCCGATGAGGAAAATCGTATCCCCGGAAACGCTGATGTTTTCAGCAATGAAACTGCCCTTTTCCGGACACTCAATGCAGCGGCTAAAGTCCGGCGGCAAGCCGGAATCACAGAAGCGGATGTGCTGGCCGTCTTCAGTCAAGAAATAGAAGGTCTCAAGCCCCATTGTGCCCCAGTGGTGCTGGTTGCCGTAGCGGTCCTCATACCAGAGGATCTCCTCGCGCCTGGCCCCCATGCTCCATCCGCGCTTGTTCAGGACCATCTCGTTCTGCTGCACGTAGTTCCTGCGGGGAAAGCCGTAGATCCGCGACCACTTGAAAGGCTTCTGCCGCATGATCTTCTTGAAGTAGATCGTGTACATTATCCCCTGGTCGTCAAAGGCATACAGGGTATCCGCATCGCAGGCAATCTCCCGTATGGCAGCAGGGGAATCAAACACATCCCCCCCCACGCTCCTGAACGGAAGGCCGGTCTTCAGGAAAAGCTCCCACTTGTCCTCGCCCGGCTTCTTGGCATAGATGCGCCCGTTGGCAAGGGCAAACTCGTAGTACTTGCAGTAGGACTGGGTCATCGTACGGATGAGGACTTCCTTGGGCAGGAAGCCCGAAACATCCTGGGTCTTGGAAAGGTCGTGCAGAATAGGCTCCGGCTTCTGGACAGAAGGCGGAGCCCACGGCATGCCGTCCTGCGGCACGGCAGGTACCGACAGGGCGGCGGCGATTGCAAAAAGGACGGAATAAAACTTCTTTCTCATACTACAGGACACGAATCATAGCCTGTAGCAAGAAATAATGCAAGCGAGGTCAGTCTTCCGCCAGCAGGGTCGCCTCGCACTTGGCCAGCTCCTCCGCGCTGGACTCGGGCATCTTGGGGAACGACGGGTTTATGTCCCTCAGGGTCTCCACCAGAATCTGGGAGAAGAGGTAGCGGGCGTACCACTTCTGGTCGGCGGGAACGACGTACCAGGGGCAGCTCTTGGTGGCCGTCGCATTTATCGCATCCTCAAAGGCCTTCTGGTACTTGTCCCAGTAGGGCCGCTCCTTGAGGTCGTTCGCGCTGAACTTCCAGTTCTTTTCCTTGCGCTCAAGCCGCTCCAAAAAGCGCTTCTTCTGTTCGCCCTTGGACAGGTTCAGGAACACCTTGACCACGCGGAAGGCATTGCCGTACAGGTAGTTTTCCCAGTTGACAATCTCCTTGTACTTTCCTTCTATATATTTGCCGTTGTGGAAGGTCCGCTTGGGCATATTGTAGTCCTTCCAGAACTCATGCACATTGACGACCAGCACCTCCTCGTAGTACGACCGGTTGAACACGCACATCTTGCCCCGCTGCGGCAGCCGCTTGTGGTAACGCCAGAGGAAGTCGTGCTGCTCCTCCTCGGAGTTGGGAGACTTGAAGCTGTAGACGCTGATGCCCTGCGGGTTCAGCGGTCCCAGCACGTGCTTTATCGTACTGTCCTTGCCAGCCGCGTCCAAGGCCTGCAGGACGATGAGGACGGACTCCTGCGACTGGGCATACAGCTTGCCCTGCCACTCGTCTATCTCCTGAATGTTCTCCTCAGTCTTGTAGGCGTACTCCTCCTTCTTCGCCCCCCTTCCCTCCGAGTCGTGGGGAGCCGACCCCAGGTCCAGCTTCCGTGAGCCGTCGTAGCGGTAGTCTTTCAAGATATCATCCTTCGCCATAAGCTTCCTCCTGTAAAATGTCTGGAGCCCGTTCCCAAAGCCCGCCACGACAAAGGCGCGGGGACTCCATGGAACTGCGGCCCTGCCTATACCTGCTATTTTAGCACGGAATTTGCCGTCCGTGGGAAAAATTCAAGGCTTTTTGCAATCATCTCGATAATATAAAGAAGGTAAATTCCAGCTGCAGCGCGCCGGACGGAAGCAAAGGAGGATGATGCAATATGGGAAAGGTGTTTAACATGGCAACGGAGAAGCCCTCCCAGATGGACAAGGAGCACATGCTCACGCTCAAGGGCATTACGCTCGCCCCCTACATGCAGCTGGCGACCTACCTCATCGGCAAAGCGCGCTTCGCAGGCGGCAACATGTTCCGCCACCAGATGGACACGATGGGCATCCTGATTGACTACGGCTACATCGACAGCGTCCTGCTCAAGGCCAGCTGCATCCACGACGTGGTGGAAGACATTCCCGGATTCGACATAAACCTCATACGCAACGCCGACGAGGAAGGCGAGGAAGTCCTGAAGCTGGTGCAGGAAGTGACAAAGCAACCCGGCCAGCTCAAGAACGAGTACCTTCGCAACATCCTCGCCAACGCAAGCCACAAGGCCAAGCTCCTCAAGTGCGCCGACCGCATAAGCAACATGATAAGCCTGGGATTCGTCACGAGCGCAGCCTTCATCGAACGCTACTGCGACGAAACCGAATATTTCATCTTTCCCATCGCCCTTGAGGTGGACTACAACATGTATCAGGAGCTCATCACGCTCGTGATGACCCGCCGCCAGTACCTGGAAGACTCCAAATACTTCGACACCAAGAACGACGATTAACCGGCGCAAAAGCCGCCGGCCCTCGCACCGACCGCCGTCTTTACAGCCCCTCCAGCCCGCAGGGCTAGTTCCCGCCGTACTCCACGGCGGCCTTTATGAAATCGCGGAACAAAGGCCCCGCCCTGTTGGGACGGCTCTTAAACTCCGGGTGGAACTGCCCGCCGAGCATCCAGGGATGGTCGGGAACTTCGACAATCTCCACCAGGTCCCGCTCCGGGTTCACGCCCGCGATGATGAGCCCCGCCTTCTCCAAGTCATCCCTATACTTGTTGTTGAACTCGTAGCGGTGCCGGTGCCGCTCCCACACGGTCTGCGAACTGTAGGCCTTTTCCGTCAGCGTCCCCGGCTTGACCGCACACTCGAACTTGCCCAGGCGGAGTGTACCGCCCAAAATCTTGCCGTTCTGGTCGGGCATGAGGTCTATGACCGGGTGCGTCGTATCCTTGTCAATCTCGGTGGAATGTGCGTCCGCCCAGCCCAGCACGTCGCGGGCATACTCTATCACGATAATCTGCATTCCCAGGCAGATGCCAAAATACGGAATCTTGTTGAGCCGCGCATAGCGGGCGGCACGGACCATGCCCTCTATGCCGCGCGAGCCGAAGCCCCCCGGAACGATGATGCCGTCGGCCCCGGCAAGCCGTTCCGCAGTCTTGGCGTCGTCCGTCAGCGTCTCGCTGTCTATCCAGTCCAGCACGACCTCCGCCTCGTTGGCGATGCCCCCGTGGGTCAGGCTCTCCACGACCGACAGGTACGCGTCGTGCAGCTCTATATATTTGCCCACCAGGGCAATCGTAACCCGGTGCTTGGGATTCTCAAAGGTGTGGACCATCTTTGCCCAGTCGGCAAGCTGCGTCTCCCGCTTCTCAAGGCCCAGGGCCTTGCACACTGCATCCCCCAGCCCCTCCTTCTCCATATTGAGCGGCACCTCGTAGATGGACTTCGCATTGAGGTTCTGGATGACGCAGTCGGTGTCCACATTGCAGAACAGGGCCAGGCGTTCCCGCGTGTTCTCGTCTATGGGGAGCTCCGTGCGCAGCATCAGTATATTCGGCTGTATTCCCAGCTCCTGCAGTTCCTTGACCGAATGCTGGGTGGGCTTGGTCTTCATCTCGTGGGCCTTGCCCAGGTAGGGAACCAGCGTCAGGTGGATGTAGCAGCAGTTCTCCTCGCCAACCCGGTACTTCATCTGCCGGATTGCCTCTATAAATGGAAGGGATTCAATGTCGCCCACCGTGCCACCGATTTCGGTGATGATGACGTCGGCCCCCGTCTCCTGCGTAGACAGGAGCATCCGGGACAGGATTTCCTCGGTGACGTTGGGAATGACCTGCACGGTCCCGCCGTGGTAGCCCCCCTCCCGCTCGCGGTTCAGGACGGACAGGTACACGCGGCCCGCCGTCGTGTTGGACGACTGGGAAAGGGTCGCATCGGTGAAGCGCTCGTAGTGGCCCAAGTCCAGGTCCGTTTCCGCACCGTCGTCGGTAACGAAGACCTCCCCGTGCTGGAAGGGGTTCATCGTCCCCGGATCTATATTCAGATAGGGATCGAACTTCTGGTTTACGACAGAAAAACCCCTGCCCTTCAGAATCAAGCCTATGGAAGCCGCGGCAATTCCCTTGCCCAGGCCCGATACAACCCCGCCGGTGATGAAAATGTACTTGGTCATTGGAATAGTATAACGGAAACGCCCCCGTTCGTCTATTGGATATGGCGGGGGGCAACACAAAGGCCCCCCGGGAGCCAGCCCCGTCACACCCGATGCAGCCCCCGTTTTTCCCTTGACTCCCCGCAGAAAGTGTTATACTGTGTTTTTATAGAACACGATAGAACTCGATAGGACACGGACACGTCTATCCCGTCGATCCATCAAACGGAGGCCACCTATGCCGCATGCAAAACTGCACCTTCCTTTCTTCATGCCCTTCTTCATGGGAGCCGTACTAATCCTTTCCCTCTTCACCATCTTCTCCTGCAACGGAAACGGCGGCAGCAGCGACGCCGACGGCGAAATATACATAGGGGGGGTACAAATATAGGCACAGGCACAGGCGGACAGTCTGGCGGCGGAAGCAATACGGCCACGAGCGCTTCGGGAGGCGACGTTTCGGCCCTGGACATTCTGAACCTGTCCAACTCGGACAACCCGGAGGCCATCGCGGACCTGTTCACCACGGGCACAGCGCAGACCACCGAGGCGGGAACCCAGACCGTGACATTCAGCGCGGACGCCATCGGGCTTCCTTCCGGCGGAACGGCCACCCTGACGATAAGCGGGAGCGGCTACAGCTACACCGGAACCACGGGCGCGGGCGCGGACGGCACCGTAACATTTGAAATCCCCCTCATAGCGAGCGGAAGCAGAATCACGGTCTCCCTTTCCGTAAAGGGGGCGGACGGCACCCTCCTCTACGCGGGCAGCAAGGAGCAGGCCGTGCGGGGCGACAACGTGCAGATATCGGTCGCCCTGACCAGCCAGTTCTGGACCCTGCCTGCCAGCATCCGGGCGGTCGCAAGCCCCGCCAGCATCCTGTACAGGGCGGCGACTGCCGACAGCGTCAGCAGCACCCTCAGCGTGGAAGGCCTGGACGGAGCCCCCGCGGGCGTAAGCTACCTGTGGACGGACGAATCAGGAAACCAGCTGGGCACGGGGGCGACGCTGATCCGCACCGCCAATGAGATTACCGGCGGCACCGCCCCCGTGGACGAAATCACCAAGACCTACACGGTGACCGTCTCCTACACCGACGCCACGGGCGCAGCCAAGACAGCGAGCGCGTCCGCCTCCGTCACCGTGGGAGGCCCCGTTACCCTGCCCGCCTTCAGCATCAGCATGGAGGTCCCGGACAGCGGCAGCACGACGGCCCCGGACGGCAGCGCCAGCACGGCATGGATGCTGGTCAACCTGGACGACGGGGTCAAGCTCACGCCGACCTCCGCCACGGGCAGCTTCCCCGGCGGAACGACCTTCCACTGGGAAATCGAGGCGACCGGCGGAGCCCTGATCACGAGGACGACCACAGCCAGCGAGGTCTGCGTCGTAAGCCCCACCGACCTGGAGCTGACCGACAGCAGCATGGGCACCATGGCGGCCCCGACGACGCTCACCGTCCGCTGCACCGCGAAGAACAACCGGGCGGACACAGACGTGGACGCCTCTGCCATAACGCAGGACGTGTACCTCTACTACATCATCCCCGCCTTTACGGTGACGATAACCCCGCCCGCAAGCTACGTCGCGGCCAAGAGCGACGAGACCGACCCCTCCAACCCCAGCTTCGCGCTGGTCGATGCGACCGAAGCGTTCAGCTTCACGCCGGTCTCAAGCACGGGCATCTTCCCCAGCGGAACCACGTTCAGCTGGTCCCTCGATATAAATTCCCCCTCTGCGCCAGGACCTGTTGCGGCCGACCTGCCGGCCACGACGGCAGGCGAAGACGCAAGCTCGCCCATCGCGGGCTACACCGGGCTCCTTGCGGCATCCGACGTCGGCTACACCCCCGCCAACGCCGCCAGCATCTCCGTCACCTGCACCGCGCACAACCCCCATGCCCCGGCCGACAGGACGGGGTCTGCCCACGCGACAGCCTTCACGCTCTACAGCCTGCCGGACTTCACGGTAGCCACGACGATGCCTCTCGCATCCGACTACAACGCGGACAACAGCGTCCTTCCCACGCCGACGGTCCCCGTGGAGGTCCCGATCTTCGCCTGTACCAGCATAAACAGTGTCCTCAACTTCACCGCAACGGCGACCCTCCCCGCAGGCGAGGCGAGCTTCCCCTGGGGCACGGCGACCTTCCCACCGGGAAGCACCGCCAGGTGGGAACTCATGGCAAATAACCTGACCGCGAACAAGTACGTCACTCCCGAAGTTCCTGCGCCCACGCCAGATAATTTCGTGAAAGCAATACAACCCTCCGGCCTGGGCCTGTACGCCGACGCCGACGCCTACGCGGCCCACAAGATAGGCACGTCGCAGGCCGACGCCTCGCCCATCAGCATCAAGTGCACCATCTCGCACCCCTACGCCGTGGACGACGTGGTCGTGAATGCCAGCGCCAAGGTCTTCCGCCTGACCGTCCCCGCCTTCAAGATAGAGGTGACCCCGCCGACGGGCATCGAAAGCGAAACGACTGTCGTCGGAGCGACCGCCACCACGACATACAAGATTGAGGATGCGAACGATACGACCAAGAAATTCCAACTGAAGGCCGTGCCTCTGGACGATTCCGACACCTTCCCCGTCGGGACGAAGTTTGAATGGAAGTTCGCCGGTGCAACGACCTTCACCACGGCGCCTACGGCCGATGACGAAACCGACCAGATCCGAAACCAAACTGCGGGCGAGATATGCGGGGAGCCCGGAACCCCCGGGACACCCTCCTTGACGACGGCGTCCACATACACCATAGCATGCAGGGCCGTCCTGGAAGGAGCAGACCTTCCAACCAACGCGACGGCATCGATTAGCATGCAGCAACTCTTTACTCCGTCAGCCGTGGCAGCCTTCTTGGATGACCCGTCAAACCCTGATTTTGCGGCCTTAGTAATCTCGGGTACGGGCACCGTTGGCAGTCCTTACAAGCTGTCCCCCATTTCAGGTATAAAAAACCTCTTTAGTACCCCTGGTGACCCTGACTCCAGCTACCTCAACCTCGGTGTTGCCTTAGCCAATCATCCATCCATCTACCTTGACCTGTCGGAAACGCAGCTGCCGGACGGCCTCAATATGCACGGTGCCTTTATGGGCCGCAAAAACCTGGTGTATGCTCCAAAGCTGCCTTCCAACGTGACGAACATGAAGAGCTGCTTCTATGGATGCGAAAACTTGAAAGCCGCTCCGGAGATACCTGCCAGCGTGACAGAAATGTCCCAGTGCTTCCAAGATTGCGTCGCTCTGAGAGACAATTCGGCCGCCATCGTCATCAGGACGACAAGCGTTACCGCCGTTGCCCATGCTGCGGGTGAGTATATCGGCACTGGCGACGGCTGGCACATGGCCTTTGCAGACACCAAGGCCTACGGCACTATGAACCCAAAAGCACTTTCGGGCATAACCGTGTATGTCGCAAGCGCGGAGGTAAAGAATGCAATCCTCCTCAACAGTGGCACTACCGGAACTACATCTGATAATTTTAACGGCAACTTTGGCCTTAATATAAAAGTCGTAGGCGTGGACGTGCCCGACTGGCCGACCACCCCGTAAATGCGCCCCCGCCGCGGGCGTCATGCGGTGCGACGGGCGACCCGCCATTGTGTTGCGGCGGCCGTGGTGCCGCGGCCGTGGTGCGAGCCCACCATAGTACGGCCCGCCCCGGCTACACCGTCGGCACGGCCGCCTCCCCCGCAAGCCGCTCCACCTCCTCCAACGGCAGCCCGGTCGCCTTGGATATCTGCTCATCAGTCAACAGCCCCATCTCCAGCAAGTTCCGGGCAACCCCTGTCTGAGCCTCATTGCGTCCATCCGCCAGCCCTTCGTCACGCCCCTTGGCAATCCCCTCGTTCCGGGCCTCCTCCATCATCGCTTCCCTGTGGATCTTCTCAAAATCGACACCAAACAAATACATCGCGTTTACCTCCGCCTTGTGCTTCCTCATAAACTCCGCCAGCTTCCCGCCCCGCCGGATGCAGGCGTCCACCGCCGCATCAACGGCATCGTCCGGCGGAAGCCCCACCTTCTGCCCCTGCCGTATATCCGCAATGAACTCCGCGTATTCGCCCAGCAGTCCGCAGCGGTCCAATATCGCCGTGTTGTGCCCCGCATTCACGTTGACCACGTATGCCGTCCATTCGTAGCCCTCGACAGGCTTCTCAAACGCGTCCGACAGCCGCAGCTCCTCGCGCTCTTTCCGTTCAGCAGGCCCGTTGTACAGGACGTAGTAGCTCGGGGCGGGAATCTTCACCAGCCCCTTCGAATGCACGTCCTTTTTGTACCTCGCAAGCCATCCTGCGTACTCCGCAGCGAAGTACAGGAATCCCCGGAGCGGCATGTTCGGGTTCCAACTGCTCTGCTGTTCAAACAACGCGAGCGACGACTGTACGCACACGGCACAGTCGTTCTTCTGCGAGATATAGACCGCATCCTCAAGCGTCACAACCTCCAATCCGTCCGCGTCGGTGCAGGAGCTGCCCGTCAGCGCATTGTACAGCGACAGGGCGTTCTCCTTGTCCGCGAACAGGCGGCAGAACAGGCCGTCCTTGAGGTTGGGCCTGACCCTGCCCTTGGTCCCCTTCCTCGCACCGCCCCTGCCCGCATGACACACTGCCCCACGGCGCCCCTTCCTTCTGGCCATATCCTGCCTCCCTCATTATACTATTGTCTGGAGAAAAATGAAAGCTTCCCAAAGGGCTTTGATCCGCTCCATACACATACATCTCCTGAGGAAAATCATTTTTGTAAGCTTTGCGAAGAAGTTTTGAGGAAGATTTATGGAAAGAAGGGCAAAATGCTATGAAGTTCCCGGCGGCGGGCGTGGTACGTGGCTGTAACAGGAATCACTGTTGACACAACTGACAAATCAACGTTGACACAACAGCAAAATCAACGTTGACACGACTACAAAATCAACGTTGACACAGCAACAAAATCAACGTTGACACGACTACCAAATCAACGTTGACACAACAACGAAATCAACGTTGATTTGGTACCGCTGCCAGGCAGCATACGGAATCGGCAGACCGCTAGGTCAGTAGGACTTGCCGTCCATCTCCTGGTACTGGGCCATCACCTTGTCCAGGCGGGCTATCTCCCGGTCCAGGGTCTTCTGGTAGTCCAGCTCGCTGGTGACGATGCGCTCCCGCTCGTCCTCCCAGTTCTGCAGGTCGGTTATATAGAGGAAATTGTATTGGGATATGGAGGCTTTTTCCGCCCAGAGCTTGGCTTCCCGCCAGTAGTAGTAGCCGGCCTCGTAGCAGGTCTTTGCCTTCTCCAGGTTGCGCAGGTACTCGTCCTTCCAGGGCGCGTCGTAGAAGTAGGCGACCTGCTTGTCGTAGACCCTGCCCAGGCGCAGGTGCTGCTCCAAAAGCTTGAGGTTCACGTGCATCTGGAAAAGGAAGCGGTACTTTTCCCACTGCTCGTGGGTCTCTATCTTGGCCATCGCATAGAGGGGATTGGCGAAGTCGGCCTTGACGGCCTGCTCCAGCCACCAGATGTTCTCAATGCAGTCATCCGGGGCCTGGGCGTAGTGGACGTGGTAGAGTTTATAATAATCTTCCTTATATTTGACCACATAGGCATCCGTCCCGGACGGCAGGATGAAGGCGAGGACCAGCGCAAGGGTTAAAAGCTTCAGACAGTTCTTCACAGTTTCCTTATCGGCATAAACGGCCGCCGCGAAAAGGATAAAAACGGAGCACGCCCGCCGGCGGCCCCAGTCTGACGGGGCCAAGACATGCGTACGCGGGGCGTTTTTCCCTTGCCAAAGGGAACGCTATTTGCTATAATTATGCACAAATCTATCCAAGGAGTGCATAAAAATGCAATTTATCGATGGAGGAGTGACGGCTCCACTTGGTTTTACGGCAAATGGAATGCTCTGCGGCATCAAGGCCGGCAGGACAAAGAATGATGTTGCACTCGTATACAGCGAGAAGCCCTGCACCGCGGCGGGCATGTTTACCCGGAACAGGGTCAAGGCCGAAAGCGTCAAGCTTACCCAGCGCCATGTCGCCAACGGAAAGGCCCAGGCGATGATTGCAAATTCCGGCAATGCGAACGCCTGCACGGGCAGCCAGGGGGCACAGTCAGCGCTCCGCATGGCTCAGGCCGCCGCAACGGCCCTCAAGATTGCTCCCGAGGACGTGATAGTCTGTTCGACCGGCGTCATCGGCCAGCAGCTGCCTGTTGAAAAGATCGAGGCGGCCCTTCCCCAGCTTGCGGCCGGCCTGTCCAAGGAGGGACATGCTGAGGCCCGCACCGCCATAATGACCACCGACACGCACTACAAGGAATGTGCCGTGGAATGCGAGATCGCAGGAAAAAAGGTCCGCATCGGCGCGATGTGCAAGGGCTCGGGCATGATCCACATAAACCTGGGCACGATGCTCGCGTTCGTCACGAGCGACTGTGCGATCTCCTCCGCGATGCTGGACAAAGCCCTGCGCGCAAGCGTCGCAGGCACATACAACTGCGTCTCCGTTGACGGCGACACCAGCACGAACGACACGCTCACAATCATCGCGAACGGTATGGCCGGCAACCCGGAGATTACGGGCGAAGGCAAGGATTACGACGACTTCCTGGCCGCCCTCAACGCGCTGAACACCGAGATGGCAAAGAAGATTGCCGGCGACGGCGAGGGGGCAACCCGGCTCATCGAATGCAACGTCAGCGGGGCCAAGGACGTAGAGACCGCGCGCACGCTCGCAAAGAGCCTTATTTCTTCAAGCCTGGTCAAGGCCGCCATATTCGGCAAGGACGCGAACTTCGGCCGCTTCCTGTGCGCCATGGGATACTCCGGCGCGGACTTCGATCCCGACAAGGTGACGATTTCCTACCGGAGCCATACCGGTGCCCAGCGCCACGGGGCGACGGACTTCATCGGCGAGAACGGCGGGCAGGAGAAGTCCGTCATGGTCTTTGAAAAGGGAGTTCCCCTGGACTTCGACGAGGCAAAGGCACTGGAAGTGTTGAACGAAGACGAGATAATCGTAGACGTGCAGTGCGGTAACGGAAACGCGTCCGGCACAGCCTGGGGCTGCGACCTGACCTACGACTACGTGAAAATCAACGGTGACTACAGGACCTAAGGTCCTGTAGTCATAAGCTTGCGACACAGTCGCAAGCGGGCGACTATACCGCACATAGTGCGGTAGTCGTAAGATTGCGGCAAGGCCGCAAACAGGTGATTATCGCACATAGTGCGATAATCATAAGTTTGCGCCCCGCGCAAACGGGTGACTTATCGCACATAGTGCGGGCTTTGTGACACAAAAGGACGGAATTATGGAAGAAAAAGATATAGACCCGCGCTTGGACAACGAACAGTGGGCCAACGTGTTGGTGCAGGCGCTGCCCTACTTCAGGCACTGGTGCGGCAAGGTCGTCGTCGTAAAGTACGGCGGCAACGCGATGCTCAACGAAGAGCTCAAGGAAGACGTCATGGAGGACATCGTGCTGCTCAGCACGATAGGCATCCATGTCGTGCTGGTCCACGGTGGCGGACCTGAGATAAACCACATGCTGGAGCGCGTGGGCAAGGAGAGCAAGTTCATCAACGGACTGCGCTACACGGACGGCGAAACCATGGAGATTGTCCAGATGGTGCTGACCGGGAAGCTCAACAAGGACATCGTGGGAATCCTCCTGCAGAAGGGCGGCAAGGCCGTCGGCCTGAGCGGGGTGGACTCCGGCCTGCTCCGCGCCAAAAAAGTTGAAAAGGGCGGTACCGACCTGGGCTTCGTGGGAGAAGTGACCGAGGTGAACCCGGAAATACTCCGCTCGCTCATCCAGCAGGGCTTCATCCCCGTCGTGTCCACGGTGGCCATCGGCGAGTCCGGCGACATGAACCGCTACAACATAAACGCGGATACCGCCGCCGCAAAGATTGCCGTAGCCTTGGGTGCGGAGAAGTTCGTACAGCTTACGAACGTGCCCGGCGTACTGAAGGACGTGAACGACCCGTCGTCGCTCGTGCAGCGTATACACGTGTCCGAAGTCGGCAAGTTCATCGAGGATGGGACGATTGCAGGCGGCATGATACCCAAGATTGAATGCTGCATCCTTGCACGCGAGGGCGGAGTCCCCCGCACCCACATCATCGACGGTCGGGTTCCCCATTCCCTGCTCATAGAGATGTTCAGCGACCGGGGAATAGGAACAATGATATTTTAATTTTGAAAGGCAGTTTCAAAAGTTCAGACGAACTTTTGAAACTGGACAAAAATCAACTTGCGAGGGCCGCAATTGCACGAATGTGCGTCGTGCGTTGCACAGGCCCTCGTGAGTCAGGGCAAAAGTAACCGACTTTTGCAACTGGCTCTCTAATTTTGGAGGTTTTATGAATACGCCTGTTGTAAACAATTATGGCTCGTTCGACATCGTCTTCAAGAAGGGAAAGGGTTCCGTCCTGAAGGACGTAAACGGGAAAAAGTATATAGACTTCCTTTCCGGCATAGCCGTAAACTGCCTGGGGCACGGCTACAAGCCGCTCGTCAAGGCCATCGCCAAGCAGTCCAAGAAGATGATCCACGTCTGCAACTACTTCTTCAGCGACGTGGGCATCGCCTATGCAAAGGCGCTGCTGGAGGCGACGGGATTTGAGGGAGTCTACTTCGGGAACTCCGGGGCAGAGGCCAACGAGGCCGCCATAAAGCTTGCCAGGAAGTACGGCCAGCTGAACGGAGGCGACACCAGGAAGGTCATCGTCACGCTGGAGCGGTCTTTCCACGGGCGGACGCTCGCCACGCTCAAGGCGACCGGGCAGGAGAAGTTCCATCCGGCGGCATTCGCCCCCTACCCTTCGGGGTTCAGGACAATACGGGCAAACGACTTCGAATCCTTGAAAGGCGCCTTTGACGAAAGCACCGCCGCCCTGATGCTTGAATGCGTCCAGGGGGAAGGCGGGGTAATTCCCCTTGATCCCAAGTGGGCACAGGCGGCTGCACAGGCGGCACGGGACGCGGGTGCGATCGTGATTGCCGACGAGGTCCAGACCGGCATGGGACGGACGGGCAGCCTCCTCGCGAGCGAGCAGCTCCAGTTCAACCCGGAGGTCGTGACCCTGGCCAAGGGGATAGCCGGCGGCGTCCCCATGGGAGCCTGCATATTCAGGGGCAAGGCCGCCAAGGTCTTTGCCGCGGGAGATCACCAGTCCACCTTTGGAGGAAACCCGCTGGCCCTTGCGGCCGCCCGCGTCGTCCTCAAGAAGCTGACGTCCCCCGACTTCCTCGTCAAGGTCACGGAGAAAGGTGAGTACATGCGGAACGTCGTGAACGGCTGGAAGCTTCCAGTCGTAAAGGAAGTGCGCGGACTGGGACTCATGACGGGAATACAGATAGACGGAAATCCCGTGGAGGTTGAAAAGGAATGCCTTGAAAAGGGCCTGCTCTTTTCGACGGCGGGCGAGCACACGCTGCGCCTTGTCCCCCCGCTGAACATTTCCAAGAAGAACATAGACGAAGGGCTGGAGATTCTCCATTCCGTCTTGCAAAACAAGCGTCCCTCCGCTATGATTGACTAATGCAAAAACGCATAGTCCTAGTCGTCTTCATAGTCACCGCCGCCGCAATCGTCCTGCTGTCCTTGAACCGTGGATATTTTGCAAACGAGCAGCAGGAGGTTGTGCGGCCAAAGCTCGTGATTCCCAACAGCGAGGGCGAAGGCAAGGCCGACGCCGATGGCATACCTCTGGTCTCGGACGACCTTGTCATGAATTCCCTCGTGGACCTGAACCCGGACGAAACGCTCATCGATGTCGTCAGCGCGGACTTTTCGGGGGATGGGTTCGAGGACCAGGCCATCGTGGTCAGGAAGGCAAACAACCCCAAGCTGCAGCTTGCCGTTGGAATCTACGATTCCAAAACGGAGAACTACGACCGGAAGGTTTCCTTTGCAACCGAGGTCGAGCAGGTGAAGACCTTCTCCTGCTACGGTCTGGATTTGACAGGGAAAAACAGGAACGCGCTGGTCTACCAGGGCTTTGACCCAACGGGAAACTCCGTCCTCCGTGCCTATTTCATCAATTATGAAGGGGAAAAAAACGCATACAGCCTTCAGCTGCTTGCGGACCTGAAGAGCAACGGTGCCATCTACCTTCAACAGAAGGATGAAGAAAGCTATTCCGGCACCGGGAATTCCGCCTACGACATCATGGTCTATTCCGCGGAACTGACGAATCCCGAAAGTTCCGACCAACTGCAGACCATCTGGAGCTGGTCCGAACGGGCACAGAAATACGTCCAGTCCAAGCAGACAAAGATAAAGGGGAGCAGCATCAAAAAGGGCGAGCTTGCAAAGATCCAGGACGGCACGGTAAAAACCTTCGCAGACTACCTGAACGGGCTTTGGTACAGGACCGAAGGAAACGGGGGCGGTGTGCGCTACGTGTTCTTCGACTACGAGTCGGAACAGATCATCTTCCTGCTGGGAGACGAGGAGGAAGTCTACAACTGGCAGAACAGCACCCTCCACTACCGAGGCATGCACATATCCACCAGCAACTTCGAGATTGAGAACCTGAAGAGAAGCGTTGACGTAAGCCTGATAGACCTTGAGCAGATAGGAATCCTGGTGCATGACGACGTAAGCATGGTAATAAAAGAAGAGAACTCCTGGAACGGCGACTACAAGAAACTGAAGTTTTCAGACTTTTACAGCGAAAACTTCGCATCGTCCTCTTTGAAAAGCTCCTACATAAACAACCTGGAAGCCGGTCCCCGCTGGAAAATGAGCGACGGAAGCAGCATCAGCTTTTCCGGCGGATCCTACAGCAGCCACAGCGGCGAAAAGAACTACTCCGGCAGCTACATATCGATGCAGCTGGAAGGCGACAGCTTCATACAGTTCAAGCTGGAGAACGGCCGCGATGCGGAAACTGCGGACGGAGGACTGGACGGCTACTATCTCGCAAGCTATCCGCCTTCTGCCGACGACGGAAGCAAGATAGACGAAGACAGGATCATACTCCAGCCCTATACCGTCCATCTGTATGATTCGTCGCCCTCTTCAGGCCATCCCATAATACTGACGCGGGAAAAAGATCCAACCCAATAAAAAAGGGCACCGGCTTTCCAGCCAGCACCCAATCGACAATGGAAACAGCTTCAAAAAGTCCTCGGCGGCAAAAGCGCCTCAGACTTTTGAAACAGACCATCAATATTCATCGGCCTTCGAACTCTTGAAATAGGAGCTGGACCCGCTCCGCTGGGTGGCCGTATGCACGCCGGCACGGGCATTGGAATGTCCGAAGCCCCGGTCGCGGTCGCGTCCGAAGCCGCCCCTGTCGCGTCCAAAGCCACGGTCGCGGTCACGTCCGAAGCCGCCCCTGTCGCGTCCAAAGCCGCGGTCACGTCCGAAGCCACCCCTGTCGCGTCCAAAGCCGCGGTCATGGTCACGTCCGCGTCCGCCCCTGGCTCCGTTGCGACCGGCCTTCACGTCCTCATGGATATGGGGAATCATGCTGTCGGCGGCGGAAAGCTCTATGGCCTTGCGGGCTGCCTCGACAGGTATGCTCATCAGACAGAACTTGTCCGCCATGTCTATGGCATCTACATCGCTGTTCTTGATTCCCACCAGGTCGGCGATATAGTTCGCAACCTTTTTGGGATTGTAGCCGTCAATCCATCCCAGCTGCACAAAAAGGCGGGTCTGACCGGAAGCCGAACCACGGTCACCCCTTTCTCCACGGTCGCCCTTGCGGCCCTTGTCCTGGGAAGAAGACGCGCTGGCAATCTTCCCGTAGCGCTTTGCGCTGATTGCGCTGCCGTAGGTAGCAGAAAGCAGGGAGGCAAGTACTTCCTGAGGATTCTGTCCGGCACAAAGCTCCTCGGCCAGGCGGTCAAACACGGGATCCCCCTTCCTGAGGGAATTCTCATGGGGTGCCCCTTCAGAAAGCATCCCGCTGTCTTCGACAGGCGCCCCGGCATTCCCGCCCACAATCTGGCCGTTTTCATCCATGCTTATGTTCAGCCCCAGCTTCTCACGGACTTCCTTGAACAGCCGCTTCCGCTTGGCCTCAATGACTTCCTCCACTGAAGGAATTCTGCCCTCAAGCATCTCGCCCTTCGCGCTCTTCCGCACAGCGTTCTTGAGGTACTGGACCTTTCGCCTGGCCTCTTCGGGGCGGACAAAGGTGACAGCCATACCGGCAGCCCCGGCGCGTCCCGTGCGGCCAATGCGGTGCACGTAGGTAGGCCCGTCAAAAGGCAGGTCATAATTCACGACATGAGTCAGCCCGCTGATGTCTATTCCGCGCGCGGCAACATCGGTGGCGACAAGAATGCGGGTCTTTTTGATACGGAAGCGGGCAAGGATTTTCTCACGCTGTCCCTGGGGTATGTCCCCGTGCAGGGCCGCTACCTCGTAGCCCCGTTCGTCCAAAGCCTTGCACACCATGTCCGCATCCGTCTTCCGCTGTACAAAAACCAAACCGTAAAAATCAGGAGATATATCAATCAGGCGAACCAAGGCCTCTATCTTCTCGCTTTCACGAAGAACCCAATAGCGCTGATCTATGAGCAGGGGCTCCTCGTCATGTCCCTCTTCCTCGACAATCTCGTAGTCGCCCATGAACTTCTCTGCGATTTTGAGAATCGGCTTGGGGACGGTCGCGCTGAACAGCAGGACGCGGCACTCGGGATTGGCTTCCGCGAAAATGTTCTCTATGTCGTCAACAAAGCCCATGTCCAGCATCTCATCGCCTTCGTCAAGGATGAAGTACTGGATGCGGTCAATCTGCAGAACGCCCCTGTCCATAAGGTCCTGTACGCGGCCCGGTGTACCGACGACAATCTCAACACCCTTTTTGAGCGCGCGGATCTGCTCGCCCATGGAGGCACCGCCATAAACAACGGCGGTACGGGGGTATTTGCCCGGCGTAAAAGACGCCATCTCCGTGCAGGTCTGCATGGCAAGCTCGCGGGTAGGCTCAAGGATTATCGCCTGCACGTGGTCGCTGCCGCTCCTGAGCTGCTGTACGATGGGAAGGCCGAACGCGGCCGTCTTTCCGGTTCCCGTCCTTGCGCGGGCAATGACGTTCGCATCCCCGTTCAGAAGACGGGGTATCGCCAGTACCTGTATGGGCGAAGGAGTCACAAAACCCTTGCGCCGTATGGCCTCCAAGGTCATGTCGTCCAGCCCAAGGTCGGCAAAGGAAATGCCGTCATCGCCAGCTTCTTCCGCATCCTCCGGCTGGGCGTCTGCATCCTGCGTTTGGACGTCCGCGTCCTGCGGCGGAACTGCCGTGTCCTGCAAAGGCTCCTGCATGTCCTGATTTGATTCTACAGCGTCTGATTCCATCTTGACGGGAGCCGTCTCCGATGCCGTGGTGGTCGCTGCCGCTTCGGACAATACGACCCCTTCTGCTGAATTTTCAGCGGTGAGAGTAATTTCTTCCATTATGTTTCCCCTGCGTGTAGTACACGCCCACATGAAAGCCTAGGTACCGCATAACGAAAAAACTAACCAAGTATTGTAAAGATTTTCCCCTATACCCTTGCGGTAACGGACTCGCATGTAAAATTTGTTTTACTTGCATACTTTAACGTTTTTTGTATTTTGTTGCAATAGTTTACCAGGAAAAAAGTTCGGTCTTTTGTGGGAAAGCCGAACAAAGGGAACAATGCACCGCTAAAATCAGAGGGCCGCCCGTCGGACCCGACGGGGGATGCAGATCACTCTGCCCCACCCCAGACGGCAGTGCGGGCGGGTCCCAGCTGCCCGCAGCCGGTCCTTACGGTGACGGCGTCTTGGCGGTGAAGTAGCCGGGGGTGGGCGTGGGCTTACGGGCCGGTGAAGTAGCCGGGAGTGCCAGGGGCGTCGTCGATGCGGGCGTATTCCTTGTTTGTTTTGCTGCTGTCGTACGTTGTACCATTCCCGCCTTGTAGCTGTGAGCAAGAATTAAACATCATGTCCGACCTGTCCGTGCCTGTAAGAGCAGTCGTCACGAATCGTGGGGATACAATGAAGGTCGTTATAACGTAGCACTCGCTGAACATACTTTTCATACTAGTGACATTGCTTGTGTCAAAACTGCTCAGGTCAAGGCTCGGAATCTTATCGCAACAGCTGAACATTCTGTACATAGTGGTGACGTTGCGTGTGTCAAAGCTGCTCAGGTCAAGGCTCGAAATCTTATCGCAACAGCTGAACATTCTGTACATAGTGGTGACGTTGCGTGTGTCAAAACCGCTCAGGTTAAGGTTCACAAGATTATCGCAACTGTCGAACATTGAAACCATAGTGGTGACATTGCGTGCGTCGAAACCGCTTAGGTCAATGTCCGTAAGAGCGGGGCAACAGTAAAACATCTTTTCACAATCCGCATCCAGCGGAATCTTCACAGCGGGGCTGGCATCCGTATAGCCTTCCGCATAGTATTTGATGGTTGTGCCGTCCAGCCATGCAATACATGTGCCCGCCGAGCCAGCTGCCGAGAGTTCATAGGTCGTGGTACCCACGGCAGGCGGAGCATCCGATGCGGCAAAGCTCCGTGCCGCACCGCCCGAACCCGCGCCCGTGCTGGCTGGCGAGGCCGTGGCGATGCTGCTGTCGTCCGAGCTGAATAGTACGGTAGAGCCGAGGTCGGCGAGCGTGACGCCCACCGGGGTCAGCGTGAGCGAAAGCGTATTCGTCGCAGTTGCCGAGTGGATCAGGAACAGGACGTCGGCACCACCCGTGAGCCTAAGGCCCGCCACCTTGATGTAGCGTTCGGCCTGTACCTCCACGCCCCGGTAGGTAATCTTGGCCGTCAGGGTGTGGGTGTCGTTGGCCGCCTGCTTCGGCTCCAGCGAGCAGGAGGCATTGCCCGCCCCGCCCGGAGTCAGCTTGAGGAACGGCTTGCTAGGATCGAGGGGAGCAGGGCTGACCTCCCAGGTGAACTCCGCACCTTCAAGGTCCGCTATCCCGGCAAGGCTGGCCGTCAGGTTCACCGCGGAGCCGCCCTCCGCCATGATGGTTGGGCTCGTGCTGGACGTGGAAAGGCTTGCCCCGCTTATCCTCGCCTCCAGCACGTACACGTCAAGCTCCTTCGTCAGCAACCTGCCGTCGCCCAGGTCTGCGGTGACCGTGACCGTGGACGTGCCGCCATCCCAGGGGCCGCCTATGTTGTTGCTGTCGCCGCCTGCCGGAACAAAGGAGGTGAAGCCGACCCCCACATTGCTCCAGCTGTAGGTCGGCGTACCGCCGAAGCACAGCACCTCCGCCGTGATCGGGACCGAGCTTGCGGTCTTGGGAATCACGATGAACTGCCTGCCGCCTTCGGACTGGATGCCGCTTCCCGTGAGCCTGATCGTCGCCGTCGTTACGATGGTCACGGTTGCGCTCGCGGTCAGGGTCTTCGCTGTTCCCGAAGCGTCCGTGTAGCTGACGCTGACGCCGTAGGTCCGCTCCTCGGACTCCGCGACCGGCACGTAGCCCGCGCCCAGCATCTGGCCGACCGTCAGTGTCAAGCTGCTGCCCGTGCCCACGACGGTGCCGCTTTCGTCCGTCCAGCTGTAGCTCACGTCCGCAGGTGCATCGTCAAGTCCGATGATGCTGAAGGTCGTGCCGTTGCTGTCCAGGGCCGCAGGGTCGTATTCCAGCGTATCCGGGGAGGCCGCCGCCCCTATGCCGGCGGGCATGGCCCAGTACTGGCGGGAAAGGCTTATGTTCAGCGAGCTGGCGTCGCCCGTGAGGACCTGGGTTTTGCTTCCTGCATAGAGTACGGCACCGCCCGAGGTCTTTATGACGAGGGCCACGGTGACTTCGGTGCCGGTCGCGATGGCGGGAACCTCGAAGGTCACGTTGCCGTCCGGCTTCCGGCTGTGTCGTCGCCGGTGCCGGTGCCGGACTGGAAGACGGCTACGATTCCGTCCGTGTCGCCCGCGTTGGACAGCTCAAGTATGTCTATTGACGAAATGTTGCCGCCGGAACCGGAACCGCCCGCGGAGCCAGAGCCTGAGCGACCCTGCGGGCCATCAACAGTGCCCCCCCCGCCCCCCCTGGGGTATATATTTCACCTTCGGAGTAGCTTGAGCCGCCGTTGCCGTTGCAGGAGATGGTAGCAAAGCTGGCGAGGACCAGTGCGGCCCCCATGAAGAACGATGCGGAAAAGCAGTTCAATCGATGCAGTCTTTTCATCTTCTTTGCCCCAAACAATCTAGATAATTTTGTCAAACCCTCATCCCCTTTTTTTTTTCGAGTAGCCCTATTCGATATTCAGAATGAGTGCCCCGGACTTCTCGTCCCTGTGCTCCGGCAGCCTGTCAAGCTCCAGTTCCAGCAGGTCACCAGACCGCAGCTCCGTATCCGTGACCACAAGCAGGAGGCCCAGCGGAGAGCAGGCATAATAGCCGGTCCTGCTTCCCGGCAGCTGGATGGGGTCGCTGCTTATGCGGAACGAAAGCGGGCCAGGAACGGACGCCTCCTTCCGAGCGGGAGCTCCAGCCTCACCTTCCTCCCTCCATATCTTTTCCAAGGCGAGGAAGGAAAGAACAGCCCGCTCCTTGGGAATATAGATGCTCCGTGAAAATCGGCGGATGCTTTCCGGCGCATCCTCGGTAGAAAAAGCAAAGTTGCACCACTTGCCGCCCCGCTTCCCTTCCATAGGACATTTCCCATAGTGGCTGCAGGGAGCAACAGGATAAAAGTTCCGCTTCATAAACGAATCCCGCAGGCAGCTGACAAGACGCCCGCATGACGGAACCCCGGGTTCACTGATGAATACGCGGGCGCTGTCGTTCTTCTTCTCAATATACTTGAGCATCTCCACTGCATATTTCTTGGCAAGGAAATCGGGCGGCTGCCCCCGGTCGCTTTCCTGCACCTGCATAAGCTCGTTGAACAAGTTCGCGCTGAACACGAAGTCAACCTTCTCCTTCATCTTCATATCACCAAGCGAACTGCAAATGCGGACGGTCCTCCATGCCTCGCACTTCAAATACGCGGCAACGGCAAGAAAGATGTTTTCCCCAGCCTGCAGGGCCTGGGCAGAAAGGTCCATGCAATAAAAGGTCAGCTTCTTTGTGCGCAGTTCCGGGCGGGCAAGGAAGAGGGCTATCGGGACTGTCATGGGCCCGGAACCTATGTCCAGGCAGACGGATCCGTCCGTCAGATTGAAAAAGGACTGGGGAAGGTTTGCAAACACGCGGGACAGGCGGATCACGTTCCACCACAAATAGTAGTGTATGTACGCGCTCAAGGCCGTCGTCTCGTTCATGTAGCCCATCCGCCTTTCCTCGCGTTCATCCGTCAGCTCATGGCTCAAGGAACGGATTTGCGCCGGAAGCACAGCCCGCTGCTTGGAGGTAAGGGGGTATACGGAGCTGACGATTTTCTCAAAGTCTTCCATCGCCTGCAGCGCATCCTCGGGCAATGACGACCGTGCAAAGAGGCAGCCCCTGTCCGTGGCAAGGTACGCCGTAGTCCGCGTCCGGTCCGGTCTGCGGCCATCATTTTGAAAGGAACGGGCGCGGTCGCCCCGCCTCTTTTTCCGGGATGCCTTTTTGGGCACATCATCATCGGCATCATCGTCGTCATCGGCAGCAAGCCCCAGCCGTTCCCGTTCCCGCCGGATTTTGCGTTCCTGCTTGCCCTGCAGCTTCCGCTTCTTGTCTTCCAGGGATATGCCCTTCTTCTTTTCCCACCACTTCAGTTCAAGGCCGTTACCCTTATTCTCACCGGGCCTTTCATTGCTCGTCCGTTCCATAACTTCCTTTCATGTCTCTTTTCTTCAGCAAGAGGTACAGGTTTTCCAGCAGCTCCCGTATCTCCCTCAGTTCCGTAAGGCTGGCCACATTCGCAAGGCCTGCCTCCGTACCGGAAAGCATCAGCCGGGCAGCCTCCTCTTCAGAAAGCCCCCTGTCGTACACCAGGTGCTTCATCCTCACTATGGTTTCCAGGTCCCGCTCGCCATAATAGCGCCGCCCCTGGTAGTCTTTGTCGGGGGAAAACAAGGGCAGCTTGCTTTCCCAGCGCCTCAGGACGTGGCGCTTTACGCCGTACATCCGCTCCACGTCGCAAATCAGGTATCTTCCCATTTGTTTTCCGAACGCTGCTCCCACTTCTGGCGGCTTGCCTTCATCTCCAACTGCACGGGAATCTGGTCAAAGCCAAGGTCTGAACGGATCCTGTTCTTCAAGTAGGAGACATAGCTTTCCGGTACATTGTCGGGTCGTGTTGCAAAGATAAGGAACTTGACGGGGTTCGTCCCCGTCTGCGTCATATAGCGAATTTTGAAATGTATGGCCTTTGTGGCAGGCGGAGGGTATTTTGCAAGCCAATCCTTGAGGGCCGTATTGAGCACGGCCGTATCAACCCTGCGGGTAAGCTGCCCATACAGGCCGAGGGCCGTATCCATGAGCCTCTTTATTCCGTCCGCGTTCTTTGCGCTTATCTCCACGATCGGAGCCCAGTTCATCTGGCCAAACATGTCGCGGAAGTATTCCTCCACGCCCCTCCTGGCCTTGTTGCTCTTGTCTTCCACCAGGTCCCACTTGTTCAGCGCAAATATGACGCCACGCCCCTCCTGGTACGCAAGCTGGGTAATCTTCTTGTCCTGTTCGGAAAGCCCTTCCGTCGCATCCAACATGATGAAGGCTATATCGCATGAATCCAAGGTCTTTATGGCACGGTTCACCGAATAGTATTCCACGTCCTCTTCAACCTTGCTCTTGCGCCGTATGCCGGCGGTATCCAGTATTTCTATGTCCCGCCCATTGTAGCGGAAGCTGCCTTCCACCACGTCGCGCGTCGTCCCCGCATAGTCGCTGACAATGGAGGCTTCCGTATGGGTAAGCGCATTGCTGAGCGTGGACTTGCCCGTATTCGGTTTTCCCAAAATAGCTATGCGGATGGGACGATCCTGCTGCGCGCCCTGGCCTTCCGCCTCCGTCACCCGAGAAAAGTCCACCCCACGGACCATCGCACGGGACAGGGCCTTCAGCCCGTCGCCATGGCTTGCGGAAATCAAAAGCAGCTCTTCAAATCCAAAGCGGGCATACTCGTAGGCAAGGGCCTCGTTCCTGCCGCCCTCCGTCTTGTTCACCGCCGCAATGAGCTTGTTCCAATAGGGACGCATCTGGAGGATAAGCTCCTCATCTTCGGCAGTCATCTCCTTGGCATCCAACAGCAGCAGGATGCGGTCGGCCTTTTTAATCATCTCGACCGTTTTGGCCACCACAAGGTCGTCCATCTCGCTTTCCCTGCTGCTGTAGTCGCGGGTCAGCTTGTAGCCGCCCGTATCCATCAGATGGACGGGCTTGCCGTCTATAAAGCAGATTCCTTCCACAGGATCACGGGTAACGCCAGGAGTAGGATCGGTTATTGCCTTCCTGCTATGGGTAAGCGCATTGAACAGGGTGGACTTGCCCACATTGGGACGGCCCGCTATCACGATGAGCGGGAGGTTGTAATAGGTCTTGTTCTCGTCAAACTTCCGCTCTTCCTCGTCCAAAGGACGGGACTCCGAGGGCTCACCGACGCTTTCCAGCACCTGCTCCGCAGGTCCAGCCTTCTTGTCGGGCTTGGGCTTGGAAAAATCGGGCTTCTGCTTTTTCTTCTTCATAGCTGTGAAATATTCTACACGGAATCGCACTGATGGTCAATGAAAGTACCAACCGAAAGCTCCAACCGAAAGTAGCAACCGAAAGCACCGGCGGCTGAAGGCGAAGCCCGGCATCCCGCACGCCCCACCAGCCCCACTCACGATGTCAGGCAGAAGGTCTGGGCATCTATCTTTTCCATTCCAAGGTTCTTCCAGAAGATTTCCGCATTGGTATCCTTTGCATCCAGATAAATCTTCTTCGCCCCCGTGACGAACACCAAGCGCTCTATCGCACCCGTCCCTATCCCCACCTGCCTGTAGTTCTTGTTCACCTCGAAAAGGTCTATCGTCAGGATGTCCGCATACTGCTTGTAAATGCACACGGCCTTCAAAAAGTCGCTGGACGGCTTGTAATCAAAGACCATAAAGGAACAGTCCCTGAACAGGAAGGGAAACTCCCCCCGGTTCGTATAGGCCTTCAGCAGGGGAAAATTGTCCCAGCCTTCCAAAGCCATGTATGATTCAAATATGTCGCAGTCCAAAATTCTGAAGTTAAGGTTCATCGCTTCCAGTATACGGACTGCGGGCGTTTAGTGCAACTGGCATGCCTGCCACATCTGGCAGGCATGCCAGATGTGGCAGGGGCACATACGGCAGCTGCAAGAAGTCCCCGCCCGTAGCGTCCGTGACAGACACAACGCCAGCAGGTGCGTAGCGTTGTGGGCACGCCCGTGACGGTTTTGCATCACGCCCGTGACGGTTTTGCATCACGTCCGTGACAGTGTTGCGTCACGCCCGTGACAGTTTTGCGTCACGCCCGTGACAGTTTTGCGTCACGGACGAGACGGAACTGCGGACGAGACGGGCTTTGGGCATAAGCTCACCCAGGATTGCCCCTCGGGCCCCCGGACGGCAAAATTTATGCCAACAGGTCTTTCACTCATTGACATAAATACTGTATTTATGTAGAATAGCCTACACTTTCGTACAGAGAACATTTTTTTAGGTAGGTAAACGATATGTCTAGAACTTGCGACCTTTGTGGCAAACACACTTCTTTTGGAAACACCGTCAGCAAATCATACAACCACGTCCGTCGGTCATGGAAGCCGAACCTCTTGAAGATCAAGACTGAGATCGATGGCCGCACCGTCACCCTCCGCATCTGCACCCAGTGCCTCAAGAGCGACTTTGTGACGAAGAAGATCAACGTCAACCCCGCCAACAAGCCGGTGGCCACCGAAGCAAAATAAAGCTCGTCACAACAATCCATAGTTTCTCAAGTTTACATCCCATCGGTAGGAAAGCCGGTGGGTTTTTTTTTGCGAAAAGTTGCAGTTTCTGCTTTTTTACCAGAGATAACCTAGCTATGGAACACCAAAAGAGACAGACAATCTTTTCCGACGACGAAGTGAGCCGTACCGCTGCCAGAGCGTTCGGCATTCCCTACCTGTATCCCATCCAACGGCTGGTCATAGCAAACATATTAGACGCTGCAGGAAGCGGCCAAAAAGCCACGAAGGAGGATTCCCCCGTCGAAGAGGCGGCCTTTTCCCGCCAGGTCGTCCTGCTTCCGACAGGCGCCGGCAAATCATTCTGCTTCCTCATTCCGGCCCTGCTGCTAGATGGACCAACCTTGGCCGTCTATCCCCTGCTCGCCCTCATGGCCGATCAAAAACGCAAGCTGGACCAGGCCGGAATCGCCTGCACATATCTGGCCGGATCCCAGGATCGCGCGGCCCGAGAGGCCGAATTCAGGAAACTGGAGGAAGGAAAAGCCCGCATCATCATCGCCAATCCGGAAGTCCTGCAGAGCGAGGCCATCCAGACCCGTCTGGCCTCCTCCGGCATCGCCCACGTCGCGGTGGACGAAGCCCACTGCGTATGCGACTGGGGCGACAGCTTCCGTCCGGCATACCTGTCGCTGGGAAAGATACTGGACCGGCTTGCCCCGAAAGTCGTCACAGCCTTTACAGCCACGGCCTCGGATCCTGTCCTTTCCCGTATAAAGGAAATCCTTTTCGGGGGCGAAGCCCATGTCGTCAGGGGAGAGGCGGACAGGCCCAACATCAGCTATAGGGTCATAAACTGCCTGGATAAGAAAAAGGAGGCCCTCCGCCTGTCCGTTTCCTGCCCAAAGCCCATGATAATCTTCTGCGGGACCAGATACAAGGCGGAAGACATGGCCAGGGAAATAGCGGCCCTGCAAGGATCTGGACCAGGACGAAGGCTGGTGCGCTTTTACCATGCGGGAATGGAACGGGAAGAGAAGAAGCGGATAGAGGCGGACTTCTTTTCTTCCACAAACGGCATCCTCTGCGCGACCTGCGCCTACGGAATGGGGGTGGACAAAAAGGACATACGGACGGTCGTCCACCTGGAATGCCCCATGACCGTGGAAGAGTACGTACAGGAATCGGGACGGGCTGGAAGGGACGGCAGGAAATCGACAGCAATCCTCCTCTGGAGCCCCGTGGACGGCAGGAAATTTTTTCCCTACGGGGAAGACAGCCGGGAAGGAAAAATGCTCCGCTACGCCCGTGCCGGAAGCTGCAGGAGGCAGATCCTTTTGGAAACGCTCGGTGCGCCAGCGGCGGCCTGCTCCGGCTGCGACGTCTGCGAACGGGGAGGAGGCCCTGCCCCATTCGCCTCGGACGGCATGCGCGCACTGGAGTTCATCAGGCGGAACAGGAGGATGTACGGCAGGGAGGCGCTTTCTTCCCGCCTCATACAGGAGTTCAATAGGGCGGACAGGAAGGCCTTTCCCATGAACGTCTGGGAACACAGCGACATCGAGCTGATTTTGGACGGCCTTGAAAAAGAAGGGCTTGTACGGACCTGCCGTTTTCCCTGGAAAGGGCGGATAACGGCAGGAGAAGTTGCAAAGCCCCTCGAAAGCTGGTAGAATAGCAGTATGCTTTTCCCACAGAAGACTACCGAACTGTTTTTTCCTGATGGATCCGGATTTTCCAAGACGGACATACGCTTTTTCACAGGAGAGGCCGACCTTGCCTCCCTGTACGGAGACAAGGACGACGTCAATCTGTGCCGCCTCTTCGTCACCGACGAAAACGTAGCCGCCCTCCCCGCCGTCAGGATCTTTGTGGACCGGCTCACGGCATCCCCCCTGCAAAACGACGCCCTGCTGGTGCTGAAGGCGGGGGAAGCCTCCAAGACCATAGAAAGCGTCCTCGCCATCGTCAGGACAGCCCTTGAGCACAACTTCACCCGGTCCTCCGTATTCATCGGAATCGGAGGAGGTGTCGTCAGCGACATGACCGGGTTCGCGGCAGCCATCTTCAAACGGGGAGTCAGGGTCCAGTTCGTCCCCACCACCATGCTTGCCGACGTGGACGCCGCCATAGGGGGAAAAACCGGATGCGACTTTGAAAGCTACAAGAACATGATCGGGGCCTTCTACCCTGCGGAAAGCATACACATCTGGCCTTCGTTCACAAAGAGCCTGAGCGACCGGGAATTCAGCTCCGGCCTGGGAGAAGCCATAAAAACTGCATTCCTCTTTTCCCGCGAGCTGCTGGACTTCATGGCCTCCAACCGCGATGCCCTGCTGCACCGTGACGAAGACGTGCTCTTCCATATAATCAGCGAGTGCTCCAGCGCCAAGGCCGACATAGTGCACCGGGACTTTAAGGAAAAGGGAGATCGTGCCTTCCTGAACTTGGGCCACAGCTTCGGCCATGCGCTTGAAAGCGTGGCGGGACTGGGAACAGTCACCCACGGCGAAGCCGTAGCCTGGGGAATAGGCAGGGCCTTGGACCTGTCCTACGCCCTTGGTGAGTGCTCCGGCCTTTTCAGGGACGAAGGAAAGGCCCTGCTCGCATCATTCGGCTACGACATGTCCCCCGTGCCCACGGCTTTGGCAGGAAGCGAGGGAACGGCAGAAAAGCTGCTGGAGGCCATGAAGAAAGACAAAAAGAACACCTCCAGCACCAGCGCCAGGGTCATCCTGCAGCACTACTACTGCGACAGCTTCATCAGGGAAGTCACGGACGGGGACATCCTTTCCGTCCTTGCCCCGGCATAAGGGCCTGCCATAAAAGGACTGAACTTTTCCTTGAAAAAAGCGACAATGGCTTTTATAATATATCGAATGAAGAGGTTCTTCACATTCCTGTTCGCCAGCCTGCTGCTCCTCGCTCCCCTTTCGGCCCAAAAGAAACTGGTGAGGGTGGCATACTACCCCAGCAAGGGCTTCCAGGACTACGACTCGGTCACCGGGCTGTATTCTGGATACGGCTATGAATACCTCCTGGCCCTGAAGCAGTATGCGAACTGGGACTATTCGTTCATACACACCGACGGGGAAGACGAGGCCCTGCGCCTTTTGGAGGAAGGCAAGGCCAACCTTATCGCAGGGATTGCCCCGACACCGAACCTTGAGGCCAGCCTCGCATTCTCGGAGCGGACCATGATGAGCACGTCCAAGCAGCTCGTCACAAATCCGGCACGGACAAACTTTTCCTACGGCGACTTCAAAAGCTTCTACGGAATGCGGATTGGAATTTCCTCCGACAAGGAGGACTGGCTGGAGGACGTCAAGAACCTGCGCACATACGGTTCGAACCACAACTTCCGTCCGGAAATAATCTCCTTCAAGAGCGAAAAGGAATGCGAAGACGCCCTCGTTTCCGGGGATGTGGACGCCATACTGAAGAACAGCTACGAACGGACCGAATTTTACCCGGTCGCAGACTACCAGTTCAGGGACCTCTATTTCGCCGTGCCCAAGGACGACTACAGGCTGCTTGAGGAGCTGAACAGGGCAATGGCCGAGCTCATCAGGATCATACCGGCATTCCAGGACAACCTGAACAGGCGCTACTACAGCAAGGAAGTCCAGAAGGTGTTCGCCCCGAACTTTGACGAATCCATCTTCCTGTCGTACCGGAGGAAATTCAAGGTCGGATGCACGAAGACCTGGCATCCCCTGGGATACTTCGAGGGCGACCGCTTCTCCGGCCCCCTCGCGGACATCTACTTCATGATAAGTCAAATCACGGGGCTGCGCTTTGAATATAGGCCCTACGACAACTATGCAGACGTGCTGGCCGCATTTGCCCGAGGCGACGTGGACATACTGTGCGAAATGCCGTTCGACTTCCGCTATGCGGAACGCTACAAGGCCGGCATAACGCAGGAGCTGGCCAACATGAGCATCATAAAGGTAACCCGACGCTCCAGCCAGAATGCGGAGGACAAGGAGCACAAGCCCGTATGTGCGGAGCTTCCGGGCACCTACATGGGGGAGCTTGTCCACTTGACCTTGGGCAACGCCTACACCTACGAGACCTACATGACGGTAAAGTCCTGCATCGAAGCCGTCATGACCGGCAAGGCCGACACGACCTTCCTCAGCAGCTACCAGATTGCGAAATACCAGTCAAACCCCAAGTACACTTCCCTTTCCTTTACCGTAATACCGGAACTGCAGTATTCGATATGCATCGGAGTCAGAAATTCCTGCGACGTCCGCCTGCTTTCAATCATATCCAAGGGCCTGTCCCTGATAGGGCTGGACCAGGCAAACGAAATGTTCCGAGACTCCATCCAGAAGGAAACCGACGTCAACCTGCTTACCTTCATATACAGGTATCCCTCCCTCTTCGCGGCACTCATACTCGTCCTTACGTTCCTGATCTTCGGCATCCCGACGGCCGTCATCTACCTGCGGCTCCTGAACCGCAAGAACACCGCCCTGCACCAGGCGAACAACGCGAAGACCGAATTCCTCAGCAAGATGAGCCACGACATCCGCACCCCCCTCAACGGCATACTGGGCATGACCTACATGGCCAAGGCCGAAGCAAACCCGCAGAAAACGGTCGAATGCCTGGAAAAGATCGACTTGAGCGGCCATTTCCTCCTCAGCCTGGTCAACAACATACTGGACATGAACAAGATTGGGGAAAAGGACTTCGAGCTCCATCCCGAACCCTACCACATCGACGAGTTCAAGTCCTACATTGGGGCCATAATCGCCCCCCTCTGCATGAAGAAGGGGCTCGCCTTCATCGTAGACAACCTGGAGCTGGACGACGCCTTCTTCGTTGACCGCCTCAGGTTCAACCAGGTCTTCGTGAACCTGCTTTCAAATTCCGTCAAATACACAAAGTCGGGCGGACATATCCACCTCACCTATGCGAACGTATCCATCTACAGCAACACCTTTATCGGGGACATAATCGTCGAAGACAACGGCATCGGCATGAGCGAGGAGTTCCAAAAGAAGATGTTCGAGCCCTTCACCCAGGAGAAGGACACCATGGCCAACATGGGGAGCGGCCTGGGGCTTGCAATCGTAAAGCAGCTGGTCGAAGCGATGGGCGGGTCCATCCGGGTAGAAAGCAAAGCCGGCCAGGGATCCCGCTTTATCGTAAGCATGGCGCTGGAACTTGTTCCCTATGAAAAGCAGACGCCCGACATGCAGGAGCAGGATTCGGATGAGGACCTGCTGGAAGGCCTGCACATCATGATGTGCGAGGACAACGAGATAAATGCAGAAATAGCATCAGAGCTTCTCAAACGGCGGGGAATATCCGTAGATGTAGCCGAAAACGGCAAGGCGGGCCTGGATCTTTTCAGCGGAAGCGAAAACGGCCACTACGATGTGATTCTCATGGATATACGGATGCCGGTGATGGACGGCTTTGAGGCATCCAAGGCCATACAGGCACTCGACCGCCCCGATGCAAAAAGCATACCGATCATCGCGCTGACGGCAGACGCATACCTGCAGGACGAAGAGAAGGCTTCCAGCTGCGGCATGGCGGCGCACATCGCAAAGCCCATCAACGCCGACAACCTCTATGAGACCATCGCACGCTGCGTCAGGGCACGGAAAATGGCACAGGCAAGTCCAACTGCCTAAAGGCGGGCAATGCCCAAAAGCGGGCGACGCCAAAAAGCAGGCAAAGCCCGCCCGCTTTGTAATTTGTATTCTATTTTATATTCTATGCATCGCGCTGAACACGCGCTCGTTCATGACGTTGCACTCTACACCCAGCTCGGAACAGCTTGCCGTCAGATCTTTCCGCGCGCTGTCTATGTCCGTGTCGGCGTTTTCAAAGTCCACCATCATCATCATGACGAAATTCCCACTCAGGATGGTCTGGGTGATGTCCACTATGTTTATTGAATGTCCGGCAAGGTAGGCGGAAACCTTGGCAATGATTCCCACCTTGTCTCCGCCTACGACTGTAATAATTGCTTTCATACTCCCCAATTCTAACGAAAAGGGTCGGCTGTTTCAAGGGTCGCCCTAGCCGTGCAGCCATGCCCCGAGCACCCTTGCACACAACACACGCTACTTGGAGGTTGCCTTCCAGACACCCTGCCAGTCTGCCGGCGGATTCGCCAAAAGCTCCCCGCACTTTTCAGAATAGAAGAAGGCCGGCGGATCCTGATCCTTCGTGGAGTCAAAGATGGACTTCGCCCCGGCGAAGTCCCCCGCATAGAACAGGTCGCGCCCCCTGTCAAAGGCCTCGATCAAATCCTTCTTCTGTCCAAAGGCTTCCTCCGTCATGGGCTCATAGACAGTGACCGCCTCCTTCTTACCCACGACGGCGACGCGGGCAAGCTCCCTGAAGCGCAGCGTGCAACCGTGCGCCAGCGCGCTTTCCATCGTGGCCTTGGAGCACATCGTATAGGTGCCGAACTGCTTGTTCAACCCCTCAAGCCGAGAGGCCAGGTTGACGCTGTCGCCACGCATAGTGTAGTCAAAGCGGTTGGACGACCCCCTGTTGCCTACGACGGCGTAGCCGGTGTTCATCCCTATCCGCTGGTAGAATTTCTTGCCCGTCATCTTGTGCAGGTCCGTGCGAAGCTCGTCAAGCCGCTTCTGGCATTCCATCGCCGCAGCAAGAATCCGCGCGGCATGGTCTTCCTGGTTGGCAGGGGCATTCCAGAAGGCAATGATGGCATCCCCCTCATATTTGTCGATTGTACCTCCCGACTCCAGTATGATCGAGCTCATCTCGGAAAGGTAGAGGTTCAGCACCTCGGTCAGTTTGGTCGGATTCTTGGCCAAGCCCTCCGAAATGCTTGTAAAGCCCTGGACATCGGAAAAGAAGATGCTGATCTCCCGCTCCTCGCCGCCGAGCCTAAGGCTGTCGGGGTTGTTTATCAGCTGGTCGATGACCGCCGGGCTCAGGTACTGGGAGAAGGCGGTCTTGATGAAGCGCTTCTGCCGTCCTTCCATCATATAGGTCAGCGCAAGCTGGAGCAGGAAGGAGAAGCTGAAGCTTGCGAGCGGAGCGACCAGCAGTATGTACCAGCCCATGACGAACAGCACGACGGAGCCCCCCGTTATGACGGCCAGCCCGACGGCCACCGTACCGACCGCAGACAGCGCATTTCCCAGGCTGCTCTTCCTCGCCTCCGTAAACGAGATGGCGAGGATTCCCAGCACGCTGGCAAAGACTATCCATGCGACCGAAAGGGGCTCCGGGACGGTGCGCATGAAGTCGCCAGACAGGAAGTTGTCCAGTTCCGTGATGTGGACTCCGCAGCCCGGATACACCTGCGAGAGCGGCGAGGAACAGATATCGAAAAGTCCGGGCGCATAGTAGGCGTAGTAGACGTATGCCCCCTCGAAACTCTCCGGGGGAATCAGCGGTTCCTTGCCGGCCTTGTAGTCGTAGTAGCTCTGGAGCACGTCGGAGGCACGGTAGGGATTGTAGACGTCGAGGCTGGACCGGTAGCGGAGCAGCAGGGTCTCCCCCTTCTCGACGGGGGAAGCCTCCTTTATCTCGTCGATCGTCATGCCGGATATGACGAGGGGAGCGATGCCGAGCGAGGGGTACTCGCCGTCGTCACTGACGAACGAAATCCTCCCCCGCCGCATCACGTCGTCGCTGTCCTTCGCGCTGACCGTGGTGCCGATGACCCCCGCGCTCTTGCGGATTGAGTCAACGGGGAAGATAAGGTCATCGGAGGAGCGCGAGGCATCGTCCGCGTACATCGCGTGGACGACCTTTCCGTATTCGGCGCAGGCATCCGCAAAGGCAATGTCGTCCGCGTCCCCGTAGACCGAAGGCTCGGTAAAGAGGACATCAAATGCGATTGCCTCGGCATTGCCGATGTTCATGTACTTCACGATGTCGCCGAGGGCCGCCCGGGGCCAGGGCCAGCCCCAGCCCATCTCCCGCCTGGCCCAGTTTATGCTCTCCTGGTCCACCGTGATGAAGCAGATGTCCTGTGACGGATAGCTGTACGGCGCGGCGAACTTGGTCCGGCTGTCGAAGGTCTTGTTCTCCAAGAAGGAGAAGAGCCCGGAGAAATGCAAGATGGTGACGACAAGCGACACACCGATGATTATGAGGACCGAGCGGAAGTATTTTTTCATCTACAGGCTCCCCTGGGTTTTGGAGAAGCGGGCCTCGCGGGCCTGCCTGTTGTATTCCTTCTTGTACTTCTTCAGGTCGCCCTTTATGTTCTTGAGCCTGGAAGCGGCGTCCGGATGGTTCTTGCAGAAGCCAGACTCCTGCCCCTCCTCCTTGAGCTTGAGGAAGTTCAGCATATCCTGCATCGCAGCAGGATCATAGCCCGCATCGCTCATCAGCGACAGGGCCTTCTTGTCCGCCTGGAATTCCTGCGTCTTGGAGTAGCCCGATGTCGCCAGTTCCGCCACCATGTCGTCCACGTTCACTCCAAGGTCGGCAAGAATCCTTGCGTTGCCGCTGTGGGGAAGCTCGTCCCCGACGGCCTTTATGAGCTCGTTGGTTGCACGGTTGGACTTTATCGCCTTGACGCTGTGGCCCAGCTGGATGTGGGCCACCTCGTGGGCGATGACCGCAGCAAGCGCATCCTCGTCCCTGGCGCACTCCACAAGCCCCCTCGTGATGAGGATATGGCCGCCCGGGGAAGAGAGGGCGTTCACTTCGTCCGTGTCCAGGATGCCGACGAAATAGCCCTTGTAGAGCAGGGGCATGTCGGAAGCCTGCGTTATCGCGGCGCAGATTTTGTTGGCGTATGCCGTCGCCGCCTTGTTGTCGTAGAGCTTGTAATTCTTGAGGACTGTTCCGGCAACCGCGCGCCCGATGTAGTACTGCTGCTCGGGCGTAATCTCTTCGGTTATGGCTGCGATGGAGGAAGAAGCCTTGGAAACCTCCCCACCCGCACTCTGTATCGTTCCCGCAATCTTTCTGAAGCCATCGAGTCCGTCCGCAAGCACCGCGCTCTGGATGACCACCGCGAGGATTGCGCAGCCGAGAAAGGCTTTCTTTCCTGTCGCCATTATTCCGCCTCCCTAAGCTTGCCTTCCTTTATGAAAGCCTGCATCTCCTCGTCTGAGACGGAATTGCTTTCGATGCTGTCCACCGACGGATCGTCCGTATCCCAAGACGCGGCATCCCGGTTCTCAAAGCCCTCGGTAAAGCCCTTTCCTGCCAGGGAAATCTCATTTGCATCGGTCTTGACGGACTTGCCCGTGACAATCTTGCGCTTGGACAGGGCAGAACTGCTTACCCACCCCTTTACAGAGGGCGTAGCCTTTGGAGAAACCTGCGTCCACTTGCCCGAAACCTTGGCAACCGTCACCTCGTCCCCGTAGGAAAGCGTTCCCACGGTCTTGGACGTATTGGACGACTTTTCCTTCATCGCTAGGGACTGGACGGAAATGTAACGGGTTTCGCCGACCGCAAATGCCGCCAGGGAAAGACCAGCAAGAAGCACGGCCATGAACAATCTTTTTATCATAAAACTGCCTCCATATTCTACTATTGCATATATTTGCATATGTTTTATGGAAGATATTATAGATGCCTTTGTCCCTCTTTGCAAGAGCAGTCTGGAAAAGCTAAGAAAACTCTTATATAAACAGCGACAGGGGCTACAAGCCCCAGGCAGGAACTACGGGAACCGGGCAGGGACTAACATCATCAACTTAAGCCGCAGAAAGCAGGCTTTAAATTGCAAGCATACTTATTCGCCGAAATGAAGCTCCCCGAGGCAGAGCGTCGGGGTATCATTACCAGGTACTGGTATTCTCTAAGGAGGTATTGCCTTACTTTGGAAGTAGCATCTCGCATTTTCCCCGTAAAAAGCCAACTGGCAGTTTATCACAGGCTAATTTGCTTCTACTATCCTACACGGCCGTCCTGTCAAGCACCTGCTGCCATCCTGCCCCGGAATGTATTGCCGTTCAGCTCATCAAGGCTGACGGTCACAAAGCTGCCGATGACGGAGGCCGGGGCTTTGAACGCGACGCGCTCGTTCTGGCTGGTCTTGCCCAAAAGCTCGCCCTTGTCGTTGCGGCTGACCGTGTCGGCAAGGACCATAACCTGCCTGCCCAGCCGTCCGGCCATGACAGACCTGGTAATCTCCAGCTGCAGGTCTATGACCTGCTGCAAGCGCGCCTTCTTCGTGTCCACGTCCACCTGGCCTCCCATCGTAGCGGCGGGAGTTCCCTCGCGGGGGTTGTAGTAGTACATAAAGGCGCTCTCGAAGCGGACTTCCTTCATAAGCGAGATGACCTGCGCGAAGTCTTCCTCCGTCTCGCCGGGGAAGCCCAGCATTATGTCCGTGGAAAGCTCCACATCGGGAACGGCGGCCCTGATTCGTTCCACGAGCGACAGGTAGCCCTCCCTCGTATATTTGCGGTTCATCGCCTTGAGGATCCTGTCCGCCCCGTGCTGGACCGCGACATGCAGGCCCCGGCATATCCGTGGTTCGGAAGCTATCACCGAAATCAAGGCGTCGGAAAAGTCCTTCGGGTTGCTGGATTCAAAGCGGACCCACTGTATGGAAGAATTCGTGGCCTCCAGATGGGCGCAGATTGCCCGCAGCAGGGTCGGGAAGTCCATGTCGCCTTCCCCCCGGTAGGAATTCACGTTCTGCCCCAGCAGGGTTATCTCCTTGACGCCCCGCCCAGACAGCATGTCCAGCTCGTCCCGTATTTTCCCAAAGGTGCGGCTGACCTCCCTTCCCCTGACGTAGGGGACGATGCAGTAGGAGCAGAAGTTGTTGCAGCCGTGCATAATCGGCACGAAGGTAGAGAATGCACCTTCCGCATAGGAAGTCGGCGCGAAGCTGTAGACGGGCTGCTCGTCCGTAACCACGAACTTTTTCCCCTGCTCGGTGGCGGCGATGATTTCGGGAAAGTCCCCCTTGCGGAACGTTCCCACCACGTAGTCCACGGCGGGCCAGTCCTTCTGGAGCCCATCCAAAAGCCGCTGCGCCATGCAGCCCATGACGACCAGGGTCAGGGGCTTGGGACCGTTTTCCTCCACGTAGCGGGCGGCGGCCTCAAGGTTGCGGGACTTGGCGCCAGGCTCACAGGCGCGCAGCTTCTTGAGTCCCGTAAAAAAGCCCAGGCGGCCCAAAATCCGCTCCTCCGCGCTCGCCCTGACCGAGCAGGTGTTG
>JAILON010000095.1 GCA_024690865.1 Treponema sp. | reverse complement strand
AGAGGGCTACTATCGTGTCGGTGTCGCCCGCGTTGGAAAGTTCAAGGATGTCTCTGGCGGAAGGAAGGGAAGAGTCGCCTCCGTTCAGGCCGCCCGCGCCGCCGTTTGCGCCCGTACCATTTCCAGATCCCCCCCCCCCCCCAGGGGTATATATGTCGCCGTCCATCTCGCTCGTGCCGCCGTTCCTGTTGCACGAGGTGGCGAGCGGGCACAGGAGTGCGGTCAGGGTAAAGAATGACGCTGTGAGCATGGGGAGGAAAGTTCTGGACTTGCGCATACGCGGACGCTCCTTTGCGGTATGTTTATGGCCGACCTACAGGAGGCCGTCTGCATGTTTATGACCAATCCACAAGGGGCCTTCTTCATGCGTATGGCCGGATCACAGGAGGCTGTAGCCAGTCAAAAACATTGTAGCACGGATTTTTTTTTCTTGTAACCTACCCAAAAGGGCAGTTTTTGAGGGAAAATGACGGAATTTTCGCGAAAAAGGGCGGAATTTGCACGAAAAATGACGGAATTTGCGTGGGAGTCCTCCTCCCAGAGGCCTGAATAAGGCGAGAGCGGGTCTTGACAATAATTTTGGGGAGGGTTATATTTCCTCCAATGGGTTGCCCGTAAATTCGCGAGGGGGCTGATGCTGAAGGTTTGGCGTGCTTTCCTGCTCATTATCTGAACGGCGGTGGTCTTTCCACAGCCGTTTCTTTCTTTTAAAGAAGCGGTCGTTCGCTGGTGATATGGTCTTGATGTCATAGAAATCGTTCTCATCACCGTTTTGCTCTATGCAGATATAGGCTGCCATGTTGTCAGGGGTACGAAGGATGAGGCCTACTCCGTTATCATAAATTTCATAAAAGCAACAGCAAATACTCTCCGCTGCGTCTTGGGCATTCTTATAGCCTTTTTGCTCCAGCTGTCTGAGCCTTGACAAGCGATTTATGTGTTGTTCTCCGTAATTGTCTTTTTCGCCGTTTACTTGCTTCCCAACCCTCAGCCTGATTTTCCCAGCCTGCCGCTTTATGCTCAGAGCGATGTCCGTTGAAATTTCTCCGAAATCAATGAGCCCGGCTGTTGTCAGGACAAACTCTCCCGGTTGCTGTAAGGGCGCAGAACATTCCACGGAAGAAAGTGTATCAGAAATTGGATACAAGCTCAATTGTCTCCCTCCCGGAGGCCGGAAGGGAGGGCCGGCCCCGCCGTGACAGCGGGGCCGGAAGTTTTCTTCTATATATATACTACTTGGACAGGAGGGAGTTCATCGCCTTGACGAAGTCCGCCGGGTCCTTGAGCTCCGCGCCGGAAATCAGCAGGGCCTGGTCCAGCAGGACCTCGCTCACCTGGGCGACGAAGTCGTCGGCGACGGGGCCCTCCAGCTTCTTGACCAGGGCGTGGTCGCCGTTGATCTCAAGGATAGGCTTGACCAGGGACTGGTTGCCCTGTCCCATCGCCTTCATCATGCGCTCCATCTGGATGGACGGGTCGTTCTCGTCGATGACGACGCAGGAGGGGCTGTCGGAAAGGCGCTTGGAGAGCACCACGTCCTTGACGCGGTCGCCCAGGGCCTTCTTTATCTTCTCCTGGACGGGCTTGAAGGCTTCCTCCTTCTTCTTGGCCTCGTCCTTGTCCACGCCGAGCTCATCGTCGCTGCCCGCGCGGTTGACGGCCTTGAGCTCCCAGTCCTTGTACTTGTTGTAGGAGGGGATAACGATGTCATCAATCTCGTCGCTCATGATCAGGACCTCGAAGCCCTTCTTCTTGTAGGCCTCAAGCAGGGGGGACTCGCGCAGGTTCTTCTCGTCGGAGCCGCTGATGTAATAGATGGCCTTCTGGCCTTCCTTCATGCGCTGCACGTAGTCGGCGAAGCTGGTCCACTTGTCCTCGCCGTCGCCCGCCGGGTCGGTACTCTTGAAGCGGACTATCTCTGCGATCTCGTCGCGGTTGGCATAGTCCGTGTACAGGCCCTCCTTCATCGGGCGGTTGTAGGACTTGACGAACTTGTTCCACTTCTCCAGCGTCTTCTTCTCGTCCTCGGTCAGCTCGCGCTCCTTGCCGTCAGCATCCTTGGGCTCGCGCAGCTTGTCCGCGTCCTCGCCGAGCTTCTTGAACTCGTTCAGAAGCTTCTTGATGGACTGGGTCTTGATCGTCTCAAGGATGCGGTTCTGCTGCAGGATCTCGCGGCTCACGTTGAGCGGCAGGTCCTCGCTGTCTATGACGCCGCGCACGAAGCGCAGGTATGCGGGAAGCAGCTCGCGGTCGTCGTCGGTGATGAAGACGCGCTTGACGTAGAGCTTGAGCCCGCTCTTGTAGTCCGCCTGGTACATGTCGAAGGGGGCCACCTGCGGTATATAGAAGAGGGTCGTGTACTCCTGGGTTCCCTCGGCGTGGGTGTGCAGGTGCAGGAGGGGGTCGGTCCCGTCGTGGCTGAAGGTCTTGTAGAACTCGTTGTAGTCCTCCTCCTTCAGCTCGCTCTTGCTCTTGCGCCAGAGGGCGGACGCACTGTTTATCTGGTCCACCTTGCTCTCGCTGCCGTCGGCCTTGCCGTCCTTGTCATACTTGGTCTGCGTGTAGTGCAGGTAAATCGGGAAGGCGATGTGATTGGAGTACTTCTTGATGAGGTCCTCAATCTTCCAGCGGCTCGCGTAGTCCTTGCTCTCGTCGTTCAGGTGCATCTCGATCGCGGATCCGGTCGTCTCCGCCTTGTCGAAGCCGTACTTCTTGGCGGGGGCGGAATCCGCGGGAAGCTCGTCCACGTCGTAGGAGTTCGTCCCGTCGCTCGTCCAGTGCCAGAACTTGCCGTCGCCGCCCGCCTTGCGGGTGTACACGTCGATTTTGCTCGCGGCCATGAAGGCGGAGTAGAAGCCCACGCCGAACTGGCCGATGAGGTCGGAGCTGTCGGCCCCGGACTTGGACAGCTGCTCGATGAAGCCCTTGGTGCCCGAGCGGGCAATCGTACCCAGGTTGTCGTTCAGGTCCTTCTCGTCCATGCCGATTCCGTTGTCCTGCACGGTCAGCACGTTCTCCTTGTCGTCAAATGTGATGTCGATCCGGGGCGTGAAGCTGATGGCCTTGAACTTGTCGTCGCTGACCGTCAGGTACTTGAGCTTGTCCAGCGCGTCGCTCGCGTTGGAGACAATCTCGCGCAGAAAGATGTCCTTGTTGGAATACATGGAGTGGATGATCAGCTTTAACAGCTGGTTCACTTCCGTCTGAAACTGATGTTTTGCCATATCGTATGACCTCTTTATGTATGGAAGAAATTTTCTACGGACAATATAGCGAAAAAGAGGGGGAATCGGCAAATTCCGTGCGGGGGGGGGCACTGGCTGCCAGGAAGCCCTGCACCGCCGCACCCTAGGCTACAGGCTGCCCTGCCGGTTACGGAGCTGTCAGTAGGTGATGGAGATGCTTGTAGTAAAGACGCTGCTGTCGTTTAAGGCTCCCGGGACAGTCGACTTTGCCTGTATGGTAATCGAATATGTCTTTGTTTCACCGGGACTGCCAGAACCAGGACAGAAGTTAAATACGGAGATAGAGGAGAAATACTCTGCATTCTCGTTCATGGTTATAACAGCACCAGCTGTTATTTTGACTTCGTACTCGAATTCCTCAATGGGCTGGTCTTCGCTGAAGGTAAAACTCAGGAATGCACTTTCGTCTGTATAGCCGTCTTGTATTGTGAAACTGCCGCCCGAGCCTGACAAGCCCGTACCTGCCGATATAGTGACGTCCGGCTCAGCCAGTGACATAGACCCCTTCGAAAGCAGGTTCAGGCTCGCGTATGGCGTGGATTTGCTAAGCCCCGCCATGGAAATTGTGCATCGTGCCGTCCCCACATAGTCTGGACCTGAAAGGGGCGAGGAACTAGAGGTATTAACGGAACTTACAGCCGGAGTCTCTGTGAAGGAACCGTCAGACTCAGACCAGTCTCCTATGCTCCAGGAATACGTGACGCCGACCGGGATGGGTGTGTCGGGGTCGTCCGATTCCACCGTATATGAGAGGGTTTCCGAACCAGTATCCCACACGTAAAATTTTGTACTGCTGGCTGCAGCCGTCACGATGGGCAGGCTCGTGTTGTCCGTCAGCTTGATGTCGGGCAGGGCAAGCACGAATGCGGACAGGGGGTAGGTCTTTGTCACGGGATCAAGGCTTCCGTAGGACAGCGTGCAGGACACCGTCCAGTCCCCCGGGCTGGCATACGTCTTGCTGTCAAAGTTGGGGAGGTCCGACGTCTGTACGGTACACGTGTCGCCCGTCTGGGTGAAGCTGCTGCTGCCGGAGACGGACCAGCTGTAGGTCATGCCTGTTACCGTAGTGCTGGATGTGGTTTGCGCCTTGAAGTTGAAGGCCCCGCTTGCACTGGGCATGAACGCATAGGTATCCCCGGAGCTGTTGTCCGCATTGTAGCCTGTCACGGAGTCCAGCTGTATGATGAAGTTCGGAAGCGCAAGGATGCGGGCCTGCATCGTCTTGTCCGCCGTCACGGGGTCGGTCGCGCGGGAGTTTGTCGCCGTGCAGGTGATGTTCCAGGTTGCGACGGAAGCCGCCACTCCAAGTTCTGCCGGTGTTTTTGAGATGCTTGTGCCGGTGCTGGTGACGGGGGCCGTGCCGCCGACTTTGGAGATGGACCACGAGAACACCGTTCCGTCCGGGAACTCCGTGCCGGACGGCAGCTCGGGCTCGAACGTGAAGGGATCCGTGCCGTTCACGAGCGCATATTGGAGCGTATTGCTGTGCGCCGTGTCATAGGAGAACGGCGGCGTGATTTTGACGGTGAAGGCCGGTATGGTCACCGGCGGCCCTACGACGACGGTCGTGCTCGCGCTCGCGGTCTTGGCGGTGCCTCCCTCGTCGGTGTAGGCGACGGTGACGGTGTAGGTCCTGGTCAGCTCGCTGCCCGCGGTCATGGCCGTGCTGTCGACAAGCTCGCCCAAGGTCCGGGTCAGGGTCGCGCCGCTTCCGACGGCAAGACCCGCCTCGTCCGTCCAGGCGTAGCCGATGGCCGCTCCGGCGGGCGCGCCCTCCAGCCCGGATATCGTCAGCGTGGTGCTTGCGCTGTCGAGCTGCGAGGAGTCGAAGACCAGCCCGTCGGGACTTGCCGTCACGCTGATGCTGTCCGGCAGGGTCCAGAACTGCCGCCTGAGGGTCAGGCTTATGTTTATGCTGTCGCCGGAGACTGTCTGCTGGTTTGAGCCTGAGTACAGGACCGTGCCGGATGCGTTCCTCACTGACAGGCTGACGGTTATGTCCGTACCCGACACTATGGCCGGTATCTGGAAGCTGACGTTGCCGTCCGCGTCCGCCTGCGCCGTCTGGCTGAAGGAGATGCTGCCCGAGATGGCCAGCGTCGCACTGCCTCCCTCCGGCAGCCCTATGTCGGAGGCTTTGAGGACGACAGCTTGGGGAGTTCCGGCCTGCTCCTGTTCCGGGGAGGCCGTGAATATATGTATGATGCTGTCCGTGTCTCCCGCGTTTGAAAGCTCCAGTATGTCCTGTGCGGAGGCGGTACTGTCGCTGCCCGGGCTTCCGCTGCCGCCTGCAGTGCCGGATGATGTCCCGCCGACCGGCATGTATATTGGCCCGGAAGAATCGCTTCCCCCTCCGTTTCCATTGCAGGAAATGGGCAGTATAATAGAAGAGAATAGTGCAAAGACGAAGGCTGCGTATGCCTGGATGCGCGGTTTCGCCACTTTGTTACCTACTGTTGTCCCTGTTTTGACTGTAATGCCATTTTCCCGATTAGTCAAGGTTGACGGTCGCCTGTTGGCACAAGTGACAAATCAACGTTGATACAAGTGACAAATCAACGTTGATTGTGAGGCGAAATGCACGGGTGTTTGCCGTTTCTACCTTGATAGTTATGGGTGGGCGTGATATAATACCATAGATTTTTATTTGACTTGGAGTTTTTGATGGAGATGGAAGAAAAGGAAGGTTTCACCGGGGATATCGACGCTCTGATTTCAGATTTGGAGAATGATCCTGCGGTTCAGGCTGGCGACGCGGATGACTTCGCGGCGGCGGCGGAATTCGAGGAGGATGCCGGTTCCTCCGCTCCTGCTGCCAGTTCCCAAGGCAAAGCCGGCCCGTCCGGGGTTCAGAAGGCTCCCATTGGTGCCGGAAACGTTGCGGACGTGGACTTGACGGTCAAGTATTTCGCCCCCATCGCAAAATATTTTGAAGACACGCCGAACAAAGTCTTCGACGATCCCGCATACTACAAGACTTCGCTCGGCGGCGAGGGCGAGAGCGCACAGCGTCTGCACGCCATACTCGTCAAGTACCTCAACTGCACCGACAAGAAGGACCGCACGGTTTATAGGCAGCAGATTGTTTCTATATATTGGAACTTCCTCCGCACCCTCGCGCCCAAGATGGTCAACACCCGCCTGCCCCTCTGCAAGCGGCTGGCCATGCGCTACGGGGTCGTCCTGCCCTCGCTCTTCAGCCCGGAGCAGAAGGAATTCTTCGCCAAGGCGATACTTGACAACTACACGGGCGAGCCTATCCTCTACATGGACGAATGGATACGCGAGGTCGCCATCGGCAAGATGAAGCCGTCCACGACGGACGAAATCCCCGTCAAGGGCGGGGCAAACAACCCCGGCGTCCAGCAGGCCAAGAACCAAGCCGCAATCGGCAAGGCGAGCGGCAAAATCCAGAGCGCGGACAGCCTGGTCTCGATGAAGGAGGCCCAGCGCGACCGCCTGGAGGAGGACCTGCAGGACAAAGTGAAGACACTCCTTGAGCACAACCAGTATTCGCTCGAGGGGCTGGAGAAGCACAAGTATCCCTACACCGACCTCCAGAAAAAGACCTGCTCCGAGATAGTCAACCTGCTGAAAGACCTGCAGCGCCTGGACAAGGAGATTGAGAAGGGCATAGAGGAGATAAAGGGCTCCCTCGAGGCCATAAACAAGATAAACGATTCCATGGCGGCGAACGCGGCAGCCGAGGGCGAGAAGGACAGCGCGGCCGTCGATCAGGAGATTATTCTGGGCGAGATGACGACGATGCGGCAGATGGCAAAGATGACCTGCGGCCGCCAGGGAAACCAGTTCCCCGTCTTTACCCGAGAGTTCTTCCACTGCCTGCAGCAGGGAACCGGCTTCCGGGAGAACGTCATCCGCGAGCTGGCTTGGATCGAGTCGATTGACCCGGGTTGTTTCGTCCGCATCCACCGGAACATGCCCAACCGCATCGTTCCCTATACCCTGCTCGTGCCGACCTACGGCGATTCCGGCTTCTGCTGGGAGCCCTTCGACCGCTACAACCGCATCACGAGTCGCGGCCGCATCTGTATTCCGATGTACCCGCGCAACCTCAAGATAGCCTGCCTTACCGCCGTCGCCGACCTGCGCTGGCAGGTTGCCAAGGAGAAGGCCTCCTTCGACTGGATGTCCGACGGACTGACGGGAATGTACTACCAATGGATAGACGGACAGAAGCTCAAGGGCGACCTGAAGCAGTTCTTCATCGCCGACTACATCCTTTGGATTACCAAGGAGTCCCAGGGCCAGCAGAAGCTGCCCAAGGAAGTCCGCGGCATCTTCTGGCGCTACATGCCCTACCCGCAGGAGCTCAAGGACAAGCTCAAGAAGATGAGCTTGACCTACCAGGAGCTCTGCCAGAGGGATGCGAACCGTGCGATGAGCGACGGATATTGATTCTATTTCGGGGCGGCCTCCTCTGGTCGCCCCTATTTTTTTCGTGGCCGGCGGCGAGATGTTGGAGCGGCCAGGAGGTTTTGTTATGAAGATTGCGCTTGTAGGATATGGAAAGATGGGGCACATGCTGGAGCAGTCGGCCCTTTCGTGCGGGCATGAGGTCGTCACGACGGTCGATGTCGCCGCTCCCGACGCGAAGGTGAAGGTCGCCGCCGGTGACGGGGCTGCCGTTGCGGCCGCGGTGCAGTCGAGCGGGGCGGAAGGCGTCATCGAGTTCTCCCATCCCACTGCCGTGATGGGCAACATCCAGGCCCTGCTGCCGACGGGAATTCCCCTCGTCGTGGGAACGACCGGCTGGACGGACAGGGAGGCGGAGGTCGCGGCCCTCGCCGCCAAATGCGGCGGAACCCTCATGCGGAGCGCGAACTTTTCAATAGGGGTGAATCTCTTCTATAAGATAGTGCAGGAGGCGGCCTCCTTTGTCAGCAACTTCTCCGAGTACGACATGGCCGTCTGGGAGATGCACCACAACCAGAAGGCGGACTCGCCCTCCGGGACTGCGCTTGAGATAGCCCGCCGCGTGATGGCCGGAAACAGCGCCAAGACCGAGATGGTGACGGACGCCTTCCACGAGCGGCCCAAGGCCAACCAGCTGCACGTGTCTTCGACCCGTTGCGGCTCGGTACCGGGGACGCACACCGTCTTCTTTGATTCGCCCGCCGACACGATAGAGCTGACCCACACCGCCCGCGGCCGCCAGGGCTTTGCGAACGGGGCCGTCCACGCGCTGGAGAACCTCTGTTCCCTGCTGGCAACGGGGAAGTTGGAGCGGGGGAGGCTCTACGGCATGGCCGACGTGTTCCCCGGCCTGTTTGACTAAGAGTGGAGGGGCGGCTCCTGCATGCGGGCCGTTCCGCAAGGGGGCGGCTGGATGGGGCGCTGAAGCCGGAAAGGTCCCGTCCGCCGCGTGCCCATCCCGGATCTGAAGAGGAAGGTCGCTTATGAAACGCAAGTTGCCCATGGTGCTACTTGTTGTCGCTGCGGTTGCCGCCCTTACGGTGTATATCTTTCCCCGCCTCAGCAATGCCGAGGAGCGCGGGATTGAGCGGAACCGGTTCGTGGCGGACTGCCTGTACAACGAGCTGGGCAGGAACCTGGAGCTTCCCGTGGCCATAGTCAAGACCATGGCCGGCAACGAGTTCCTGAAGGATTTCCTGCGCGGCGAGGATTCCCCCGACCGGCCGCAGTCCGTGGCCTCCATGTCGAGCTACCTGTCCTCGCTCCAGAATCAGTTCGGCTGCAGCACAGTGTTCGTCGTCTCGGAAAAGACTCGCCGCTACTACACGCAGGACGGAATCACCAAGACGGTGAACCCGGAGCAGGAACCCTACGACATCTGGTACCAGATGTTCCTGGACTCGGGCAAGGACATCGGTCTGGACACGGATCGCGACCAGATGAACGACTACCGCTGGGCCGTGTTCGTCAACGCCCGCATCACCGGCTCCGACGGAAGCCTGATGGGCGTGTGCGGCCTGGGCCTCTTCATGGACGAAATACAGGAATTCCTCGGGCGGGGCGGAAAGCACCTGGGGGCTCAAGGTGAGCCTCGTGGACGAAAACGGTCTGGTGCAGGCGGATGTGGACTCCTCCAACATAGAGAACGCCTACATTTCCGACGCCATTGCGGACGGTGCGGGATCCGATTCCTTCACCTATGCGAAGCGGAGCTTTGGCGGCTTCCGCATGACCCGCTGCATGGACGGGTTGGGCTGGTACCTCGTCGTGCAGGGGACCGGCGGCTTTTCCAACAGGAACAGGCTTCCCGCCGTGCTGGTCACAGCCCTCTACCTCATCCTCGCGGCCCTGCTCGTGCTGGTCCTGCTGGCTCCCGCCGGTTCGTCCCGCCACATGATGGTCAAGACCCTCCTGCCGGAGGACCCGCTGACGGGACTTCCCAACCGCAACTACGTGAACGACTCGTTCGGGGAGCTGGGCGTGTTCAACACGACCCGCTACAAGTCCATGGCCGTGTTCGACATAGACAGCTTCAAGGCTGCCAACGAGACGTTGGACGGCGATTCCATCCTGCAGAGGATAGTGCAGCTGACCAAGGACATGTTCGGGGAAAGCGGGCTCATCTTCCGCTGGAGCGGGGACGAGTTCGTGCTCTTCCTGGAAATAGACGCGGACGAGGCTGAGATGAAGTTCAGGATCCTGTGCGCCTACATTCAGAAGGAGACGGGGGTCACCATATCCGTCGGCATCGTCGAGGTGGACCTCTTCGAGAGCATCAAGCGGAACTACCACCGGGCGATCCTGCAGTGCTACACCGTCAAGGAAGCCGGAGGGAACGGGGTCAGCCGGAAATCATGAAAGTCAGGCATTCCCAGTCCATAAAGCTTCTGGTGTTCCCCGGCAGCACGGTCCTTGTCCTGCTCGTGTTCTGTCTGACGGCCCTTCCCCTCGTGCGCAAGAGCCGGGATCTGGCCGAGGAGAAGTTCTCGCAGTCAATCGGCATGACCCTGGGGAAAAAGGCCCTTGAACTGGACATCGGCTTCAGGTTCATCGAGAATTCCGTGCAGGCCGCGGAGGAGTACATACTCAGGACAATCGACGAGGACAGGATTCTGACGAGTCCCGACTACGAAAAGGCGTTCATGGACTCGCTTGCCGGGGAAATGTCCTCGCTCGCCTCCCTTGCGACCGGGGCCGTCGCCCTCTATTTCCGCATGGAGGTGGAGCGCTTTGGCGGGGAGGAGGGAATTTTCCTTGAGGGCGACGGCAAGGGGGGGATTCGTCCGCGTGAAGCCGACGGACATCCTGCGCTATTCCCCGACCGACATGGAGCACGTTGGCTGGTACTATACCCCCGTCTGGGCGGGAAAGCCCGTCTGGACGTCTCCCTACGAGAACAAGAACATAAACGTCCACATGATTTTCTACATAGCGCCCCTCTACCGGGATGGCGTCCTGCTCGGTGTCGTGGGCATGGACATAAACCTCGCAGCCCTCAAGGACATCGTGGACTCCATGCCGGAGGACAGGATGCTTGGCGTGCTGCTGGGGCAGGAAGATACCCTCGTATACTACAGCAACTCCAGTAGCATGGGCAGGTCGGTGGAGGCTTCCGCTGACGCACGCGCGATGGCCGCGGCCATGGCGGTCAGGGCGGACGGGGAGCTCTGCGAGTTCCAGTGGCGGGGCCAGCCCCTCCGGGGAGCCATGCGCAAGCTTGGCAACGGCATGACGCTCGTCATAGCGAAGGCTGACGCCACGCGGATTGCGTCCCAGAAGGACTTCCTGCTCACGCTCGCGTACTCCCTTGCCGTTTCTTCCGCACTGCTCGCCCTTTTCCTTTTCGTCATGGACAAGATGATTCTGGCTCCCGTCCGCCTGATGACGGAGGCTTCCCACAAGCTCGCGCGGGGCGAGCTGAACAGAAACATCCCCTTCAAGTCCAACAGCGAGCTGGGGATCCTTGCCGACAACATCCGCAAGATGACGGGGCAGATGAAGGAGTACATCGGCTGGATACGGGAACAGACGAAGCGCGAGCGGGGGGCGAAGGAGGAGGCCCAGGCCGCGTCCCGTGCGAAGAGCGCCTTCCTCGCAAACATGAGCCACGAGATCCGCACGCCCATAAACGCCGTGCTGGGCATGGACGAGATGATCCTGCGGGAATGCAGCGACAAGACGATACTGGGCTATGCCTCCAACATCAAGATGGCGGGGTCGAGCCTGCTTTCCATCGTGAACGACATCCTCGACTTTTCCAAGGTTGAGTCCGGCAAGATGGAGCTGCTGCCGGACGACTACGATACCCCCTCCCTGATCGTGGATCTGGTGAACATGATACGCGAGCGGGCCACGGGCAAGGGACTGGACTTCGTGCTGTCCTCCGATCCCGGACTGCCGCGGGTCCTCTACGGGGACAGCGTGCGGATAAAGCAGTGCGCCCTCAATATCCTCACGAACGCGATCAAGTATACCAAGGAGGGGTCCGTCAGCTTCAACGTCGGCTTTGAGAAGAAGGACGACATGTACATCCTGCTCAAGGTGAGCGTCAAGGACACTGGAAGCGGCATAAAGAAGGAGGACATGGACAAGCTCTTCTCGCCCTTCGAGCGGATCGAAGAGGGCAAGAACAAGACGATCGAGGGAACCGGCCTGGGGATGAGCATCGTCGTCAAGCTGCTTGCCATGATGGGATCGTCCCTCCAGGTGGAAAGCGAGTACGGCAAGGGCAGCTGCTTTTCCTTCGCCGTGAAGCAGGAGGTCGTGGACTGGTCCCCTGCCGGTGACATAGAGGATGCCTACCGGAAGAGCGTGGAGCGCATCGAGGCATATACGGAGAAGCTGTATGCGCCGCGGGCACGGCTCCTCTTCGTCGATGACACGGAGATGAACCTTGAAGTCATACGCGGCCTGCTCAAAAAGACGGGGATGAAGGTAGATACGGCGACGAGTGGACGGGAAGCCCTGCGTCTGGTCAAGAAGAACGTCTACGACATACTGTTCCTGGACCACCGGATGCCGGAGATGGACGGCATAGAGACCCTGCACGCGATGCAGTCCATGAAGGGCAACTTGTCGGCGGGCAAGCCCTGCGTCGCCCTCACCGCGAATGCCATAAGCGGAGTCAAGAAGACCTACCTGTACGAGGGCTTCGACGATTACCTGTCCAAGCCGGTCAACCCCGACAGGCTGGAAGAGATGATTCGCAGCTTCCTGCCGGAGGACTACCTTGAGGACCCGCCGGCGGAAGGGAATGCGGGGAAGGCGGACGGAAATACGGCAGGGACGGACGGTACGGCCGGGCCAGAGGCCGGGCCAACGGCTGGGCCAGAGGCCAGAGGTATCCTTGCACGGCTGCGCGGTGTGGCGGGTATTGATGCCGACGCGGCCCTCATGAACTGTGGGACGGAGGAAGTACTTGAGGACACCCTGCAAAGCTACGCGGGCTCTGTGGACAGCAGGGCCGGGGAGCTGGAAGAGCTGTACGAGGCCGGGGACTGGAAGGGATACGGCATCAAGGTACATGCCGTGAAGAGCACGTCCCGGCTCATCGGGGCGGCCGGACTTTCCGAAATGGCCGCGAAACTGGAGGCCCTGGCCGACAGCATCCCGGATGACGGCGATGGTCCCGGCGGCACGGACGGCGTTGCTGTCAGTCCCAGCGGCAACGCTGGCACAGATGGTACTGCTGATAGCGTCAGCGGCAGCCAGGATGGTGCGGATGGCCCCGGCAGTTCAATAGAACAAATCCGCACCGGGCACGGGCCTTTCATCGTGGCGTTCCGCAGGATGAAGGACCTGCTCGCCTCCGTCCTCAATACCGGGGATGCGGACGGGCAGAAGGCAGACAAGCCCCTCGTCTCGCGGGAAAAGCTTTCGGAGTTTTTGGAACGGCTTTTGGCATGTGCCGGGAACTTTGACATAGACGGATTGGATGTCGTGATGGAGGAGCTGGACGGAATGTCGGTTCCCCCGGATTTTGAGGGGGACATGGCCCGCTTGCGGACCTGCGTGGAGAACGTGGACTTCAAGGGGTTGAAGGAAACCCTGTCTGCTCTGATAAAGAAATGAAAAGGAGTCGCTTGATATGAAAAAGGATGTGTATGTCTTGGGAAATGAATCCCGCCTGGTCGTGAAGAATTTTCTTCAGGACCTGAGGGCGACGGGATGCGAGCCTATCGTAATGCTGCCCGGCCCCTATGCAATCAAGGAAATGCCGGACAAACCCCTCCATCTGATCATCTGTCTGGAGGAGCTGATGGAGTTCCGCATCATTGAGGATGCCGCGGCGAAGAAGCAGAGGACGGGCCTGTCCCTGTACCTCCTGGGGAACATTGGGAACCTGTCCCTTGAAGAGGAGAAGTTTCTGAAGCAGCTGCCCTGCATCCGCTTCCTGTCATACCCCGTCGATATGTCGCTGTTTACGAAGCTGCTTGAGAAGAACGACCCTGACAGGCCGCGAATCCTCGTCGTGGATGACGAGCCGATTTTCCTGAGGAGCGTGAAAAGCTGGCTTGGGGAAGATTTTGATGTTTCGCTCTTGAATTCCGGCGAGGAGGTCATGGAATTCCTTGACATGCGCCCTGTTGACCTTATCCTCTTGGACTACAAGATGCCCAAGATGGACGGGTTTGACGTGCTCAGGAGAATCAGGGACGACATGGAATTCCAGAACCTGCCCGTCATCTTCCTGACGGCGAGCAATGACAAGGATACCGTCATGGGGATCATGCATCTGGAGCCCTCGGGCTACATCCTCAAGACGATGTCGCCGGAGGACATAAAGAAGTCAGTCAAGGACTTCTTCAAGAACCAGATACAGATATTCCCGTAAGGGAATGGCCGTCGGAGGTGACGGTCACTGGGCCGGGCGGCCGGCTCCCCGCGGCCTGACGGTATCTGTCCGGCGGGAGTCAAGCTTGTGCCCGGTCGGCGGTCAGGCTAGCATTAAGCGGCGGTCAGGCTGGCATTAAGCAGCGGTCAGACCAGCGCCAGTCCCACCATTTCGTCTACAGTCCGGTAGCCGTGCGTCTTCATGAAGGCGGAGATGCCGGTGATGATTTCCTCCATGACGTGCGGGTTGGCGAACTTCGCGCTGCCGACCTGAATGGCGGTGGCCCCCGCCATGATGAATTCGATCGCATCCTGCCAGCAGGATATGCCGCCCATACCGACGAGGGGAACCTGCTTGTATGAGGAGAGCTTCTTCATTGCTTCCGCTACATCGTAGACCATCCTGAGCGCGATGGGCTTTATTGCCGGTCCGCACAGACCAGCCCGCACGTTGGCAAAGACGGGCCTGGCCTTCTCGATATCTATGCTGACGGAACTTATCGTATTGATGAGGCTGAGTGCATCTGCCCCCGCCTCCACGCATGCGAGCGCGACTGCGATTAAATCCGGCGCGTTGGGCGACAGCTTCACCATGAGGGGCTTCTTGGTCGCCTTCCTGACGGCGGCGACGCAGCTTGCCGCCTTGTCCGGATCCAGTCCCCAGGCTTGGCCGCCCGCCTTTACGTTGGGACAGCTTATGTTCAGTTCGATCATGGGGATGTCCGTGGCATCCAGCAGGGCCGCCCCCCCTGCATAGGAGTCCAGGTCGCTGCCCGCCAGGTTTGCTATTGCGACAGGCTTGAGGGCAAGCATTGCGGGCAGCTCGTCGTCGATGAATGCCTGTACGCCGGGATTCTGCAGGCCGATTGAGTTGATGTTTCCAGATGCAACTTCGATTATCCGTTGCCCGGGATTGCCCGGGCGCGCTTCCAGCGTGACTCCCTTGCCTACGATTCCCCCCAGGACGTTCACGTCGGTGATTCCCCGGTAGTTCTGTCCAAAGCCGAATGTTCCTGAAGCGGCGATGACGGGATTGTTGAATTTCACCCCTGCAATTCTGACGCTCGTATCGGGGATGTAGTCTATGGGGAGCGGCTTTCGCCGGGGCGCGGGCTTTTCGAAGACGAGCTTCGTTGCATCAAAGACGGGACCGTCCTTGCAGACGCGCGCGTTGCCGTCTGTCGTCGGAATCGTGCAGCCCAGGCAGGCCCCGACTCCACACAGCATGTGGGACTCCATGCTGACGTAGCAGCGGACTCCGGCTTCGGCGGCGATGTCCTTCAGGTAGGAGAGCATGGGCAGGGGGCCGCAGGCGAAGATGGCCTTGTAGCCCCGCTCGCGCAGGGTGCTGGCGGTAAGGGCTGCGTTCAGCATGCCGTGGATTCCTTCGCTTCCGTTTTCGGTGGTGACGGTGAGGGAATGCGCCTTTATGTAGTCAAGGGCGTAGCTGGATTCCTTGAAGCAGGCGAAGAAGTCGTATGTCTTTTCTGGAAGGGATTTTGCAAGGAAGGCGACGGGGGCAACTCCTATGCCGCCTCCAACTATGCAGATTTCGGGATTGTGTTCGGACGTTCGGTCCAGCCGTATGTCCTCTGGGATTTCAAAACCGTTGCCAAGGGGGCCCGTAATGTGGAGTTCATCGCCGGGGAGGAGTCCCGCGAGTTCCTGCGTGCCGCGGCCTTTCTTCAGAATCAAGAATTCGAGCTTTACGACTTTGAGGCCGGTGTCTGAATCTATCCGTTCTTCGCTGCGGTAGACGCTTATGGGGCGGCCGTATTCAACGGAACTTATGGCCCTCCGCAGGAGGTAAAACTGTCCGGGTTTGGGGGCCAGCTGTTCTTTTCGTGGCAGTATGGTGTCCGTTTCCAACAGGTAAACGTCCGATTGGCCGTTTACCTGTTGCGATTTGTGTACGATGCACTTGCAGAAGTATTGGAGCCCGTGCCCTGACGCATCTATTTCAGCAATGTCCATGCCGTTACTATAGCAGATTTCCGCGCTTTAGGCAAAGGGGCATTGGCACGGGCCGCCGGCCAATGGCACATTGGCACGGGCCGGGGACTACTGGCGTTCTCCTGCCGCGACACCGTCCAACGCGGACTTGAGCAGGCTGGGGAAGTACCACTTCTGCTCGGTGCGGTTGTAGTAGCCGTAGTGCTCGCTGGTGTTGCCGTCGGGGCCGACGTCTGGGGAGCCGTTGTCCCACATGATTGCGGTGATACCGTTCTTCTTGGCCTCGCCGAAGTAGAAGCGGAACCATGCCTCGCGCTGGTCAAGGTTGTTCTTGTTCGTTGCACCGCATTCACCGACGACGACGCCGGTGCCCTTCTGTACGAAAGTTTCGCCCAGCTGCTTGAAGGTGGATGCTATGCCCTGGCGGGCCTCGTCGGTGAACTCGCTCACGCCGGGGTGCTCGCCTGCGAATACCCACGGGTCATAGGCGTGGACCGCGACGATGAGGCGGTCGGATGCGCTGTCGCTGGGGAGCTTGAACACGTCGTTCATCGCGCCCCAGGGCGAGGCTACGTAGCCGGGAACCATCACGTAGCGGTTGGCATTGTTGCCACCGCTCTTCCTTATGACGTCCAGGCAGCGCTGCTCGTAGTCGCAGATTACCGTCAGGGCGTTCTTGCAGTCAACGTTTTCCGCGTCGTACCACCATTCCCGCTCGTGTCCGACCAAGCGGGGCTCGTTCATCAGCTCGAAGATGAGGTGGTTGTCGTAGCCTTTGAATGCTTCGGAAACCTGTTCCCAGACGCGGGTCAGGAAGTTGATGGAGTCATTCCGCGCTTCGCGGGTAGGGTAGTAGCCCTTGCCGTAGGCAAAGTTGGGAATGGATGCCGTGTCGTGGTGGCTGTTGATGATGACGTACAGACCCGCATCAAGGGCGTATTCTACGACCTGCTTTGCCCTGGCCATCCAGTCAGGATCAATCGTGTAGTTGCTGTCGATGATGTGGTTGTGCCAGGTGATGGGGATGCGGACGGTCCGTATGCCCGACCGGTACAGGCCGGTGAACATTTCCGCTGTGGTGAGCGGCTGGCCCCAGCTGGTTTCCGACGCGACTCCTTGGTTTCTTGCCCCATCCGCGTGTGCGTCGAGCGTGTTTCCAAGGTTCCATCCTATCTTCATGTCCTTGACAAGGGCTACGCTGGTATCTGGTACGCCGGACTTCTGCGACTGTCCGCCCAAAGTTGAGCAGGATGCAAGAAGGATGGCTGCTGCGGCACAGGAGATGGCCGCAAGGGACTTCAAAAGTTTCATGTGTTCCTCCATGGTGTTTTTGCGCCTTTTGTAAAGGCTACTTGTACAACTGAGTATACCATAGAATTCCCATAAAGGCCAGCGCGCGTTTCAGGGCTTTCCGACGCTTTGAAACGCGCCCGTGCTTTTGCAGCCTTATTTGGCGTGCCGGCTCGTTTTTTTACCCAACAGCCGCATGCTGTTGAGTGCGGCCAGCAGGGTCACGCCCGTGTCGCCGAAGACCGCCAGCCACATGTTGGCAATGCCCACGGCGCACAGGACCATGATGAGCAGCTTCACTCCCAAAGAGAAGCAGACGTTCTGCCATACGTTTGCCATAGTTTGCCGGCCGATGCATATTGCGTGTGCGGTCCTTTCGGGCATGTCGTCCATTATGACCACGTCGGCGGCCTCTATTGCCGCATCGCTGCCGATGCCTCCCATTGCCATGCCTACGTCGCTCCTGGTAAGGACGGGCGCATCGTTTATGCCGTCCCCCACGAAGGCGACGCTGGAATTCGTGCCCGCATACCCCGCCATGAGTTCGTCCAGCTTGGTCAGCTTGTCCTGGGGAAGCAGGCCGGAGAAGCAGTCGTCCAGCTCCAGCCTGTCTGCTGTTTGACGGGACGCTTCTTCTTCGTCTCCCGTCAGCATTACGATTTTTTCAACACCAAGGGAACGCAGCTTGCTGATTGCCTTTGGGGAGCCGTCCTTGAGCACGTCGCTGATCACTATGTGGCCCGCATATTCGCCGTCAATCGCGACGTGGATGACGGTTCCGCTGTCCTGCTCCTGGCAGGGGACGATGGATTTGACCTTTTCCTCGCGCATGAATGCGGCGTTGCCTGCGAGTACCGTCCTGCCGTCGAGGATCGTCTTGACACCGCGCCCGCTTATTTCTTTTGCATCAGACCCGTCCGCCGTGCTTATGAGCAGCCTTTCGCATACAGGGCAATGGTGTTTTGCCTTGAGGGAGCGGGAAATGGGATGGGTGGAATAGTATTCCGCATGCGTGGCAAGGGCAAGAAGCTCCTCTGCCCCTATCTTTTCCGGAGCGGCCGGATGGACGGCGGTCACTTCAAACACCCCCTTGGTCAAGGTTCCGGTTTTGTCAAAGACGACGGTCTTGATCCTGCTCAGGGCCTCGATGTAGTTGGACCCTTTTATCAGTATGCCCTGTGACGAAGCCAGTCCCAGTCCGGCAAAGAAGCTGAGGGGTACGGATATGACCAATGCGCAGGGGCAGGAGACTACCAGCAGCTCAAGGGCGCGATAGGCCCATGTTCGCCACAGGCTGCCGGCACCCACATCCGCAGCGCCAATCGCCGTAAGGACGAGGGGCGGTAGCACGGCCAGCAGCAGGGCCAAGAGGCATACGGCCGGGGTGTAGATTCTGGCGAACCTCTTTATGAAGCGTTCCGTGGAGGCTTTTCTGCCCTGGGCATCCTGTACCAGTTCCAGTATGCGGCTGGCGGTGCTTTCGGAGAATTCCTTTTCCACCGCAACTTCTATCACGCCGTCCCTGTTGATGTAGCCGGACAGCACCCTGTCGCCGGGAAGGATTTCGCGGGGGACGCTTTCCCCTGTAATTGCGGAGCTGTCCACGAATGTCCGGCCCCCGATGACCGTGCCGTCCAAGGGGACCCGTTCGCCGGGCTTCACAAGTATCGTATCGCCGACTTTGACTTCGGTGGCGAGGACTTCCTGGGTGCTTCCGTTCCGCTTTACGGTTGCCCGGTCGGGGCGTATGTCAACAAGTGACGAAATGGACTTTTTGGACCGGTCCACGGCCTTGTCCTCAAGGAACTCCCCGATCTGGAAAAGGAGCATGACTGCCACTGCCTCAGAATATTCTCCGAGGGCGATTGCCCCCACAGTTGCAAGGGCCATGAGGAACTCCTCTCCGAAGATTTTGCCATGGAAAAGGTTTCCGACGGCTTCGCGGAGGACTCCCAGTCCCGTGAGCATGTAGGAGGCGAAGTAGAGGACCAGGCAGACTGCTTTGACAATCAGGAAGCGGCTGTGGTCCGTATCGCCGTCAAACTTTACCAGATGCTCGACGAGCAGGGCTGCAATGAACAGGCCTGCCGCGATGATTATCTTGGGAAGGCTGTGCTCTTCCTCCTCTCCGTCCCCGTGGTGGTGGTCGTGGCCTTCGTCGTCGTCACAGCAGTGGCAATGTCCGTGCGAATGTCCATGTTCGTGCTCGTGCTCGTGTTCATGGTCATGTCCGTGCCCATGGTCGTGGCCTTCGTCGTCGTCACAGCAGTGGCAATGTCCGTGCGAATGTCCGTGTTCGTATTCGTGCCCATGTTCATGTCCGTGCCCATGAAGCCCAACGTCTGTTTTTTTCTCTGTTTCTTCCATTATATGTACCTGTGCCATTTGAAACCTCCTTTGGCTACCTGTCGCCCAGATGCTCCAGTCCGATGCTGAGGATCTGCTGTACGTGCTCGTCGGCCAGCGAGTAGATGAGTGACTTTCCGTCTCTACGGAACTTGACCAGTCCGTTGCTCTTTAGGACCCGCAGCTGCTGGCTTATGGCAGGTTGGGTCATCTTCAGGGAATCTGAAATGTCGGTGACGTTCATCTCCCTGTCCAAAAGTGCATACAGGATTTTGCAGCGGGTGGAATCTCCAAAGACCTTGAACAGTTCCGCAAGTTCGCAGAGTACGCTTTCGTCTATATTCATCATATCTTCATATAAGCATATAATTATATGTTTGTCAACAGTCGTTTCTCAAAAAGAGATAGAAGCAAAATCTTTCTTAAAAATCATAGTTGGGTTGTAGGCGTGGAAATCAGTTTTTATGGATTGCAGGGGCGTGGATGTGCGCCGTTTTTATTTGCAGGGTCGTGGATGTGTGTGTGGGATCGTTTTGCACATGTGAAAAGCTGGCGTCCCAAGCCGCACGCCCGTACGACTTGGGATTGGCCGGCCGCAACTGCGACAGTTCCAAGAAGTCCTCGCGACTTGTCGCAGCGGACTTCTTGAAACAAGCTCGGTTACCGCTGGACCCTGCCGGAAGCATCTCCCCCGGCGAGTTTCTGCACTTCCTGTACGGTCACCCGGTTGAAGTCGCCCTCTATCGAATGTTTGAGGGCTGAAGCTGCGACTGCGAATTCGATGGCCTGTTGGGTCGTCATGCCGTGCAGCAGGGCGTAGATGAGGCCTCCGCCGAAGCTGTCTCCGCCGCCGACGCGGTCAACGATGTGCAGGTGGTATTCCTTGGAGAAGCAGCAGTCCTTGCCGTCGTACAGCATTCCCGCCCAGTCGTTGTCGTTTGCCGAAATGGAGCTGCGCAGGGTGATGGCGACTTTTTCAAAGCCAAAGCGTTCGGCCAGCTGGCGGGCGACGGACTTGTAGCCGTCCTTGTTCAGCTTGCCTCCCGTGATGTCGCTGCCTTCGGCCTCTATGCCGAACACGTCCTTCGCATCCTCCTCGTTGGAGATGCAGACGTTGACGTACTTGCACAGCTCGCCCATCGCAGCCCTGGCCTGCTCGCGGGTCCACAGCTTGCCCCGGTAGTTGAGGTCGCAGGAGACCTTGACCCCGTGCTTCTGGGCGCACTCGCAGGCCTGCTTGCAGATTTCAACCAGATTGGGCCCCAGCGCGGGGGTGATGCCCGTGAAGTGGAACCATTCGGCCCCGTCAAGAATCTTGTCCCAGTCAAAGTCTTCGGGCTTCGCTTCCTGGATGGAGGAGTGGGCGCGGTCGTAGATGCAGACGCTGCCCCGCTGGGAAGCTCCCTTTTCCAGATAGTAGATGCCCAGCCTGTCGCCACCCCGTACGATTTTGGACGTGTCCACGCCCAAGGCGCGAAGGGAATTCACCGCCCCCTGGCCGATGGCATGGGCGGGGACCTTCGTGACGTACGCCACGTCCTCGCCGTAATTGGCGAGCGAGACGGCGACATTGGCCTCGCCTCCGCCAAAGGTCGCCTGCATCTGGTCGTTCTGGAAGAACCTGTAGTAGCCGTTGGGGGCCAGCCTCAGCATTATCTCTCCGAATGTCACTATCCTGCTCATTTTGCACGTACCTCGTTGATTATTTTTCTCGCTTCCTTGCACAGGCGGGTAACTTCCGCCCAGTTCTGGCTGTCCAGCAGGTCCGCCGTGACCATGAAGGATCCGCCGCATGCCGCGATGACCGGACAGGCTATGTAGGCGGCAAGGTTCTTAAGCGATATGCCTCCCGTGGGCATGATGCGGAACATGGGGAAGGGGGCGGAAAGGGCCTTTATCTTGGCAAGTCCGCCCTCCTGTTCCGCGGGGAAGAATTTGATTACTTCAAGGCCGAACTTGAGCGCCGCATGGTAGTCCGTTGCGGACGTGCAGCCGGGGAAGATGGGCAGCCCCGCTTTCTGCGCGTAGGCCACCAGCTCCGGGTCGAATCCCGGGGTCACGACGAACTGGCCGCCGGCTTCCTTCACGCGGTCAATCTGCTCGGTGCGGGTGACTGTTCCCGCGCCCACGAGCATCTCCGGCCGTTCCTTCCTCATGATGGCGATGGCCTTGTCCGCCCCTTCGGCACGGAAAGTCACCTCCGCTACGGGAACGCCGCCGTCGCACAGGGCTTTTGCGAGCGGTGCGGCATCGCGCTCCGGATTGTTCAGCTTTATGACCGGAACTATTCCGATGTCAGCTATCTTTGCATTGAATTCATTCATCGTCCAGAATACCTCTCTCTATCCGATTATGAGGTCAATTTTACAGCAAAGCCTCTATATACACAAGGCCAGATTGTGGAAATCACTTTTACCGGATGGCCCTCCTGTTGAACCTCGCAAAATCCATCCCGCATGTGTACCCTTGAACTGGAACGCCAAAAGCGGTATGATTGCGTAAGGTATGAACATCGGAATCATCGGCCTGGGCTATGTTGGCCTGACGCTGGGCATCGCGGCGGCTGACAAGGGCATAAACGTATATGGCATAGAAGTCAATCAGCACATAAAGGACTGCATCAGACAGGGCAAGGCCCATTTCTACGAGCCGGGAATAGACAACATGATCCGCCGCTACAGCGGCAAGCTTTTCCATGTGGTTGAAAAATTTCCCCGGGACCTGGCCTTTGACGCATTCGTCATAACAGTGGGAACCCCGCTCAAGAGCGAGGGCGAAGGCAAGCAGCCCAACTTCGACTACATTCGGTCCGCGCTCAAGGACAGCGTGGGCGAAATCTACGACGGCAGCCAGCTGGTCATCCTCCGCAGCACGGTCTCCGTCGGCACGACCCGGAAGATCGTCGTTCCCTTCCTTTCAAAGATATGCGGCAGGGCGGAATCCGAAATCCTCGTCGCCATGTGCCCGGAGCGTACGATAGAAGGCAATGCGATTGAGGAGCTGACCCACTTGCCCCAGATCATCAGCGGCAACAATGCACGCTCGCTTGAAATTGCCCAGGGCGTCTTCCGCCGCATAACGCCGTTCGTCATCGAGGCCGCGAGCCTTGAGGAGGCGGAGCTCATCAAGCTGTACTGCAACACCTACCGCGACATGACCTTCGCATTGGGCAACGCCTTCTGCATGGCGGCCCAGAAGTTCGGGGTGGACGGCATAGACGTCATACGCCATGCCAACGAGGGCTACCACAGGAGCAACATCTGCAGGCCGGGATTCGTCGCGGGGCCCTGCCTTGAAAAGGACGCGTACATACTCATCAACAACATGCCCGACTGCGACAGCCGCGACTTCATACTGGCGGCCCGCAGGTTCAACGAGTCCATGGAGGACATCGTGGTCAAGTGGGTGGAAGAAAAGGTCGGAAAGCCGTCTGGCGACAAGACCGTCGCGCTGAGCGGCATGGCCTTCAAGGGCCAGCCCGAAACTTCCGACTTGCGGGGCTCCAGCTCCGTGTACATTGCGCGGAAGCTCAAGGAACGGGGCTACCGGCTGAACCTGCACGACTTCGTTGCGCTTCCGGAGGAAATGAAGGCCTTGGAATTGGGCGACTGCTACGATGACCTGTACGATGCGTGCAGGGACGCGTCCGTGCTCCTGGTGCTGAACAACCACAAGAAGTACGGCTCCGTATTGGAGCGGGACGAGCTTCGGGCACGGAAGACTCCGGGAGGAGGGACGTTTGAAATCCTCGACTCATGGAACGTCTGCACAGAACTGCACTACTGCGGCGATATACGGATATCGACGCTGGGAAATATGAACATTCCAGGGGCGCTATGAGCGACCTGCAGGAGCTGTATGCGAACCGCTTCTCGGAGGAAGCGGAGGCGCGGAAGAACAGGTTGTGGGTGGAAATCTGCCGCTACCTGAGGAAATTCATTCCGGCGGATGCGGGGACGGTCGTCGATGTCGCCGCCGGATACTGCGACTTCATAAACAACATCGGAATCGGGAAAAAGAAGTTTGCCCTGGACTTGAATCCCGACGTGCAGAAACATGCGGTCCCCGGTGTCGAGGTCCTTGTCGGCGACGTCGAGGAAAGCATGGGGAGGCGCTTTGCGGAAGGGGCAGTGTCGCTTTTCTTCATGAGCAACTTCCTTGAGCACATCAGCAAGGACAAGATTTCGTCGCTGATGCGGATGGAATACAGGCTCTTGGAAAAGGGAGGGTGCATGCTCATCCTTACTCCGAACATCAAGTACGTCGGGGGAAAGTACTGGGACTTCTTCGACCATATCACGCCGATTACCGACAAGGCCCTCGTCGAAGAGGCCGAGTCCATCGGGTTCAGGACGGAGCGCGTCGTGGAGCGCTTCCTTCCGTTTACGACGAAAAGCGCCCTGCCGCAGGCCCCGTGGATTGTCCGCCTGTACCTGGCCCTCATGCCGTTGAGCGGGCGGGTGTTTGGCGAGCAGAGCCTGCTGCTCTTTGTAAAACCGTGAACGAACATCAGGGCCAGTGCAAAAGTCCATTGCGACGAAGTCGCGGGGGCTTCTTGGAACTGCCTCAACAAGGAATTTGCCAAGGAGGAAGGATATGAAGATTTTGGTAACGGGCTCGGCGGGATTCATCGCCGGATACCTGGTGGACAACCTGCTCAAGCACGGGCACGAGGTCGTCGGAATAGACAACTACAGCAAATACGGCAAGATAGAGAAGTCCTACGACTCCAATCCGCACTACCACTTTGTGGAAGGCGACTGCAAGGACACGGCCCTGATGAAGAACCTCATCGAGGACTGCGACCAGGTCATCGCGATTGCCGCGATGATCGGGGGCATCACCTACTTCCACACCTACGCCTACGACCTCCTGGCGGAGAACGAGCGCATCCTCGCCTCTACCTACGACGCGGCGGTCTGGGCATTCAAGAACAAACACCTCAAGAAGGTGAACGTCCTCTCCTCCTCGATGGTCTACGAGAGCACGGAGCATTACCCGACGGAAGAGGGCGACGAGTACCGCTGCGCCCCGCCGCTTTCCACATACGGCTTCCAGAAGCTTGCCTGCGAGTACTTTGCGAAAGGCGCCTGGGAGCAGTACCAGCTGCCCTACACGATCATAAAGCCCTTCAACTGCGTCGGGACCGGCGAGCAGCGGGCCAAGAACGAGAAGGTCATCATGAGCGGCAACGTGAAGCTTGCGATGAGCCACGTCGTGCCCGACCTCATCCAGAAGGTCTACAAGGGGCAGGACCCCCTGCACATCCTGGGCGAGGGGAACCAGATACGCCACTACACCTACGCGGGCGACCTTGCGGAGGGAATCCGCATCTGCGTGGAGCATCCCAAGGCCGTCAACGACGACTTCAACCTGTCCACGCCGGTATCCACCACCGTCAAGGAGCTGGCCGAGAAGATATGGAAGAAGCTGAACGGCGACAAGCCCCTGAGCTTCGTGTCCGACCCCGCCTTCCACTACGACGTGCAGAAGCGCGTCCCGTCCGTGGAGAAGGCGAAGAGGATCCTGGGCTTCGAGGCGAAGACCAGCCTGGACCAGACGCTTGACGAAGTCATCCCCTGGGTCACCCACCAGATTGACCTGGGGAACATCTAGGACTGGTCATGCTTGGAATCGTAGTCCCCGTATACAACGAAAGCGACAACATACAGAAGCTCTTTGATGCCATCGCAAAGGACATACACAGCGAGATGGAGGTCCGCATCGTCTACGACATGGACGAGGACACGACCCTGCCCGTCGTGGAGCAGATAAAGGGGAACTACAGCTTCCCCATCGTCTGTTCCAAGAACAAATTCGGGCGGGGCGCGCTCAACGCGATCCACTCCGGCATGCAGGATTCCGCCGGGGAGGCCGTGCTGGTGATGATGGCCGACCTGGCCGACAGCCTCTGGGTCGTGGACGACATGTACGCCAAAATCCGCGACGAAGGCTATGACGTGGTGTGCGGGTCCCGCTACATGAAAGGCGGCAGGCAGCACGGGGGACCGGCATTCAAAGGCTTCCTTTCCCGGATGGCGGGCACCTCCCTGCACCTCCTGTCCGGCATCCCCACCCATGACGTGACGAATTCGTTCAAGATATACCGCAAGAGCTTCCTGGACACCCTTGCCATCGAAAGCAACGGCGGCTTCGAGATCGGGATGGAGATAACCGTCAAGGCCTATTTGGGCGGCTACAAGGTGGGCGAGGTCCCTGCCGAATGGTTTGACAGGGACGGGGGCGAGTCCCACTTCCACATGTGGAAGTGGCTGCCCCATTACCTGAAATGGTATTTCCGCTGCCTGTTCGGAAAGAAGGTCCGCCGCTAAGGAGCCGTCAGAAAGGACCCCTTCCGCCTGTTTTTCCTCTGGAAATATCCTGCGCTTTGCTTTATAATGGATGTATCATGGGGTCTGCAACCGGCAAGGCCGGCCTTAGGGCACGCCTTTTTGCGTTTTTCCTTCTATTGTTCTCCCTTTTCATCTCTCAAGCAGGGGCCGAGATGTTCAAAGTCCGGCAGACCTTTATGCTGGCCATCCCGGAGGACGGGACCCCCCAGACCGTTGTGGCGCGTGCGGATGATGCAATCGTGATTTCCCTGCCGGAAGACAAGAATTTCATCGAGGGGGTGGAAATCCTCTTCAAGGTCCCGGCAGAGGTGGCCCAGTGGATGGATTCCGTGTCGTGGGCATTCTACAACGGGGTAAAGCCGGAGCCGACGGAGAACCGCACCGACTACCGGGGCAAAAGGACGACGGTCGGTACCTTTGGCGACCTTCTGAGCCTGAACATAAAGGTTCCCCTCTCCAAGTCAAACAACATCAAGCAGGACGCATATTCCGTCTATATCGACGACATTCCCGACTTCAAGAACGGAAAGGTCTTTATCCGCCTGCAGATGTCTTCAAAGACGGCCCCGGCCTCGCTTGCCCAGTCGGAGTTTGAGATTACTGCCAAGCCCATCTACGTAAACAGGGGCAGGCTTTTTATAAAGCTGCTCCCGCCTGAGGGCGAGCAGCTCAAGGATACGGACATCTTTATAGACGGGCAGGAGGTCAAGCTGGATGAAGGCGGGGGCATCCTCGTAAGTCCCGGCATACATGACATAAGCGTGGTCTCTGGCAGCTACCGCAATGAGGTGCGGACGGTGACTGTGCCCCAGGCCAAGATAGAGAACCTTGAAATCAAACTGCGCGACATAACCCCGACTGTCCGCCTTGCCCTGCCGGTTGGAACCCAGGCGTACTGCGATGGGGGCAGGGTGGAAGACACCAAGAAAACGCTCAAGCTGGAGCAGGGGCGGCACAGCTTCCGCTTCGTGCTGGGCGGCTACGAGATAAGCAAGCAGGTGGACATGGTGAACGGGCACAACTACACGGTTTCCCTGAACATAGACGCTTCCGTCAGCGAGGAAGAGTAGGCCCGGCGGTCTCCGCAGCCGCGACAGCCCGGCCCGCAGGGGGTCAGCTGGGGTCAGCTGCTGAGGAGTGGTGGGGCCGGTGGCCGGGTCAATGGTCACGGTAAACTATATTGTCACCGGTACTCGTAAAATCTGCATTTATCACACTAATAATATCTGACGCGCTTAACGGGCCGGACCATGGGGCAGCTGGATATACAAATTCATCACCTTGTCTCATTCTTTTCCAAGTTCGGCTGGGATTTGCATCCGTCAGTGACGTTAAATTGGTTCCCACAAAGATGCGGCCTCCCATAAGCCAACACGAAGCAGGAATCGTTATGCTGCCGGAAAGTGCCGCGCAACCCTTAAATGCTTCGATGCCGAGTATTCCAAATTCGCTGCTGGTGGGAAGCACGACGTCCGTCAGGTATTCCGCAAGCTTGTAGTTGCTTCCTGTGGCATCAAACGTGTTGTCGCCTGTAGTTGTCAGGCCAGTCACTCCCGACAGGTCAAGCTTGACGTACACGTCCTTGTAGTTCGGGTCCGACGAATTCCCCAGTGCGCTCGCGATGGCCTGAAGGTCCGACTCGCTTGTCGCGCCCGTAATTTCCACTTTGCAGACGGTCGACGGCGTGGGCGCGAAGGCCGCCTTCAGAAAGTCCGCGGTGCTGCCAGAGAAGCCCACGGCCCAGACCATCGCCTTTCTGTATTCGGCGCCATTGTAGGTCGCCGTCACGGTGATGGTCGCTCCGGATCCTGCGCTCACCCCCGTACCGGTGGTGAGCGTCGTGCTGTCACCGCTGTCGCTGGTGACGCTAATCCAGGGCGAGCCGCCATCAGACCATGCGTATTCGATGTCTGAACCGGCGGGCGGGCCCTTGAGCTCGACGGTCAGGGCCGGCGTGGCGCCTTCCGCGATGATGTTGCCGCTGTCGGGCAGGACGGTCGTCCCCAGCTTTACCACGAGGTCCAGAACCGTAATCTTCTTTATAGCGGTCAGCTCTATGTTCGTGCCGGTGAGGGTTTCGGTCGCAGTGACCTTTATGGTCGCAACGCCCGCGTCAAGCCCCGTTACCAGGCAGTACGTAGCCGCAAGGGTTGAGGCATCGCCGGTACCGCCCTTTATCACCGTTGCCAGGGGTGTATCGACGGACGTGTACGCGATGGACGCAGTGTTCAGGTCGGACGTGGTTATTCCGTCTGCGCGAATCTCGTACTGTCGTCTGTTCAAGCTGGAATCCGTCGGGTCCGAATGGTCAAGTAAGATGGTACCATCTCCTCTCAGACTCAGGGCTGTCACCGTGACCTGCTGCAGCACCGAGATTTCCTCGCCGTTGTAGGTCGCCTTCGCGTTCACGTAGCCTGTCGCCGTCGAAGTCGTGGGGCTGACCGTGGTGCTGGCCGTGTTGGCCGGGCTTACGGTGCATCTGGTCGGTGTTGAGGACTCCCACTCGAAGCTGTCCGCCGCAAGGTCCTCGAGCGTCATCGTCAGGGTCGCCGTGACGGCAGGCGCGATTTCCGTCGTCCCGTCCATGACCGCAGGTGAGACGATGACTACATCCCTGGCTGCCGGCGGGGTTCCGGTCGTCACGTGGTGAAGGCCGGTGCCGCCCAGAATAAGGCGCAGGACGGTGATTTCCTGTTCCGCGGTGAAGGTCTTGCCCCTGTAGCTCGCCCTGGCATTTATCGTCGCAAGGCCGCCCTTGTGCAGGGTCACGGTTATGGCGGTGCCGGAAGGCGTTCCTCCTTCCGCGATGGTCGCGACGGTCGTGTCGCTCGACCCGTAGTCGCCGGTCATGTAGGTCACGGAGCCTGCTTCGGCCGAGGGCACGCCGTCCAGTGAGACCGTCAGGCTCATCGTCTGCGTCGCGATGGAGGGATCCCACTTGTACACGAAGCTGCCCGTGCTTGTAATGCTGAGGGCGGCAACGACCAGCGTCCGGGTCGCCTCGACGCTCACGCCCTTGTAGGTCACGGTTGCCTTGACGGTCGTGGCTCCGGTTCCTGCGGGAGTAATCGTCGTGCTCGCGCTGTTCGGGCTGCCGGCCACCGCCACGGCGATGTCGTCCGTGTCCCATGAGTATTCCACGCCGGACAGGGCGGCCAGGTCGCTTCCCGTCTCCTTGAGGCTTGCCGTCAGCAGCGTGGACACCCCCGTTGCATTCTCAAGTACGACGGGGTCGGCCGCAACGGACGGCACGTCCGCGCCGGTTATCCGTGCTTCCAGGATATATACGTCCAGCTCGCGTGTCAGGATCCTGCCGTCGTGCAGGTCCGCCGTGACGGTGACCACGGACTTGCCGCCCTCGAAGGGGGACAGGTCCTTGCTGTCGCCGCTGCTTCCGGGGAAGGGTGAAAGCCCGCCGCCCGTGATGGCCCAGCTGTAGTCGGGAGTTCCTCCGTAGCAGAGCACGTCCGCCGTGACCGTCACCGGGCTTGCCGTCTTGGGCAGCACGATGAACTGCCTGCCGCTTTCGGACTGGATGCCGCTGCCGGTAAGCCTGAGCGTGACATCAGTTACCACCGTCACGCTTGCGCCCGCCGTCAGGACGGTCGGCGTACCTGCCGCGTCGGTGTAGGATGCCGTCAGGGTGTAGGTCCGCTCCTCGGCGGCGGCAACGGGCACGAAGCCCGCGCCCAGTATCTGGCCGACCGTCCGCGTCAGGCTGCTTCCGGTGCCGACGACGTTGCCGTCCTGGTCCGTCCAGCTGTAGCTTACGTCCGCGGGCGCGTCCTCAAGTCCGATGATGCTGAATGTCGTGCCGTCGCTGTCCAAGGCAGCAGGGTCGTATTCCAAGCTTGTCGGGGTTGCCGTTACGCTTATGCTGGCGGGCATGACCCAGTACTGTCGGGAGAGGCTGATGCTCAGGGAGCTTGCGTCCCCCTCCAGGACCTGGGTTTTGCTGCCCGCGTAGAGCAGGCTGCCGTCAGCGGCCTTGACGGTGAGGGTCACGGTCACTTCCGTGCCGGTTGCGATGGCGGGCACGGTGAAGGTCACGTTGCCGTCCGCGTCCGCGCCTACGGTGACGTTGTAGTCCACGCCCCTGCCCGTGATGGAGAGGGTGGCGGTGCCTCCGGTGGGGAGGCCTATGGCGTCCGCGGCCAGCGTCAAAGTCTGGGGCTGGGGCGCACCGTCCCCTCCTGTGGATGTGGCCGGTTTGAACACGGCCACGATGCTGTCTACGTCGCCGGAATTGGCAAGTTCAAGGATGTCTATGGCGGAAGGGCTGGAAGAACCGCCGCCGTTCCGGCTGTCCGCGGAGCCGCTGCCCGCACCGTTCGTGCCGGAGCCATTCCCATATACCCCACCCCCACCAGGGATATAGGTTTCATCGTCCATGTCTATGGCGCTGCCGTTCCCGCTGCATGACAGGACGAGCGGGCACAGGACTGCCGCCAGGGAGAGGAATGACGCTGTGAGCATGGGGATGAAGGTTCTTGACTTGCACATGGGCGGATGCTCCTCGGCGTTGAATTCTTACAAACCATTATAAAACAGTTTCCCGGACTTGTCACTTGTTTTAAATCGGAACAGGTAAGACCAAGGCAGCGTCCGTAAAACTGTCCGCCCCCTTATGCATCTTGCTTCATGTTGATTCCCATACAGGCAGATTACACTTTTATGAGGGAACTTTCGGACTATGGCAACACTTTTCAGGGGGAACTTGGATACGGACAGCCCCGTGTCATCCTTCCAGGTCCCGCATCATCAGAAAATCCGGCAGGCGGATGTGCTGTGCGTTGCTTGTGGAATAGTCCAGCTCAGCGTTCGTTATGATGATTTTGCGGTCAAGCTGGGTGAGCGAGTTGAATGCAGAAAATTCCCGCTCGTATGCCTTCTCTACAACCCTGCCGGCGGGGACGTGACGCACACGACGCCAGCAGGTGCGTAGCGTCGTGGTCACGGGCGTGACGCACACGACTCCAGCAGGTGCATAGCGTCGTGGTCACGGGCGTGATGCACACGACGCCAGCAGGTGCGTAGCGTCGTGGTTACGGGTGTGACGCAAAACTATCACGGGCGTGACGCAAAACTATCACGGGCGTGACGCAAAACTGTCACGGGCGTGACGCAAAACTGTCACGGG
>JAILON010000041.1 GCA_024690865.1 Treponema sp. | reverse complement strand
GGCTCTTCTCCGTTTTGTGTGGGTTTAGGATTATACCATTGCAGTGTATCTTCTCATAGGGAGCTTCCCGCATACGAGGTAAATCATGGTCTTGAAATATTCGTCGTTGCGGAATCCCCTCGCACGTCTCTTGATATTCTGTATTATGCTGTTGGTTCCCTCAAGAATTGCGTTCGTTACCCTGTACGAGAAATAGTTGAGGATTTCCTCCCAGTGCTCCTTGACCATTTTCCCGAATTTCTTTACCTGCGGGATCCTGCATCTTGCAATCCAGCCCAGCAGCTTCCCCATCCGCTCCTCAGCCTCGTCCCTGCCGGGGGCTTCCTCATAGATGGACTGCAGCTCCTCCCTTATCATCATGGCCCTGCCGGTCTTCAGGTGCTTCTTCATGAGGGACTCTTTTTTCGCCTTCTGGGCCTCGCTGAGGTTCTTGTCGTTCTTGAGCCAGAGATACCTCGTCCTCTTGAGCTCCCCGTTCGTCTTCACCTCTTCCCTCCGAGTCTCATCTATGGCCTCGTTCATGTGCTTTATCACGTGGAACTTGTCTATCACCGTCTCGGCGTTCCTGAAGTTATCCTCAATCCCTTTCTTGAAGCCGAGGGACATGTCGCAGGTCACCACCTTTATATTGTCCTTATTTCCTTTGTGGGCAATGAAATCCTCGACGAATGAGTCCACGGTCTTGGAGTCCTTGCCGTCGGTGACAAATATGACCTTCTTCTCCTTCAAGTCAACGACCACGGTAATGTAGTTCTGTCCCTTCTTGCTCGTCTCGTCGATTCCTATCCCCTCTATGCAGGAGTAGTCCTCGTCCTTCCGGGCTTCGTCGACATAGTGCTTTATGAACCGCCACAGCCTTGTGTCGTGCTCGTCAACCTGCTCGATAATCACTGACACGGGGATGTGCCTCGACAGCTCGATGCATCAGCTCTCGAACAGCAGCGTGAACCCTGAGCCGGGGCGCGCCCAAGGGACGCTGACGGTCTTGACCCCGTGGCCGGGGCATTTCACGCGGGGCTGCCGTGCGTGGATATATGTCTTATATTGGAAGAAGTTGAGGTGCCTCCACGTCTTCTCGCAGCTGTCGTATGCTACCAGCTCATCTTTGCAGCCGTCCTCGGGGCAGGGAAAATGCCCGCCCCGCTCGAAATCTATATGGATGTGGAGCTCCTTCTTGCCCTCCTTAACGAGGAATTCTACCTTTGATACTTTCCAAGGGTCTCTCAAGTTCAATGCTGCTGTGAACAATTCGACTGTTTCCATGATACCATTATACCTTATTTACCCACATAATCCAGCGAAAGGCCATAAATCCCGGGTAGGTTGCATAAAGTCCGCTGTGGCGAAAGCGCACGGACTTCTCGAAACCGCCTTCCAAGAGAAGTCAGACACCCCCTTCCAGTAAACAAGAAGGTCGGGAGTTGCAGTGGCAAGCTCGCAGCATGCCAACGCAACTTCCGGCCTCTTTTTTAATCCACAGGAATCGGACGGTGTTTCCACCGCCCGACTTGTTTCAATTCCCCGACTTATTTAGCCTTGGACTTGCGGCCCCTCGTAGACTTCTTCTCAGTCTTTGAGGCAGAAGCCTTGCGGCCCCGTGTCGTAGTCTTCTTTTCGGCGGCAGCCTTGCGGCCCCTCGTCGTGGTCTTCTTCTCAGCCTTGGCAGAGGCAGCTTTGCGGCCCCTCGTCGTGGTCTTCTTCTCAGCCTTGGCAGAGGCAGCTTTGCGGCCACGCTTTGCAGGTGCCTTCTCTCCCTTCTCGGCCTTGGCAGCCTTGATGACGGCCTGGGCTCCCGCAAGGCGGGCGGCAGGTACGCGGAAGGGTGAGCAGGAAACATAGTTCAAACCAAGCTTGTAGCACAGCTCGATTGAAGCAGGATCTCCACCGTGCTCTCCACAGATGCCCAAGTGCAGGGAAGGATCAACTGAACGTCCCTTGGCCTCGGCAATCTCAATCATCGCACCAACGCCGTCAGCGTCGAGCGTCTTGAAGGGATCGCTGTCCAAGACCTTCTGATCCAGGTAGGAGTCGATGAACTTGCCGTAGTCGTCGCGGCTGAATCCAAGCGTCGTCTGGGTAAGGTCGTTCGTACCGAATGAGAAGAAGTCTGCATACTCGGCAATCTGGTCTGCCGTCGCAGCAGCGCGGGGGAATTCGATCATAGAACCAATCTGGAACTTGAGATCGGTTCCCTTCCTCTCGTTCACGGCGTCAATCACGGCCTCGGCCTGTGTGCGAATCTGCTTGAGCTCAGCGAAGGTGGTGACGTTCGGAATCATGATGCGGACGTCATGGTCGATTCCCTTGTTCTCCGCATCCACGGTAGCAAGGGCAATGGCCTCGACCTGCATCTCGTAAATCTCGGGATAGGTAATCGCAAGGCGGCAGCCACGATGTCCGAGCATCGGGTTGTGCTCGTTCAGCTCAGCGTACTTCTTGTTGATCTGATCAACGCTGTAGCCCAGCTTGCTTGCGAGGGCCTGAGCCTCGGCCGGGGTCGCGGCCTGGATGAACTCGTTGAGCGGCGGGTCAAGGAGACGGATGGTGACAGGACGTCCCTCCATAGCCTTGATGATACCAAAGAAGTCCTTCTGCTGGAGCGGAAGAATTTCCTTCAAGTTCTTCTTGCGGTCCTCCGTCGTCTCGGAGAGGATCATCTTCTGGAAGGAAGACAGCTTGGGCTCCTCGAAGAACATGTGCTCCGTGCGGCACAGACCAATACCGGCTGCACCAAAGCGGAATGCCTGGGCAGCCTCGTTCTGCTCTGCGTTCGCAAGAACCTCAAAGCCGTTGACCTTCTTACCGGAAGCGGTGACGCGCTTTGAAGAAGCACGGACCTCATCAGCCCAGCCGAGGAAAGTCTCAAGATCGCCAGAAACGGAAGCCGGAGTAACGGGGATGGCCTCGCCGTACACATTTCCAGTTGAACCGTCGATGGAAATGATGTCTCCCTTGACGAACTTCTTTCCGCCAATCGTCACTTCATCCTTGCCGGTGAAGACGACATCGGAGCATCCGCAGACACAGGGAGTTCCCATTCCGCGGGCAACAACGGCAGCGTGAGAGGTGCGTCCACCCGTAGAGGTAAGGATCCCCTGGGCAACATACATTCCGGCGATGTCATCAGGGGAAGTCTCCTTGCGAACCAAGATGACCTTCTTGCCGGCCTTGTCCCACTCGACAGCCTCTTCAGCGGTGAAGACAATCTGACCGCAACCCGCTCCCGGAGAAGCGTTGAGTGCAGATGCCAACGGAGAAGCGGACTTGAGGGCCTTCGCATCGAACTGCGGGTGCAGGAGCTGATCCAGCTGATCGGGCTTCACACGAAGCAGGGCCTCTTCCTTCTTGATGAGCTTCTCGCCGACCATGTCGACAGCCATCTTGACTGCGGCAGGACCGGTGCGCTTTCCATTGCGGCACTGGAGCATGTAGAGCTTGCCTTCCTGAACGGTGAACTCCATGTCCTGCATGTCGTGGTAGTGCTTCTCAAGGCGGTCGCGGATCTTGGTAATTTCCTTGAAGATGTGCGGCTGCTGCTCCTCGAGGGCGGAAATGTCCATCGGGGTGCGGATACCGGCAACGACGTCCTCACCCTGCGCGTTGATGAGATACTCTGCCATGAAGTGGTTCTCACCGGTGGACGGGTCGCGGCTGAACGCAACTCCGGTTCCAGAGGTGTCGCCCATATTTCCGAAGACCATCGCCATGACGGTAACGGCGGTTCCCTTGATGACGCGCTCGTCGATGTTGTTGAGCTTGCGATAGGTAATTGCGCGGGGGTTCATCCAAGAGCCGAAAACAGCTCCGATAGCCGCCCACATCTGCTTCTGGGGATCCTGGGGGAAGTCCTCTCCCTTCTCCCTCTTGTACATCGCCTTGTACTTGGAAACGATTTCCTGGAGGTCCTCGGTAGAAAGCTCCGTGTCTTCCTTCACATGGGCCTTCGCCTTTACTTCTGAAATGATTTCCTCAAACTTGTCATGCTCGACACCCATCGCGACGTTGCCGAACATCTGGATGAAGCGGCGGTACGCATCCCACGCGAAACGGGGATTGTTCGTCTTCTTCGCAAGTCCAAGGACTGATTTGTCGTTAAGACCAAGGTTAAGGATGGTATCCATCATGCCGGGCATTGACTCCGCGGCACCAGAACGAACGGAAACAAGGAGGGGATCCTTCTCATCTCCCAGCTTCTTGCCCATTGATTTTTCAAGCTTGCTGAGGTACTTCGCAACCTCAGTGTCAAGTCCAGCAGGATATTTCTTTCCGAGCTTGTAATACTCCTGACAAACGTCGATAGAAATTGTGAATCCTGATGGAACCGGCAAGCTCAAAGGTTTCTTTGCCATCTGTGCAAGGTTGGCACCTTTTCCGCCGAGCAACGGGCGCATTGACTCATCGCCTTCTGCATCACCATCACCAAAAAAATAAACATACTTGGTCTTGGCCATTATGTCCTCCATATATATATGTAAAAATCATTATAAACGTTATTTAGATTACCGTCAACAAATAATGCATACGAAAAAAGAGAAAAAACATAAATATCACTAATTTTTTTATAAAAATCGCCGCCACAACTTCTTGAAAGCACAGTTGATTTCGCTGTCGAGTCAACGTTGATTTGCCGGTTGTATCAACGTTGATTTGCCGGTCGTGTCAACGTTGATTTGTCGGTCGTGTCAACGTTGATTTGTCGGTCGTGTCAACGTTGATTTGTCGGTCACGTCAACGTTTATTTGTCAGTTGTGTCAACGTTGATTTGTCGGTTGTGTCAATGTTGATTTGTCGGTTGTGTCAATGTTGATTTCGTCATGAAAGCAGTTTTTCCCGAATGTACACAGTATAAAAACGTATAGCCTTGACGCTACGCTGGCGGTTCCCGCTGGGTGTCCCCATACGCTCGCCGAGATTGCATTTATATCATACGCATATTCAGCAAATGCGGACAGACCCACAGTTCCATGAGGCAATCAAACGCTCGCTATGGGGCCTACGCCCGTTGGGCCCCCGCTCCATACGTTTTTTTATGGAAGATTCATCTATCATAACTGCTTTCCATGGATTTGTCATGAAGCACCGGCAAATTAGGGCACACACATGATTGCGACAGTTTCAAGAAGTCCACGAGCCTTCATCGCAAGCCTACTTTTGAAACAAGCTCAATTGCACTTTACGGATTTTAAAAGCAGGAAGCGGGGGAAGTCCCCCCCCGCGATAAAAAAGACTGGAATTACAGGACGCAGATGGGCTCGAAGGTATCGGCCTTGAGGGACGCGCCTCCGATGAGTCCACCGTCGATGTCGGGCTGGTCAAGCAGCTCCTTTGCGTTGGAAGCCTTCATCGATCCGCCGTACTGGATGATCGTCTCGTCGGCGACCTTCTGGTTGTACAGCTTGGCGATGTAGCCGCGCACGAACTTGTGGATTGCCTCCGCGTCAGCAGGGGTAGCGGTCTTGCCCGTACCGATGGCCCAAACGGGCTCGTAGGCAATCGTCACCTTCTTCATCTGCTCCTCGCTGACACCGGCAAGGTCGGCGGAAAGCTGGAAGGCGCAGACCTGCTCGGCGTTTCCGGCCTCGCGGTCCTCAAGCAGTTCGCCGATGCAGAGGACGACTTCAAGCCCCTGCTCCAAAGCGCGGCGGACCTTCTTGTTGATGAGCTCGTCGCTCTCGCCAATCTCATGCCGCCTCTCGCTGTGGCCGAGGATGACGACCTGAACGCCAATGTCCTTGAGCATCTCCGCGGAAACCTCTCCAGTGTGCGCACCGTTTCCGGTAGCCGCCATGTCCTGGGAGCCGAGCAGGATGTTGCTGCCCTTGAGTACCTGAGCAACCGCATCAAGATAGACGAAAGGAACGCCCACCATATATTTGTTGCTCTTTCCCTTGAGAGCGGCGACGAGGTCCTGGGCAAGTTTCACCGAACCGGCCTTGTCCAAGTTCATCTTCCAGTTGCCAGCGATATAATGTGTCCTAGGCATATTGTACTCCTATTCATAATGTAGTTGCTTCATTCTAGCGGAAACGGAAAGTATTTTCAATGAGGCGACAGAGGCCCGGGCTTTCCCCGCGGATTCTTCCGCAACAGGCGTTCGAAACACGGCAGCGCTGCACCGCCAGACGGCAGAAGCCACAGCCGGCTGCAAGCTGTAGAAGACGGCAACACATTCTTGTAAATACGCATGTTCTGTGCTATCCTTTTTCTATGTTCAGCGTATCACCCCTTTTTTCAAACGACTGCGTACTGCAGCGTGGAAAGATAATTACTGTATTCGGAGAAGGCAGCGACGGGCTTGAAGTGCAGGCCGTACTCAAAAACAAGGACGGTGTCATAACAGCGAAGAACAAGACCATCGCCCGGAACGGAAAATGGCGGCTCTATCTGGAAGAGCAGCAGGCCATGACGGGCGCAACCCTGGTCGTCTCCTGCAGGGAAAGCAAACGGGTTTTCTACAACATCGCCATAGGGGAAGTCTGGCTGGCTGGCGGCCAGTCCAATATGGAATTCGAACTCGGCAACAGCAAAGAAGGTCCCATAGAGCTTGAAAACGAAACCAGCCCCAACGTCCGCTTCTTCTATACGAAAAAAAACTCCTGGATGGATAAAAAGTTCTACGAGGAAGAACGCTACAACTCATGGCAGGTCTGGGGCAGCGAGGAGGCCCACGAATGGTCGGCGGTCGGATACTTTTTTGCAAAGAAACTTGCCCGCGACCTTGGGGTGACGGTCGGAATAATCGGCTGCAACAAGGGAGGCACATCGGCATCCTGCTGGCTGTCACGGGAAGCGCTCAGCGAGGACACGGGCCTCAGTTCCTATCTTGCTGAATACGAAGAAGCCGTCGGGAAAAAGAGCGAGGAACAGCAGATAAAGGAATTCGACAAGTACGAAAAGGCTCAGGCCGTATGGGACAAGAAGTATGCAGAACTACAGAAAGAAGATGCGGGTATAATCTGGGAAAAGGCAGAAAAAAAGATAGGCAAGAACCCCTGGCCCGGCCCCATGTGCTGCAAGAATCCCAACAGGCCGACGGGCCTGTTCCAGTCCATGGTCGCCCGCACAGCCCCCTACACCATACGGGGGGTCATCTTCTACCAGGGGGAAAGCGACGACAACAAGCCCCAGCTCTATTACCGGCTCTTTTCCAAGCTGATCGACTGCTGGAGGAGGCTCTGGGCTGACGATACCCTGCCATTTGTCTTTGTCCAGCTGCCCATGCACCGCTATGAGGGCGACAGGGACTTCAAAAACTGGTGCCTCATACGGGAAGCACAGGAGAAGGTTGCCAGCACCGTCAGGAACACGACGCTTGCCAGCGCGTTGGACCAAGGCCAGTACAACGACATACATCCCAAGGCAAAGAAAATACTGGGCGAACGCATGGAAGTTTCGGCACTGGACCTGGTATACCGGCAGATACGCAAGGAGGAAGCCGTAAGTCCTTCACTCAAAAACAGCTTGGCCGAAGACGACAAGATGTTTTTGACATTCAACAACGCCGTAGAAGGATTTTTCTTCAAGAAGGACGAGGATGAGCTTTTCCATTACATACAGCTGGAAAACCTGGTGGGGAATCAAGTCCCCGAGGACTTCAGCGGATTTGAAATAGCAGGGCCGGACGGCGTCTACCACCCGGCCAAGGTGGAGGAAGTGGAAGGCCACACGGACAGGCTGGTGCTGACGAGCGACAAGGTCACCCAGGCGGTGTCGGCCCGGTACGCCTGGTACAACTACGGACCAGTCACCGTATTTGGGAAAAACGGAATGCCCCTCCTCCCCTTCAGGACAGATAAGGATGAAGACGGTGAAAGCACGGGACACGCCGACATACGGCAGGTTATGACTGTCTAGGATCCGGCACTGTTTTGCGGAACCGAATGTGGACCAGTTTCAAACGTCCCTTGCGACAAAGCCGAAAGGACTTCGTGGAACTGCCCCGACTATTTACGGGCCTGTCCGGACTCCAAGACGGAGTCTACCAAGGCCTTGAGGCCGGGGTCCAATTCAACCCCGCCCGTCTCAAGGCTCTCCTGTATGGAAAAGATGCCGTCCTTCTCGATGATGGCGCGGGGAAACGGTGCAACTGACTGCCCATCATGCCCCAGCGAAAGGGCTTTTGCAAGAAGGCCGCCTTGAGAAGGATTTTCTTGGGTCAGTTTTTCCATATCCATATAATGCCATTGGCTTTTTAGCCGTTTTCGGATATTATACTACAAACCTATGGTAGAAGTCAAAGAGGAAGAAGAGAAAAAAGCGAGGGCGCTGCTGGTAGGTGTGCCCGTTCCCAAGAACAGTAGAACGGAGGAAGCTCCCGCCTCACAGACGAAGGAGCTCGAGGGGCTCGTCTCCACGCTCGGCATGGATCTTGCAGGGACGATATGCCTCACGCGGATTGAACCAACCCCCGCCTACGGAATAGGCAGCGGCAAGGCCCAGGAAATCGCAGACAGGGCCAAGGAACAGGGGGCCGACTGCATCATATTCGACTGGGAGCTGGACCCAACCAAACAGCGGAACTGGGAAAAGTTGACGGGAATTCCCGTATTCGATCGGAACGAAGTGATAATCCGCATATTCGCCCAGAGGGCCAGGACAAAAGAAGCGACCCTGCAGGTGCAGCTTGCACAGCTCATCTACTCCCTGCCCCGCCTCAGCCACAGCTATGGAAACCTCTCCCGCCAAAGGGGCGGCAGCTTCGGCAACAGGGGCCAGGGGGAAACACAGCTGGAGCTGGACAGGAGGCAGGTGGAAGACAGGATCGTCCAGATAAAGAAGGAGTTGGAAGAGGTTGAAGCAAGCCGAGCCACCCAGAGGAGGCAGCGGGAAAGGACGTCAACCCCATCCTGCGCTTTGGTCGGCTACACGAACGCAGGCAAATCCAGCCTGCTCAACGCGCTCACGGGGGCGGACGCATTCGTCGAAGACAAGCTTTTTGCAACGCTCGATCCGACGACCCGCAAACTGACTTTGTCCGAAGGCTGCTCCGTATTGCTGACGGACACGGTAGGCTTTATATCAAAGCTCCCCCATACCCTGATAGACGCATTCAAGTCAACCCTGGAGGAGGCGGCCTTTGCAGACCTGCTGCTCGTAACGGTGGACTCAAGCGACCCGGACTGCATACGACAGTACGAGCAGGTCCTCAAGGTTCTTAAAGAAATAGGGGCGGACAAAATAAAGCGAATCGTACTGCTCAACAAAACCGATAAAATAAAAGGAAACCAACTGCGTACGGCCCATCTGGAAGCAGCCTTTCCTTCCGCAATCAAACTGAGTGCGAAGACGGGAGAAGGTTTTGAGCAGCTGCTTGCCGCCGTAACGGAAAGCCTGTTTGGAGAAATAGGGCTCTACAGGATTCCCATGGAAGACTGCCAGCTGGTGGAGCTGGTACGGAAGAACGGAAAAATTCTGCGGGAGGACTGGCAGGACGGCTTCGTGGAGCTAGAGGCAAGGATTCCCGGAACAGTCGATGAAGACGGGAAGGCCTCTACAAGGACAAAATCACTTCTTTTAAAATACATGCACAAGGAGGAGTAAACTATGGCGCGGGTAAAATTCAAGCACGACAACGGCAAATACTACTACAGGGAACAGGACGAACGGAGAAGCAGGCCAGAAGACGACGGTTCCTACAGGAGCCTGAACAGGCTGCTCCTCCTCATCCTGATTGCGATGCTCATAACCTTCGTCGGGGGAACGGCGATTGCCCTTGCCAAAAATGGCGGGGAGCTTTCCGTGAAATACCGCAAGAGTGACCCCACGCCCAAGCAGGTTGTCAACTCCAGCCTCAAGACCAAGCAGTCCGTCAGCGCATATACGGAGCTGGGGCAGATACGGACAGTCACCAAAGGAACAGGAAACGACGCAGGGACCCTGCTCGTAGTCTCCCCCTGGTTTTCCTATCCTTCCAGCGACATCCAGCTGTACGAGGAGCTGGCGCAGAAGGAAAAGCAGGAGAAGTCCATCATCATAGGATATTTCTCGTCATATACAAAGGAAGAGCTCATGGCCATGGGAGAACAGCGCGTAAAGGAAGGCATCCGCGAGAAGATAAACGAGCAGATGGTCATGGGACAGATAAGCAGCGTCTACTTTGACGACTACATGTTCTTCGAGTAGCCGACATGTCCTTCTACGATTCATTTGACGTCGCCGTCATAGGCGGAGGGCATGCGGGCATAGAGGCATGCCTTGCAGCGGCGAGGATGGGGCTCAAGACCCTCTTGGTTACACAGACGGTGGATTCAATAGGCCGGATGAGCTGCAATCCTTCGATTGGAGGAATTGCAAAAGGGAACATCGTCCGCGAGATCGATGCACTGGGGGGACAGATGGGAAAGCTCATCGACAGGACGATGATCCAGTTCCGCCTCCTAAACCGCAGCCGCGGTCCCGCCGTACAGGCCCCGAGGAGCCAGGCGGACAAGTTGGAGTATTCCGCGCTCGCACGGCACACCCTTGAAACACAAGAAAACCTTTCCACCCTCATGGATACGGCCATTGACATCCTTACCGTAGATTGCGGCACACGGAGGAAAGTCATCGGCATCGTGACTGAACGGGGACGTGTCATTTCCGTCCGTTCGGTGGTGCTCACGACGGGAACTTTCCTTGGAGGCAGGATTTTCATCGGGGACTATGACGCCCCCTGCGGCCGCCTGGGCGAACCGGGGGCTTTTGGACTTACGGAAAGCCTGAATCGGTTGGGATTCACGACAGGGCGGCTCAAGACGGGAACCCCACCACGGATACTCAGGCACACGGTGGACTTTTCCCATTTGGAACTGCAGAACGGGGACGAAAAGATAATTCCCTTCAGCTTTGACGATGAAAGCGTTGACAGGCGGCAGGTCCCCTGCTATACGGTATATACAAACGATGAAACCCACAGAATCATCAGGGAGAACATAGGACGTTCCCCCCTGTACTCAGGGAAAATACACGGAGTAGGTCCACGCTACTGCCCCTCCATCGAGG
>JAILON010000130.1 GCA_024690865.1 Treponema sp. | reverse complement strand
CTGTTTATGCTGGCCCGCGACAGGACGAGCATGACGAAAATCATCGAAAGGATCATCAGCGACATAAGGATCTGCGTGATGTAGGTGATAAAGCTGACCAGCTGGCCGGTGCGCATGTCGCCAAAGACAATCATCCGGCCGCCGAAGAAGAGTGCCGCGACAATGCAGGCATAGACGACCAGCTGCATCACGGGGCCGTTCAGTATGACGACCTTTTCGGCCTTCACCTGCAGGTCCCTGAGCGCGGCCGCGGAATCGTTGAACTTCTTGCACTCGTAGTCCGTCCTGACAAAGCTTTTCACGACACGGATCGCAATCAAGTTCTCCTGAACCTTGGCGTTCAGGTCGTCGTACTGGGCAAGCATCGCACGGAAGCGCGGGTAGCAAACCCTGATGATGATTCCGAGCACCAGCGAAAGCAGGGGAATGGCGATGAAAAAGACCGTGGACAGGCGCAGGTTTATGGTACAGGCCATCACCGTACCGGAAACCAGCATAATCGGCGCACGGAAGCAGATGCGGATGAGCATCTGGTAGGTGTTCTGCACGTTCGTAACGTCGGTCGTAAGGCGGGTCACCAGCGAGGACGTGGAAAAGTGGTCCACGTTCCCGAACGAAAATTCCTGCACCTTCCGGAACAGCTGGCGCCTCAAATTCCTGGCGAATCCCAGCGAGGCAACGGCCCCGAACCTGGCCCCCAGGCTGCCGAAGCAGAGGGAAACCAAGGCCATCGCGACCATCATGGCCCCGGTCCGGAGCACGTAGGGCAGGTTTCCTTCCGCAATACCGACGTCTATAATCTTGGCCATCAGGAGGGGGATGATCACCTCCATGACCACCTCGCCTATCATTGTCACGGGCGTGAGCAGGGAGTAGAGCTTGTACTTGCCCTCAAGCCCCGCAAGGAGATTTCTCAGTGAAGACATGGGTAAAACTATAGCAGATTAGCCTGAGACTGGCAATCGAAAAACAAGGCAAATCTGGGAACGGCGACGGCGGAGCGTAGATTGAAACGGTGACAGCGGGAACGGTGAAGACAGAAATGACGGCGACGGGGCGAAGATTGAAACGGCGAAACCGGAAACAAGCCGGGGAAACCTGCCCTCCCCTAGAACCAGAAGCGCAGGCCGAGCGAGACGGGGAAATTTACGCGGAAGATGAAGCCGTCCGCCTCGTCAAAGACGATTCCCGGCTCTAGGGTCGTCTGCATATACATCTCCGCAAAGCTTGAAAGCATGGTGCTTATTCCGGCAAAGAACCTGGGCCCCACGAAGAGCCCCTTGGACTGCTTGATATCTCCGTCCTTCTTAATCTCGTTGTTGTACAGGAGGGCAACGCCCGGTCCGTAATAGAAGTTGAATATGGAGTAGCCAATCTGAATGTCGTCCAGCCAGAGGTCTACAAAGGCACCGCCGGAGGAAACCTGTCCCCCGTTCAGCTGCATCCTCCCCCCCATGATGAGCGGAAGCTTGTCGGTCTTTACCGTGAGGCCCAGCATGATGGGAACGCCCTCGCCGTTCCAAATGGGCAAGGCCGCGCCACCTTCAACCCCTATGCCGGTCCCGGCATGCAGGCTCCCCGGAAGCGCAAGCGCAAGCATAACCAGCAGAGCGGCAAAAGACCTGCCCCGGGAAAAGCTCATTTGTTCTCCTTGGAGGCAAGCTTGATCAGCTTTACGGCAGCCATGCCGTCCCTTTCGGTCAAAAGGCCTTTCGCAAAGAGCTTCCCGTCAACGAATACCTTCACCTCTTCGGAAATCTTGCGGTCCAGCAGGATGCTGTCGCCTTCCTTCATATGCTCCAGTTCGAGATTCTTCTTCAGGCAGCTGCCGTAAGAAACCAGGACGCGCCTGGGGGAATCGGCATTGACTTGGGCAAGAATCTGGGCGGAATGGGCCTTCCGGGCCGCAATCTTCCGGGCCCGAATTCGGGCGGCCTCCTCCATGCTCAATTCGGCCTTCGCCGCAAGGCCCCTCACGATGCCCTTTGAGAGCACCGTGTCAACTTCAACCTGCGACAAAGACACGTTCGCAGGAGGCACAAGCTTCTCGTTCTCGTCATTGTCCTTGTGGACGTTGCTGAATACCGTCAGTATGCGGTCCAGCTCACCCTGCGTTATCATATTCTGCTCTTCTGCCATAAGAATCCCCGTCTACTTTATCGGTTTTTTCATGGGCATAAGTAAGAACTTTGAGAAAGCAGCCCGCTGCATACAATCAAGCCCCGCCTCCGACCGTCCTGCCGCCCCATTCACGGGAATGGGCCTTCTCCCGTTCTATCGTCTTGTCAAAGTCCGCCTCGGGGGAACAGTTTTCCTCTATCTCCAGCGCCGTCCGGTGCAGGCGGTGCAGGCAGTCGCTCTTGTCTTTGTAGCCCATCCTGGATTTTTCCACCGCGTCTCCCAGAATGCGGATGGACTCGTCGTAGATCCGCGTGGGAACCGGGAAGGGATGCCCGTCCTTTCCCCCATGCGCAAAGCTGAACCTGGCAGGGTCACGGAAGCGGGAGGGGGTTCCATAGATGACCTCGCTGACCAGGGCGAGGGACTGGAGGGTCCGTGGGCCCAGGCCCGGAGTAAGGAGCAGGTCCTCGAAGTCCTTGTTCTGGGCCTCGTAGGAGGCGGCAAGGACGGCCCCCAGCCGCTTCAAGTCCACATCCTCCGCACGCAAGTGGTGGCGGGCAGGCATGACGAGGTTGCGGGAATTTTCTTCTATTATAGTTATGTCCTCCTGCCCACCGTTCCAACTGGCTACGCCGTCCCGGCTGGCAGCGGCACGCTCCACAGGTGAGGAATCCGGCAGGGGGGCCGAGCCGGAAAAGAGCTCCAGCTGCCCTTCCCCGGATTTTACGGCAAGGGAAACTTCCTTTAAAATCCGGTCCGGCTGCTCGCTGGCCATGGAGAGGATGGAATTCCTCGTCTTCCCGGCATCCCGGTCCGTCAGGTTGAGCAGGAGGCCCCGGTTTTCACCGGTCACGCCGGTATGGGGTTCCTCCACAAAGGACTTAAGCCCGGCAGAGCACCAGTGGTAGCGGCGGGCCGTCTTTGTCCGGGCGTTCATCCCCTGCTGGACCACCGCCCAGTCCCCCTCGTCGGAAAGGATGAAGTTGTGCTGGTACAGCTGGAAGCCGTCCTGAACGGCGTTCCCGTCAACCTTCGCGCACAGCCTGCTGGTACGGACCAAGGCATCGCCGTCCAAGCCGGTCGCGTCCCCCAGGTACAAAAGCTCCTCCGGGGTCTTCCTGGAATACTTGCCGCGCCCGCCACAGACGCAGAGGCCGAATTCCCTGGCCCGCGGGTTTATCCCCCGCTTCAGGGCATACATGACGCTGGTCGTAATGCCGCTGGAATGCCAGTCCATGCCCAAGACGGCCCCCAGGCTCTGGAACCAGAGGGGGTCGCTCAGGCGGCGCAGAACCTCTCCCTTGCCGTACTCAATGAGCAGGGCCTCCACAATCTGGGTCCCCAGCTGCATCATGCGGTCGGCAAGCCAGCGGGGGACGGTCCCCACGTGCAGAGGCAGGTCGGCGTATCCAGTTCGTTTCACCATGATGCAATCATACACCGTCCCGCTTTTTTTTTCTACAAAACCCCGCCAGCGGATACCGCGGGGGAGGCACGCAAAGGCACCCCGCCGGGCGCGACATCGGAACAGCGACAAACTCATTCCGTGCCCCGCCGGGCAAAAATGTTGCAAAAAACCGAAAGTTTCCTGCCAACGCACTAAAGTACAGTCACTGGAAATCCCTTGGAATTCGTGCTAGAATGAACATGTATGGGGCAGGACAAGAAAATAACGGCGGCAGTACTGAGTGGAATGCAGGACAGAAACATCGGTTTTACAGATTTGTACAACCTGCTTGTTGGATTAGGCTTTTCTGTCCGTATCAAGGGAGATCATCATATATTCACTCGTCCTGATGTTGTGGAGATTATAAACCTGCAGCCTGATGGAGACAAGGCGAAGCCGTATCAAGTCAGGCAGGTGCGAAGTTTAATTGTGAAATATAAGCTTGGGGGTGAGCTATGAGCAAATATGAGGTAATCATCTACTGGAGCGATGAGGACGGTCGCTTTATAGCCGAGGTGCCGGAGCTTCCCGGTTGCATGGCAGATGGCGAAACCCGAGCCTCCGTTCTGAGCAACGTGGAGACCGTTATAGCCGAATGGTTGGAGACGGCGGAACTTGAGGGAAGGGAGATACCTGTTCCTAAAGGACGCCTTGCCTACGCATAGAGGCGAAAGTGAACACGGCGTTGACAGCCCCCCGCCTAGGGAGGGCCACTGGAGCACTCCGCCAGGTGTGACATCGGGGCGGTTGGCAAGCCCATTCCGGGCCTCCGGCGGGCAAAAAAGTGGCAAAAATTCGAAAATTTCCTGCCAACGCACTAAAATTCCGTGCGTTGTACTCTAGTTTCGTTTTGAATCATAGTGTAAAATACGGGGCGATACCAAGAGTTGCGGACAGCAGGAAAGGTGAAAGAAAATTTGAAAAAACGGTCAAAAGTACTTGACACGAAAAAGCTTTCTCACATAATGGCCTGTGGCCTGTGGCCTGTGGCCTGTGGCCTGTGGCCTGTGGCCTGTGGCCTGTGGCCTGTGGCCTGTGGCCTGTTGGCCCCTCTTATGCCCATGTAGCTAATCCCTGCAAAACACATTCCCATCATCCTCATAAATTGCTCCCGGAGGGCGCGGTTTTCTGCGTCCACGGGGGCTTTTTATATACAAATCATCTAAAAGGAGCGGTTTTATGAAGAAAACCAAGATTTTGTCTGTGGTTCTTGTCTTCCTGTCATGCGCGGCCCTGCTGGGCTCCTGCGACTACTGGAAGGAGGACTTTTACAAGAACGGCGGCGACAGCGGCAGTGAGGCGAGCGGCGGCTCAGGCTCAAGCTCTGGCGGCAGCGGAAGCTCAGTGAGCGACTGTCCGGTGAACGATATGGATGCCGAAGCGTGGGCTGTGCATGACCGCATGCTGGGCACGCACTGGAAGTATGAGGTCACACCGATGGCGCAAAGGACCTATGACGGCGGACAGTATGAATGTTGGGAGCTGACTATAAACGCGGACGGTTCCGGAGTCCGAGATACATATTATGAAGACAAGAACGGGGTGCGGATAGCTGCTGACGCATTGAGGTATGGTGTAAGCGAAGTTCACTTAGTTTTCCCGAGCTTCTGGGCAGAAAAAGACTATTGGAATGCTGGCGGATTCAGTGGCAATGATGACGGAAGTTCTGTCGATGCCAGTAACGGAACTGAAGTGTGGGATATCATGCTCTGCAATCATAGTGATTCTGCTGATTGGATAGGCGGGTATTGTACAAACATTGGAGATCTCGACGGTGACGGTGTGCTCGACACCCCGTTCGTGCCTCACCGCAGCAACGGCACGTGGACGAAAAAGTGGTATACGAGGCTGAACTAGGCGGGCGGCAATAGCCCGGGCCCTGCCCGCAGTGCGCTGGTCCTGTCGGACCGGTCGTGACGCACACGACGCCAGCAGGTGCGCAGCGTCGTGGTCACGGACGTGACGCAAAACTGTCACGGACATGACGCAAAACTGTCACGGACGTGACGCAAAACTATCACGGACGTGCCGCAAAACTATCACGGGCGTGACACAAAACTGTCACGGTCGTGACGCAAAACTGTCACGGTCGTGACGCACACGACGCCAGCAGGTGCGCAGCGTCGTGGTCACGGTCGTGCCGAAAACCCGCATGTTCCTTGGACGGGCCCGTCCTGCAGGTTAGCGGATGGGCGTGGCCTGTACCGCCCGCCTATGACGTCAGCAGGGAGGCGTACTTGTCGCGCTCGGACTCCATTATGCCCAGTGCGGCCATCGCCTGGGCCGGGGACATTCCCGTATTGGCGATGAGGTTCTTCAAGCTGGTTACGATGCCGTCTATGAGACCTTTCTCTCTGCCTTCGGCAAGGCCTTCCTCCCTGCCTTCGGCGCGTCCTTTGTTCAGATATCGGTCAATAACTTCGCACATATTCGTCCCTCCTTCCGCCGAGCCCGGCGGCAACTGTATCTCCGCAAACCTTCTGTCCTTCGTCAGCTCCGCCATCAGCTGCAGGACCTCGTGCACGTGCCGTATCGTCTCCCTCGACGGCTCATAAGTCTTGTCCCGCCTCATCCGCACGAAGTAGTCCGCCACTATCCTGAAGTCGCTTTTGAACTTGGCCACGGTCTCAGGCTCCAGCCACGCTATCTCGAAGACGTTGATCTTGTAGTCGCTGACGTAGGGCTTGAGCTCCTCCGGCACTTTCAGGCAATCCAAAAGGCTCCTGTGCCTGTTCCAATGATCCTCCCCGAAGTACAGCACGAGCGTCACCACGGGATAGCGCAGCTTGTGCCTCTTGTCGTCCCTGTTGTCGCTGTCCGCGAGCAGCTGCGACCGGTAGCCGGCCCCACGGCCGTTGGCCCGTAGCTTATAACCCTGAGCGGCATGTCCACGTCTATGTCGGTCTGATTTTCCAAACCGTACAGGCATATCCGTATCCTGCCGTCCTTCCAGAACTTGGAGATGTCCCGCTCCTGCTCGCGGAGCCTGCCGCCGTCGTCCTTGTACACGGACAGCGGTGCGGCCTCCGTAAGTTCGTCCTCCTTGACCAGCTGCTCCCCGCCGAAAAGCAGGACGTTCACGATGTCGCTGAAGACATCGTCGTACTCCTCCAGTGCCTTCTCGGCTATGTCCTTGCCACCCATACCGATAGTATATGTCCTGTGCGGGGAATTGGCAAGATGCCGGGCTGGGCTTCCATCCTTTTGCTGGCCCACCTTGACGCTCCGCTGGGCCCACGGCCGCCCCGCACAGGCCGTTGACAGCCGTGGGCTACAGTGATAAAATTGCCCCACATCATTTACACAAGGACATAGCATCTTATGGCTCAGGAAACAAACGTCAAAACAGAAAAAGTCAAAACCGCAAAAGACCATACAAAAATAGGGGCCGTCATCATACTGGTGATTTCAGCCATCGTGTTCATCCCCTTCGGAGGATATGAGGTCATCAGCGCGCTTTTCGGCAAGCAGGACGTGCCGGTATTCGGCAGTTATAATGGAAAGAAAATCACCTACGAGAGGGGTTCCCTGTTCACGAACGTCACGGAAAACCTCGCCGAACGCTACAAGGCCTATGGCATAAACGTGGATTCCACGTCCTCCTACTACCTGTTCACGGAGGCCTTCTCGGAAACGGTAAAAAACCTGGCCTATATAGACGAAGTTACCAAGGCGGGATACAGCGTCCCCGACGAAGCAGTCAACCGCATGCTGGTCAACTACTTCCTGGACGAAAGCGGGAACTATTCGCCCAAGCTGTACAATACGGCCGACAAGGCGACCAAGAAGTCCCTGCGCGAGAGCGTGACGAAGTCCCTGCAGTACAACCGCTACCGTGACGACCTCCTGGGTTCCAGCTCCCTTTCCATGCAGGACAGCCCCCTGTACGGCGTAAAGGCCAGCTCAAAGGAAGCTTCCTTCTTCTCCGACATGGGGAAGGAAAAGAAAAGCTTCAAGTACGTCGCCTTCAACACCGAGGACTTCCCCGGAAAAGAGGCCGTCAAATGGGCCAACCGCGACAACAACAAGGAAAAGTTCATAAAGTACGACCTGTCGGCCGTCAGCATGGAAAGCGAGTCCGACGCGAAGGCCCTGCTCAAGCAGCTCAAGTCCAATGAGATTACCTTCGAGGACGCAGTAAGCGAAAAGTCCGAAAAATACTACACGGATGACGACGGCAAGGTGTCCCGTGCCTACCGCTACCAGATGGAAATAAGCATTCCCGATCCCGCCAACCTGGAGAAGGTCTTGGGATTGGACAGCGGGGCCATGTCCGACGTCATTCCGACCTCCCGCGGGTTCACCATCTTCCGCAAGGACGGGATGGATGCCGCCGCAAACTTCTCCGACGACGAGACCGTCGATGTCGTCATCGGCTACATCAAGACGAACGAGCACGGCTACATTGAAGACTACTATATCGACATAGCCAAGGACTTCACCACCCAGGCCTCCATGGCCTCATTCGAGGATGCGGCTGAAAACTTCAACGTAGAGGTCAAGGAAACCGAGCCCTTTCCCCTGAACTACGGTTCGATCTCCCTGTTTGACAGCGTTCCTTCCGAAAACAAGGAGCTTGCAAACTTGAACACCAACGAAGACGTGCTGCAGAAGATTTTCTCCCTGAAAAACGGAGAGACTTCCGTTCCCGCCGTCCTCAGTTCCAACGTCATAGTGTTCCACTGCACGGGCATAACGCAGGACAGTTCCACCAGCGATGCGAAGGATTTTGCAAACAAGATGGAGAACATCAACTACAGCTGCGCGGAGCAGACGTTGATGACGTCCTCAAAAGTCCAGAACAACGTCTGGAACGCATATTTCGAAAACTTCACGGAATACGGAAGGAATTCCAAATAACGCACATCGACCGGCTGTAATTGGATTTACACGATGAAGAAGGGCCGTTCCTTGTCGACTGCCCCCGCAGGGGACAGGAAACGGCCCGGCAAACACTGATATACAAAAACCGCCCCCTCTATTCCAAATACGACCCGGAGCGGGCGGTTCTTTCCCTGATACAAAAGAATACGCCGGTTGACCCGGCAAGCCTCATCTTGGTATTTTCCCCCTGCCTGTGCTATGGCCTTTCCGAACTGTTTGCGGCGGCAGACAGGAGGGGGGATTCCGCAGTGGACACGGGGGAGAGCACCGCGACGCTCGATGCGGACATTCCAGATGCGAAGGCGGCCGTAGTAGCCGTAGAGGCAGACGAAAAGCTGTACGCCGTTGCAAAGGAGCGGCTGGCGGCCGTGGACACGGAAGGGCGGACGGAACTCTTTTCCGCCCACGAGCTTGCCGCCTTGGACGCGCGTCTACGGGCGCTTGCCAGCACGGGCAGATACCGGCGCGTCCTCCGGCTGGACTTCAGCGCGGGAACGGTGTTTGCCCCTGACTTTTACGGACAGGTCGCGGCAGCGGCGCAGGAAATCATCGCCTCCTTTTGGAAGAACCAAGTAACGCTATTGCGGATGGGCCGGCTCTTTGCCAAGAACATCTTCCAGAACCTCCCTCTCCTGTCCCAGTCCCCACAGCTGAACCAGTTTGCAGGCAGCGTCTCCTGCCCCATCCTCGTCTGCGGGGCGGGGGAGAGCCTAGACACAACGCAGGTTCCCGGCAGGGGCTGCTTCGTCATCGCAGTGGATGCCGCCCTGCCCGCCCTGCTGCCACGGGGCATCAGGCCCGATGCCGTCGTCAGCCTGGAAAGCCAGGCGGTCATACAGAAGGCCTACATCGGGGCGGCCTCTGCTGTGGCAGGCTCCCCTCCCCTGCTCTTTGCCGACATCACGTCCCGCCCCTCGGTGCCGCGGTCTTTCCCAAACAGGACGGTCTTCTTTGCGAGCAAGTACGCAGAGGCCTCATACCTGGATCGGTTGGCAGTGAGGGGAATCATCCATGACTACACTGCCCCGCTCGGCTCGGTCGGCCTTGCAGCCGTCTCCATAGCCCTCCGACTGCGGAAGGACGAGGGCATTCCCGTGTTCGTCACAGGCATGGACTTCAGCTACAGCGCGGGCCGGACGCATGCGAGCGGCGTTCCCCACGCCATACAGAGGCTCTCTACGTCCTGCCGCATTTCCCCTGCGGAGAACTACGGGGCGGCGTTCGGTCCCGCCTCCCTGCCCGTGGAGAGCAAAGACGGGAGCCAGATGATAAGCATCAAGTCCATGACGGGCTACGCGGAATCCTTCAGGTCCACCTTCACCGGGCAGAAAACGCTGCTGGACATCGGGCGGACAGGACTGGACCTCGGCCTCCCGCGGGCAGAAAACGCCGTGCTTCTGGAAACGGCGGACAGAGCAGCAACCAACAAGGCAACGGAAAGCTACCGGGTGGACAAGGAAACGGACATGGGGCAGGAAGCCGCCGAGGGGAAAAAAGAGGCCGCCTGTCCCGCAGGGGCTTTCCCCAAAACGGACCTGGCAGCCGCCCCCCAGGAAAAGGAGGTCGCCTCCTTCCTCGCCGAAGAGAAGACGGCCCTGCTCACGCTCAAGGACCTCCTGATGCACGGGGACGAAAGCCAGCACAGGGACAAGACCGTAAGCCTGAACGAACAGCTGTCCGCCCTGCTGGCCGGAAGGGAATACCTCTACCTGCACTTTCCCGACGGCTACCGGGTCTCCACCGACACGGCCTTCCTCAAGCGGGTGCGGGCGGAGACGGACTTCTTCCTCAAGCAGATAGCCTTCGCCGAAGGCCTCCTGCCGGCCGCCAGGCAACAGCAGGTTGCAGCCGGTAGGATCTAGGAGCCTAGACGATGGACGACTTCCTTTCCCGGCTGAACGAGGAGCAGCTGACCGCCGCCAAGACGACCGAAGGCCCCGTCCGCGTCATCGCCGGGGCAGGCTCGGGCAAGACCCGGGCCCTGACGAGCCGCTACTGCTACCTGGTCCGCGACCTGGGCATCTCGCCCAAGAACATCCTCTGCGTCACTTTCACCAACCGGGCGGCCAACGAAATGAAAGCCCGCGTCCGCTCCCAGCTGGGCGACATGGACCTGGGGCTCATCTGCACCTTCCATGCCTTCTGCACCCAGCTTTTGCATGAGGACATCAACGCGCTCAATTTCCCCGCCGACTTCATCATCCTTGACAAGGAGGACTGGCGGGAAATCCTGCTCCGGGTCTTCGCCGACATGAAGCTGACCCTCAAGGAGACGACCGTCCAGCGCAAGATTGACGAGGTGCTTGAGGCCAAGAAGATGAGTGCGGACACATACATCGAATACATCTACAAGCTGAACAACGAGGAGCTCAAGGCCAAGTGGTCCGTGCCGGGGATAAACCAGAACCAAGAAATCTTCCTCCGCTTCCTCTACGAGCAGAAGAAGTGCTTCGGCGTGGACTTCAACGACCTCATCAACTTTGCACTCTATATACTGGAGCACTTCCCCGACATCCGCGAGAAGTGGCAGGAGCGGATGCAGTACATCATGGTGGACGAGTTCCAGGACGTGAGCGGCAAGCAGTTCCGCATCGCCGAAATTCTTTCCGCCAAGCACAAGAACCTCTTCATCGTGGGCGACAGCGACCAGACGATTTACTCCTGGCGGGGCAGCCACGTCAGGCTCATACTGGACTTTGACAAGAAGTACCCCGGCACGACGAGCATCGTGCTGGACAAGAACTACCGCAGCACGCCCCAGATTCTTGCGGCCGCAAACCAACTCATCAGCGTGAACACCGTCCGCTACCCCAAGGACCTGCATGCGGTCAAGAGCGACGGCCAAAAGCCCCGCTACTTCCATGCGGCAAGCGAGGCCGAGGAAGCGGAATGGATATGCGGGGAAATTTCCCGCCTCGTCACGGACAGCCAGGACAGCGAGGACGGACGCAAAATCCGCTATTCCGACTGCGCGGTGCTCTACCGGGCGCACTATCTGTCGCGGAGCCTTGAGGAAGCGTTCATAAAGAAGGACATTCCCTACCGCATCCTCGCGGGAACGGAGTTCTACGGCAGGCGGGAGATAAAGGACGTGGTCTGCTACCTGCGGATGCTGACGAGCGCGGACGACATATCTTTCTTCAGGACAATCAACACGCCCTCCCGCAAAATCGGCAAGACCAAACAGGCCTTTCTCCGGGACTATGCGGAAAGCCACGGCATGTCCGCATACCAGGCACTCAAAGAGAACCTTGACGGAGACCGCTTCAAAGGGACGGGGGCAAAGGCATACGTCGAGGCGATTGAAAGCTGCAAGGAACTGCTTGCCGAACCGGGGGCCAACACGCCCCAGCTGCACAAGAGGTCAACCCTGGGGGATGTCTTTCAGGCCCTGCTGGACAAGAGCGGCTACGAGTCATTCCTGCGCCTTGAGGCCGACCAGGACCGTCTGGACAACCTGGCCGAGTTCAAGCGGGCGGTCAATGAGGCGGGGCTGGACGACGACACGACGCTGGAAAGCCTGCTCCAGCACATCGCCCTCTTCACCGACTTGGACCGGGAGGAAGGCAAGTCCGCGGTCAAGCTGCTGACAATCCACGCGGCGAAGGGAATGGAGTTCCCCTACACCTTCATCTGCGGGCTCAACGAGGGGGTCTTCCCCAGCCGGAAAATCCAGACCCCGGACGACATGGAGGAGGAGCGGAGAATCGCCTACGTCGCCATGACGCGGGCCAAGGACGGACTTTTCCTGAGCGACAGCGAGGGCCGGGCAAACGACAACCTCTTCAAGTACCCCAGCCGCTTCATCTTTGATACGGGGCTGGAGAACCTGGAACTGGCTAGGCCCCTGCCGGACGAGCTTGCCAAGCAGGCGCGCGCCGTCATCTCCTACGACGAGGAGCGGCTCAAGAACATACGGACCCTGCTTGCCGCAGGAGACCGGGTCCGCCATCCCGTCTTCGGCGAGGGGACAATCCAGCTCGTCAATCTGGCGGCCTCCTGCTATACGATTAAATTTGATTCCATCGAGACGGCCCGCAGCATCCAGTTCGCTGCCAAACTGGAAAAAATCCAGCAGGGATGAGGCAGTTTCAAGAAGAACTCGCTGACACCGCCCGAAACGAAACTGCGACACGGACGGACATTTGGAACAAGCCCGGAAGCCTCTTTTTCCCAGCCCCCCACTTGATTAAAGTTCACGAATTCTATATAGTATGTATATTCGATTTGGGGATATAGCTCAGTTGGTAGAGCGTGTGGTTCGCAATCATAAGGTCGTCGGTTCGATCCCGATTATCTCCACTGTGTTTTTGGTTTTTTTCAAACACACCTCCTTGTAGGCACTGCGTTGCAGTGCCTTTTTTTTTCCTCCGCTTTATGTTACAATCCCCCGCATGAACCTTCTTTCCATAAAAGACCTCGCCAAAATCGGACGCGAGAAGCCCCTCTTCACCGGGGTGACATTCGGCCTGAACGAGGGGGACAAGGCAGCCCTGATTGGCCGGAACGGCACGGGCAAGTCCACCCTGCTCAACACGATTGCAGGCCGCCTGCCCGCCGACGACGGAACGATCACAATCAACAAGGAGGCGGGTGTCTCCTTCCTGCCCCAGACCATCGAATTCAACGCGGACGACAGCATTGCCTCCCACATCTTCCGCTCGCACTCCCCCAAGCTGGACACAATCCGCCGCTACGAGGCCGCCTGCTCGGCGTTGGAGCAGGGCATGACCGCATCGGCACAGGCGGAATTCGAGCAGGCGAGCTCCCAGATGGACATGCAGGACCTCTGGAACTACGAGAGCCAGGTCAAGAGCATCCTCGGCGTGCTGGGGCTGGGCGACCTGTCGCGCAGGATGGGCGAGCTTTCCGGCGGCATGATCAAGAAAGTCGCGCTTGCGCAGGTCCTTGTGGAGGACACCAAGCTGCTGCTCCTGGACGAGCCGACCAACCACCTGGACGTGACGACAATCGCCTGGCTGCAGGACTACCTGGCCAAGACCGACCGGTCCGTCCTGATGGTGACGCACGACCGCTACTTCCTCGACGCGGTGTGCAACAACATCTACGAGCTGGCGCGGAACCGGGTCAAGCTGTACACGGGCAACTATTCGACTTATCTGGAAAAGAAGGCGACCGAGGCGGAGATAGAGGCGAACACCGAACGGCGGATTGAGTCCGTCCTCCGCGTGGAGCGGGACTGGCTCATGCGCGGCCCCTGTGCCCGCGGAACCAAGCCCAAGGCCCGCAAGCAGCACGACGAGGCCCTGATAAACCGCGAGAAGTTCCAGAGCGAGAAGGGCTTCACCTTTGAGGTCGCGGGGCGCAGGTTGGGCGGCAAGGTGCTGGAGCTGCACGGGGTGAGCAAGCTCTTCCCCAAGGGCAATCACGCTACCGGGGCAAAAAGCGAGGATTCCCGCCCCGTCATACAGGATTTCAGCTACAAGTTCAACAAGGGCGAGAAGATAGGCGTGTTCGGCGACAACGGCACGGGCAAGTCCACCCTGCTCAACATCATCGCGGGCAGGCTCGCCCCGGACTCCGGCTCCGTCGTCGTCGGGCAAAACACCTCGATCGCCTACTACGAGCAGAACCCGACCTTCCCCGACACATCGCTGACCGTCCTGGAATACGTCAAGGAGGCGGCGGAGGTCATGCAGATGAACGACGGCACGACGCTGTCCGCCGCCCTCTTTCTGGAACAGTTCGGCTTTGAAGGCAAAATCCAGCATTCGCCGGTCAGTACGCTTTCCGGGGGCGAACGCAAGCGGCTCTATCTGGTCCGCATGCTGCTTTCCAACCCGAACTTCCTTATCCTTGACGAACCGACCAACGACTTTGACATCTTCACAATGAACATCCTGGAAAGCTTCCTCATGGGCTTCAAGGGCTGCCTCCTCATCGTGAGCCACGACCGCTATTTCATGGACAAGGTTGCCGACACCCTCTTTATAATGGAAGATTCCGGTGCAGTCTCCGGCTATGTGGGAAAGTGCTCCGAGTACTTGCAATACCGCAAGATGCTTGAAGCCGAGAAAGAGGAAAGCGATCGGGCGACCAGGGCAAAGCAGGGGGCAGGCAAGGCCGCGACGGGCGCTGCCAACACGTCCAGCGCCACAAGCCAGTCTTCCAGCAGTCCCGTCCCGTCCGCCAGCCCCGACAAGAAGCGCAAGATGAGCTTCAAGGAACAGAAGGAATTCGAGCAGCTTGAAGCACGGATTGCGGAGCTTGAGGACGAACTGCCGAAGCTTGAGGCAGCAATGCAGGGGACGGACTACGGCAGGGTTGCACAGGCGAGCGAGAAATACGGGAAGCTCCAGGCGGAACTTGAGTCCTGCTACGCCCGCTGGGACGAGCTTTCCGAGCTTGCCTAGCGGACGCTTGCCTAATCGACGGAAAGTCTTATATAATAGAAAAACGCAACACTCAACGAAAGCGAAGGAGCTTGACCTTACATGCAGTACGGATACTTTGACGACGAAAACAAGGAATATGTCATAACGAGGCCCGATACGCCCCAGTCATGGAGCAACTATCTGGGTTCCACCGAATACGGGGCGGTCATCACGAACAACGCGGGAGGCTACGGCTTCTACAAGTCCGGTGCCAAAGGCCGCTTCATGCGCCTGAGATTCAACGCAATCCCGATGGACCAGCCGGGCCGCTACTTCTACATCCGCGACCGGGAGAGCGGCGACTACTGGTCGGCCTCCTGGCAGCCGGTCGGCAAGAAGCTGGACAGCTACAAGAGCGCGTGCCGGCACGGTACGGCCTACACGAAAATCACGAGCGAGTACGACGGCATCCAGTCCGAGACGACCTACTACGTCCCGCTCGGCCAGCTCTTCGAATACTGGCGGCTCAAGCTTACCAACACGGGCAGCAAGCCGCGAAAGCTCTCCGCATTCAGCTACTGCGAGTTCACCAACCAGTGGTCCACGGAGCAGGATCAGGTGAACCTGCAGTACTCGCTTTTCATCACGCAGGGCAGCTTCAGGGACAACATGCTCCGCGTTTCGATTCACGAGAACCTGACCAAGCAGGAAAAGAAGAAGCAGGCGGGCAAGAACGACAAGGACATGCCCATCTCCGGCGACATCGGCTCCCTCGTCTGGATGGCGCTCGCCGGATCTGACGCGAAGGGCTGGGATACCGACCGGGCGGCCTTCATCGGCACCTATGGCAGCTACAAGGAGCCGGCCGCCGTCGTGAACGGCAAAGCGACGAACTCCAACGCATACGGCGACTCCGGCTGCGGCTCCCTCCAGGCGGACATAGAGCTTGCCCCCGGCGAGTCCAAGGAAATCATGATTCTGCTCGGAATCGGCGAGGCGGAGACGCTCGGCCGCAAGACCCTTGCCGAATTCGGCAACACCGCCCGCGCGGACGAGGAGCTTGCCAAGCTCAAGAAGAACTGGCATTCCAAGCTGGACAGCTTCATCGCCGAAACGCCCGATGCGGACATCAACCACACGGTCAACATGTGGGGCCTCTACAACTGCCTCATCACCTTCGCATGGAGCCGGGCGGCATCGCTCGTCTACAACGGGGAGCGCGACGGCCTCGGCTTCCGCGACTCCGTGCAGGACATCCTCGGCGTGTCGGCGGCAATCCCTCAGGTCGCGGAGGAGCGGCTTATCCGCATGCTGTCCGGACAGGTCGCCTGCGGCGGGGCCATCCCCGTCATCAGGACCGACCACAATCCCGGCCACGAGAAAGCCCCCAAGGAAGAGGAGTACCGCTCGGACGACTGTCTCTGGTTCTTCAACGCCGTGCCCGCATTCATCGCGGAGACCGGGAACTTCGACCTCTACAACAAAGTCGTTCCCTATGCGGACAAGGGCGAGGCGACCGTCTACGGGCACCTCAAGCAGGCGCTCCTGTTCAACCTGACCCACATGGGTGCGGACGACCTTCCCTGCGGACTGCTCGCCGACTGGAACGACTGCCTCAAGCTGGGCTACCACGGCGAGAGCCTTTTCGTCGCCTTCCAGCTCAGGCTAGGACTGACGACCTATGCCGACATCTCCGAACGGCTCGGCAAGGCGGACGAGAAAAAGTGGGCGCTCGCAAAGCGCGACAAGCTGGACAAGGCGATACAGAAGAAGTGCTGGGACGGCAAGTGGTGGATCTGGGCGATTGCCGAGGACGGCACGGTCTACGGAACCAAGAGCTTCGAAGAAGGTCAGGTCTACTTCAACACCCAGGTCTGGTCCGTCCTGTCGCAGGCCGCGACACCCGAGCAGGCCAGGGAGTGCATGCAGACCGTCAAAGAAAAGCTTGCTACCCCCTATGGGCTTATGCTTTCCGCCCCACCCTTCGTCTACACGAGCATCGACGTCATGCGGGCAGTCGTCTTTAACCCCGGCATCAAGGAGAACGCGGGAATCTTCAACCACACGCAGGGCTGGGGTGTCATCGCCGAGACCATGCTGGGCAACGGCGACCAAGCCTACGAGTACTGCAAGGCCGCCCTCCCTGCCTCCTACAACGACAAGGCAGAGGTCCGGCAGAGCGAACCCTACGTGCAGGCGCAGACGACCTACTCCACCTATAGCCCCCGCGCGGGCAACGCGCGCACCTCGTGGCTTTCCGGCGCGGCGACCTGGTCCTACTACAGCCTGACCCAGTACATCCTGGGCATCCGCCCGCAGTACGAGGGCATGATGATAGACCCCTGCATCCCCAAGGCCTGGGACGGCTTTACGGTGACCCGCCGCTTCCGCGGCAAGACAATCCGCATCACCGTGAAGAACCCCTGTCACGTCTGCAAGGGAATAGAGTCACTGACGCTCAACGGCAAGAAGCTGGACGGCAATGTGATTCCCGACTCCGAGCTCACGGACAGCAACGAGGTCGTTGCCGTCATGGGCGACGTGAAGCGCGACAATCTCTACGGCGAGCGCCTGTAGCATAACGAAACACAAAACAAAAGCCCCTCGGAGGCTCCGGCTCCGGGGGGCTTTTGTGTAAGGACATCCGTTCCTACTTCTTGCCCTGCTCCGTCACATACTGCATGAACTCCGCAGTCTTGGACCAGTATTTGATGCCCCAATTCTCAAAGTTCCATTCCTCCATATAGTCGTTGCACTCATAGTCGATGTAATACAGGAGGGAATCATGCACTATGAAATTCGTTGGGAAGTAGTCGATGTTTGTCTTTGCGGGATAGAGAAGGTCGCACATTTCCCGTACCTGCGCTAGGTATGAATCTTTCATCATGTCCTTGAGCACAAGCTCATAGATCGTCTCGCCCTCAATGAACTCCTTCACTATCCGCTCGTTCGCCACGTCAACGTCCAGCATCTTGGGCATCCGTATCCCAATGCCGGACAGCCGCTTGTAGTCGGCGATTTCTGCCTGAATCTTGTCCCCGAACTGGTAATAGCTGCACGGTTCATGATGAATCTGCTTGAGGACAACGTCTCTGCCGTCCCTCCGAGCGAGGTAGGAGTATCCGCCCTTGCCCTTGCCCAGAAGCCTGATGATTTCATAATCAGTTCCGTTTACGCTTTTACTTTCCACGGCAGCCCCTTTCCCTTACGTCCACAGGTCCGTTATGAACATCGGGCTGGAGTCATCCGACTTCTTGAAGCCGCAGCGTTCGTAAAAGGCCAGCTCCTTGTTGTACGCCACGAGGACAATCCTAAGATAGTCCTTGTATTTCTCCTTCGCCTTCTCGACCAGCGTTTTCCCGATCCCCTTTCCCTGATATTCCGGTCGGACAAGGAGATAATGGATGTATGCGTTCATGATGCCGTCGTCCATCGCGCATATCATCCCGACCAACGTGTCATTGTCCCATGCCGAAATGACGGTCTCAAAGTTCCGCATTGCAACGAGCAGTTTTTCCGGGTAGTGGCCGGAAGACCAGTCAACGGAGAGGAACAAATCTTTCAGTTCATCGGCCGTGAAGTCATGCGTGTCTTTGTATGTCAAGCTCATAGTTTCTATCTTTCCTGCATCAATACTACACGATTCTGTGCCGGCTTGCAAGCTTCGTTTACCTTCCGAGGCAGCCAATCGGCACCACCAGAACGCCGTCCTCGCGCCGGTATCCGTACTGGGTCGCCGTAATGATGAGCTTCAGGTCGGGCATCCTCAGCGGAACCTGGCTTTCCTTCTCGTTGTGTTTCCGAACAAGATTCTCTATCTCGCAGAGGTGTTCTGCCCCTTCGTCTACCTCAGACTCCCCCAGCTTGAATTCGATTAAAGCATAGCGCCCGTCATTCAGGTGCAGGACCCCATCGGCTTCCAGCCCATAGCGGTCCCGGTAATAGGACACCTTTCCGTCGTACAGGGAACTGTAGACCTTCAAATCCCGAATGCACAGGGACTCAAACAGGAACCCCAAGGTCTTGAAGTCCTTGTTGAAGTACTCCGGGGAAAGTCCCAGAGCCGCGACCGCGACAGACGGGTCGATGAAATTCCTCTTCTTGGAGGCCCGGATGGCAGTTTTTGAACGGATGGACGGAGACCATGCATCCATGTCATCGATGATGAACAGCTTTTCCAAGGCAGCTATGTAATCGTATATGGTCGTGTCGCTCACGTCGTAGTTCGCCCGGACGTCAGCAAGGACGGTCTTCGCCTCGGCAAGGGTACAGATGTTCCTCGCATACGACCGCAGCACCATCTGTGCCAGGTCTGGATTCCTCTTTACCCCATCGATTCTGGATATGTCCACGGAGTATGTCTGCTTGTACAAATCCCTCGCGATTTCAAGCTTCGCTTTCCTGCTCTTGATGGTAAGAGTGCCGGGCCATCCGCCCCTGCATATTGCGAATATCACATCATCAATGCCCATGTCAGACCGGCAGCCCTCGAACGCCTGAGGGTCATTGAACAGGGACAGGAGCGAGACGGTACCGTTCGATTCCCCAGACTCAAGGAGGCTCATTGGATACATCTGCAGGCGGCTTATCCTGAGCGTCCCAGTATGGGGCGTGTCCGGGATATTGGAGGAGGAACCGGTAAGGATGTACTGCCCCTTCCTGCCCGAGTCGTCCACATCTTTGCGTATCGCGCCAAAGAGCTTGGGAGCATCCTGCCATTCGTCGAACAGGATGGGCTTCTCGCCTGCAAGGAGTTTTGAAGGGGCCGTGGACGCTATCTTAAGCAGGTTGTCCCTCTCGTCCTCGTCCTGGAACTCGACTACCGACCGTGCTTTCTGCCTTCCTGAGGTCGTTTTTCCGCAGCCTTTTGGCCCCAAAATCCACACGGCTCCGAAAGCTTCCATCCTCTGCCCGAGAATCTCGTCTACCATACGTTCTCTATATCCCATAAACCTTTATCTTTTCTTCATTATAGCATACTTTAGAGATTTGTGCAATTCTACTTTAGAGATTTGCGGTATTCTACTTTAGAGATTTGCGGTATTTCACTTTAGAGATTTGTGGTATTCCACTTTAGAGATTTGCGGTGTCCGACTCGCGCGTAATGGCTGATTTTGCGCAAACCTGTACAAGTACGTCACTACCAAGAAAGAATCAATAGATGGATTGGAGCCTAGCCAGTTTCAACACTCCGTTGCGACGAAGCTACGAGAAATTCTTGAAACTGCACCATGGAATAATAGCAGATAGTGATTTCCATTTGATTATTTTCTATTCCCAGTATACAGCTCTCCCTTTTTCATAATTCCTCCAAGCGGCACACAGCCGCGTACTATCATCTTTCGTTTTTCGGCAGGCGAGACAAACTCAAGATGAGCAAGCCAGCCCCCATGATGACAGGGAAAACAATCGCTGCGCCCATTCCGCTTTTGAGGTTGTCATTGAAATGGCTTGCCACAGTTCCGACCAGGGGCGGGCCGCCCGAGCAGCCAAGATCCCCGGCAAGGGCCAACAAGGCAAACAAAAGCGTGCCCCGTCCCTTCACCATTGCGGAGGCTGTGCTGAATGTGCCCGGCCAGAAAATGCCGACAGAAAATCCTACAAGACCGCAGCCCAAAAGGGCAATGACAGGAACCGGAACCAGTACGATAATCAGATATGCCGCAATGCACAAAGCCGTTGAGATTCCCATAAAGAGACGCAAATTGATTTTGTGGCCTTTGAAGCCGTAAATGGTCCTGGAAATTGCCATGCAGAATGCAAAAAGCATCGGCCCGAGAAGATCCCCCAAAGTCTTTGAAATACCGAGCCCTTTTTCTGCCAGCGTTGATGACCACTGGCTTACAGCCTGCTCCGAAGCACCTGCGCACAGCATCATTATGAACATGAGCCAGAAGATTCCCTGAGAAAAGAGCTCTTTTACTCCGGCATGTTCCTCCGTATTTGCTTCCAGCTTCGCAATCGGAACCTGTGTAAAAAGAATCAAGTCTATTGCCGGAACGGTGCACCAGAGCACGGCAAGCATCCTCCAGTTTTCAATTCCGACGGTCGCAAAAAAGAGGGTCGACAAGAGCACTACAGACAAGTACCCCCAGCAGTAAGTCGAATGGAGCAGGCTCATCTGGGTTTCTTTGTTTTTGCTGGGGCAGGCTTCCACAATCGGACTCACCAGCACTTCCTGAATTCCGCCGCCGACAGCATAGATGCACACTGAAATCAAGATGCCTAATTGCATCTCCTGCTGCCATTATGGAAGCAGTATAGCACAAAGTTTCATACACTGACAATAGTGCCAGACTTGTTGACGGCTCCTGTTCCTGCCTGTATACTGTGTCTCATGGACTACAGCCATATCTTCCGTTCCGCGCTGCCGGATTACGGCACGTTCGCGGAGTTCGACAGGCTGTGCGAGCTCACCCGGCGGAGCTACGAGTTTGCGGGCGGCAAATAGCATGAGGCGATTAAGGCGATAGGATAAAAGCCCCCTTATTATAATGAGAAACGTCTTGTTTTACTTTAACCGTCTCATTGATGATTTTGACCAACTATTGACAATAACGCCAAATTTTTATATTCTATTATTACTGCCATCGGGTAGGAATGCTTTTAGGCATTCAGTCCCATCGTTAGGTCTTAGAAGATGGACAATCAAAATAAAAGGAGCGTCCATCATGCTTTCATACATCTGGCCAATCTTATTAATCGTTACAGCAAACACCATTTATCAAATCTGTGCAAAAGGTATTCCTCAGGCAATGAACACTTACGCCTCGATGACTGTTACTTATGCCGTAGCATCTGTTTTCTCTTTCGTAATGTTCCTTGTGACATCAAAAGGACATCCAAGCTTTAAGGACTTCACACTAACTAATTGGGCAACAATAATTCTTGGAATTGTAATTACTGGCCTTGAAGTTGGATTCATCTGCGCCTATAAAGCTGGCTGGAAAGTAAATTCACTGGCACTTGTGGCTAGTACATTGCTTGCAGCAGTCCTGATTTTCGTTGGATTCTTTTTATACAAAGAACAGCTGAGCGTTTCGAAAATTGCAGGAATTGTAATTTGCCTTGTTGGGCTTTATTTTATCAACAGGTAGCAAACACATAACCGGCAAAATGGTGAATGAGTCATAGAGATTCTATTCTTCAATGCTGTTATTTAGCGTAAATCTTATTCAGCAAATCTGCTAAAGAGGTTTTCTGCATTTCATCTTCCATGGCTTTTTGTGCCGAAGCCAGTGCAGGATCAAGCACGAGATGGATCTTTCTTCCAACAGGACATTTATTATTTGGATTCGGGTGGAAATTGAAAACTTCACGTTCCTCTTCGCCTTCGTTGATTGCGTTATAAATGTCAAGAAGGGTGATTTTGTCTGCTGTGCGGGCAAGGTGTGAGCCACCGACTCCTGCAGCAGTTTCCACAAGACCTGCTTTCTGGAGCTGAAGGAGAATCTTTCTTATAATTACAGAATTTACGCCGGTGCTTGCAGAAATGAATTCCGAAGTTACGCGCATGTCTTTTTCAAAATATTGAATGCATAAAAGTGTATGCACAGCCGCTGTAAAACGAACACTGATTTTCATATTTTTATTATATCATTTCCTTTAAGACTTTGCCAATGTCGTCGTTTATGCAGATTGAACGGCCTGAAATTTCCTTCGGCGCAAAGGCTTCTCCAAAGTTCAGACAGGCGTAAACTGCATTCGGATTCTGAGCCGTCATCTGCCAGAAAGGGTATTTGATAATCCCTGGTGTATTTGCACCAACGCCAAGTTCTAAAAACAGAACTTTTCCATCTTTCAAAACGTTTCTTGTCTGCAAAAAATCTTCACATTGCTTTGCAGCCTTGTACCAGCCTTTATCCTGAACAAAAGTATCATCTGCACGAAGATTCATTGTAACACGACTTCCGTCATCAGGGCATTTTGGAATCAGCTCAGACGGAATCTGCATTTTCAAGCTGCCGTTTTCCGGAAGCTGGTAAATACCGTTTGAATCAAGAATAAATTTCTGTGCTTCTATGGCCCTCATTACCCAGTCCTGATTGTCATAAGTTTTGCCGTTTTTCCCGTCTGTTGTCTGAAAGAGGCCGTAGTCTCCCTGAGTGTAAAAAAGCCGCTTCTTGTCAAAGCCTGCACGCTGAAACTGATGATCAACATTCGTGGTAAGGACAAAATAATCTTTTCCGCTCACAAGAGAAAGCAGATCGACATAAACCTTTTTTGGAGGATTGATATAGCGGTTGAAATAAATATGACGAGCCCACCATGCCCAGAGAGTCTCTTCATCTGGGAAAGGATAAAATCCGCCCGAATAGATATCACGGATTCCAAAGGCTTCTGCAAAATCAAAGAAATATTTCTGGAACCGCTCTCCGCTGTAAGTTAAGCCCGCAGCGGTCGAAAGACCTGAACCCGCTCCAATGACAAGGGCATCACATTCAAAAAGCGTTGATTCTAATTTCTCAATCTCGTTCATAAAGAATCCCCCTGTAAATTGATTCATCTTTTTGGCTGAACACATTGAATACGACTTTCATTTTGTTACCGGTTTGGTTTTTCCATTCACGCACAATAGCAACTGCAATTTCTGCGGCACGGTCGGCTGGAAATCTGAACATGCCGGTTGATATACAGCAAAAGGCAATGGAAGCACAGCCGTTCTTTTTTGCAATGTCGAGGCAGCTTTTGTAGCATGAAGCGAGTAAGTCACAGTCAGCCTGGGTGAGTTTTTCTCCCGCAATCGGGCCGACGGTATGAATTACATATTTGCTTGGAAGATTGAAGGCCGGAGTGATTTTTGCCTGTCCAGTCGGCTCTTCATGTCCCTGCTTTTGCATGATATCTGCACATACTTTACGAAGCTGAATACCAGCGAAGGTGTGAATGCAGTTGTCTATGCAGGAATGATTTTGATGCCAGCAGCCGGTCATTCCACTGTTCGCCGCATTTACGATCGCGTCAACTTTAAGCGTTGTGATGTCGCCCCGCCAGAGGAACAAATCTTCGTGGTCTGCAACGGCTTCCAGATCAGTAAGGTTAGTGATTCCTCGCGAACGATTTTCTTCGGCCAGGTATTCATCCTGGATTTTCAAAAATTCATCGCTTGCAGGAAGGGGCAGCCGCACATTCACGAGTGAACGAAAGAGACATTTCTGCTCATCATCAGAACAAGGAAGTTCGATGTCCTTGTACTCAGGTTTTTCCTGAAGAAGATATCTGATTAAAAATTCCCTTCGTTCTCTTTGTGTCATACTGCACTCCCAAATCTAAAAATTAAACTCGATAACTGGCGAAAACTCTTTTCTTTCGTCCAGACCTTTCACATGCCCAAGATTATTCAGATTCCCGCGAATGTTCTTTAAGAAGAAAACTTTGAACAGCGGATGCTCTGCATTATCGTTATAAAGCTCGCGTACGATAGAGCTTTTCTTCATGATAGACCTTTTTATCTCAAGTGTCTGTTCACTTTTTTGGGGGAAAACAACTTCTGCAGAGAAACGAATCCACGCTGTAGTGATTTCATCTTCCTGCAGACGGCTTGCACATAAATCGACAAAAGGAGATTTCTGTAGTTCTGCGTACATTGCTTTTTCGCTGTTAGTACAGAACCAGAGCTTTTCGTCCTGCAGAATCATAAACTGAACAGGGCGTACTTTTGGTTTTTCGTCCAGACTGATTGTTGCCATATACTGTAAGCCGATGTTATCAAGATATTCTGCGATGTCGTTAATGTTAAGCTCTTTTGCCATTGTAATCCCCCATAAAAAGGGCGGATTAACCGCCCCTTATCTTATTCTCTTACAAGAGAAATTCTCTTCTGAATATTCTTGCCGTTCTTGATTTCTTCAACCATAGCTGCGGCATAGTCTGCATAACTGATGATGCTTTCGCCATTTGCATTGAGTGTAAGCTCTTCTCCACCCCAAATCCACTTGCCTGTCTTTGGAGCGTCTGCCTGGAAGTCTCCGGCCGGGCTGATGTATGTCCACTGAACGTCATTACGGGTACGCAAATCTTTAAGGGCTGCTGCCATAGCATTTGCAAGAGGCTTAAAGATGCCAGGGAAATCAGGTCCATCAGAAACAGTTGCTGTATGTTCCTTGTTCACATAAAGGCTTCCTGCCCCACCAACGACTAAAAGACGAGTTTTTGTTCCAGCGAGCAAATCGCAAAGATGGCTGAGTGACTTTCCGTGATTAGGAAGTTCAGGTTCTGTCCATGCACCAAAGGCATCTACAACAGCATCGAAATCTGCGAGATCTTCTTTTGTGATTGAAAAAATATCTTTCTGAACAAAGTTCTTTGCCTCACTTTTGTTTTCCTTGCGTGCAAACCCTGTAACATCAAAACCAGCTGCCAAAGCTTCTTTTACAACCAGTTTTCCAACTTTTCCGTTTGAACAAATTACTGCTACCTTCATGTGTAACTCCTTGCGGGGTGTCCATCCCCGAATTGAAATGTTCTTCTGCACAACGGCAGACTCTCTTGTAAGTCGTTGTTCTTTTCGCCTTACAACTACAAATATACAACAGTTTTGTTGTAATGTCAATAGAACATTTGTTTTTTTACTGTTTTTTTAAATTTACAGTGAGATTACTCCTTCTTCCTGTTCTGAACAACTGAACGAATCATTATGAATCCCAGAATCAAAACACCGCCGAGGATTGTTTTTATTGTCGGAACTTCGCCTGCAAAAATGATTACCCAAACCGGATTTAAAAGCGGCTCGAGCATTGTGATGAAAGAAGCGGTAAGAGCTCGTACATTTTTGATTCCAATCGTGTAAAGGATTGATGGAATGCCGATTGAAACGGTGCCGACAAGAAGCAGGAACAACGATGATTTTAGACTTGGCGCTCCGCTTTGAATAACGAATGGAAAGCAAACTACCGCTGTTATCAGATGAGAAAGAGCCATCGCTCCGCCGGAATAGCCGCTGCAGCGACGCATGAAAATTGTTGCAAGGGCATAACTGAGTCCTGATAAGGCTGCAAGAAGATTTCCAATCTGATTTCCACTTTCGAGTCCGTCTGCAAAAAAGAGTATGATGCCGAACATTACTCCAACAATAGTGATGTAATCTGACGGTCGGTTCTTTTCACCGGTCAGGAATGGTGCAAGCAGAATGATGTAAACCGGACAGGTGTACTGTAAAAGAATTGCGTTCGCAGAAGTTGTCAGCTTGTTTGCGGCCACGAATAAAATCATTGTGAGGGCGTATGAGACTGCGGCAATCCAGTATAAGACTGTGCTCTGTTTATCCAGTCTGCCTTTATCATCACGTACTGAAAAATGGACTCTCTGTCTTGTTACTAAAAGCATAAAGCTTCCAGAAATCAGACTTCTTATTCCGGCGATTGCGATAGCATTCCATTCGATGTTTTTTATGAAGATACCGCCAGTGCTCCACAGTACTGCACAGATTATTAGAGCAACGGGTCCGTTAATTGTCATTCATCTTACCTCTGATAGTTTTTTTCATCAGAATCTTCCTCTATTTTCCGACAGAGAAAACAGCCGTAACATTTCCTTTGCCAAGAATTTGTTTAAGCCCGTCTTGTGTTACGTTTTCAACCTTGCCAAGCTTCGTAAAGTTCCAGCTGTTTACATCATAGTAAATCGTAATCTGATTCCCCTGATATAAGATGATATCACCAGATCTTGTTGTGATTTTCGTGTCATTGCGTGGAAGCGATTGGGGAAGCGGACCGACTTTTTCAAAGCTGCCGTAATCGTGCATTTTGACCGTGACCGGTGATTTCTGCAGAAGCTCGTAAAACGCCTTTGCAGAAGAATTGTCAGCAAGCGTCGCTGTGAGTGTGTAATTTCCGATGTCGCTTGTGATGTCAATCTTGATTCCCATATACTTTTCCTTTGCAAAAGCTGATGCGAAAAATAACAGATATAAAAGAACCGTAAAAAATTTCTTCATCTTACTTCCCTTTTATCTTTCTATGATACTCCTTATATACTCCGCATATTTTTCCAGTTCCAGTGCCTGAAAACCAGCATGTCCATACCCGCTCATTATTAAGAACTCAGCATCAGGATACTTCCTTCGCAGCCTTTTTTCTGATTTTCTTGCAGGCTCCTTTTCTGAGAACAAAAAATGAATTTTCGGATGATTTCACTGCTACTTACCCCCGTACCTACCGTACATCACAGCCAGCCCGCATATGAATGTCAGATAGAATTCTACCTCGCCACGCCCCCCCCTGTCAAGGGGAAAAGAAGCCTGAGTCAGGGCGACAGGACTGCGACTGTTCAAGGACGTGCGGAGCAGTCGTTACGCGTATGCGGAGCAGTCGTTACGCGTATGCGGAGCAGTCGTTACGCGTGTGCGTAACAGTCGTTACGCGTATGCGGAGCAGTCGTTACGCGTATGCGGAGCAGTCGTTACGCGTGCGCGTAACAGTCGTTACGTGTGTGCGGAGCAGTCGTTACGCGCGTGCGTAACAGTCGTTACGCGTGCGCCGAAAAGCCGCCTCTTTCGAGCGGTCACGTCGGGGCCCACATGCAGGGCGTCCGAAGTAGCTATATAATGGAAGATTCTTTACAGCTTCGACCCTAATGGGCGGCATTTGTGGACTACAATCTACACGAAGCCCCTGGTGTTTTCCTGTATATTCAGCTCATAACCTTGACGCAAGAGCCCGGGCTTACAGCCGGGACGCGCCCAGCCTTACGCGCGCGCAGATTGTCTCCGTCTGGAAGAACATCAGCTGCGCCGTGCTTGACCGCATCGCCAACAGCAAGGGCAATCTGCTTTTTCCTGTCCAGTTTTTCATGAAAGAACAAAAGCGACATGAGCATAATCCATACAGGGGATGTATAAAGCAGGATTGCAGCAGTCGAAAGCGGCATCATTGTGATGGCGGTAAAATAGCAGACTGTAAAAAACAAAATGCTTCCAAATCCGAGTCCAAGAAAGAGGGGAATATCCTTTACCGAAATCGTAAAGCCCTTGCGTTCCTTTACAAGCAATACCAGTGCAAATATTAGCGCTGCCAGTGTTACACGTATCGAAACAATTTGTATGGTGCTAAATCCGAAGGTGTCCAGCTTCCTCACAAAGATGCCCATACTTCCCCAGAAGCATCCCGCAAGAATGATGAGCGAAGTTCCCATTTTAGAACTCTTTAGTGTTTCCATTTTTATTCGCTTCTTTTGTCTTTCCTTCTTTGCAGGAGCTTGTTCAGATACTGAACCCCTGTTGCAAAAAGGACGATAATCGAAATGTAGTCCAGTGTAAACAGTGCATACCCACGCTCTAAATTGAGGAAGAAAAACTGCTGCTGTAAAACAAGGTAGCGCCAGATACCGCGGATGATGAAAGCATAGATGCCGTAGATAAAAAGAAGGATAAAAAGTATGCGGAGGATAATCGAAATGATGCCTTCGCGAGGGACTTTCATTTTGCCAGCAAACATCGCAACATGCATTCCGATATGCAGCGACATAAACATATAATACCAGTGACTTGCCAGAAGATGTGCCGTACGTGCAAAGCCAAGTCCTGTTTCAATTCCTAAAAACGTGAACACGTGATTTGAAAGGATAATCCCGCTTATCAACAAAAAGATTGTGCACATCAAAATTCCGCAGTTGATTACGGTTTGCAAAACTCGTCGGGTGTTGTACTTGCCTTTGAACACCGTCCCGTACCAGCGGCGGTTTAGCACAATGTGAACTGCCCACAGGACAAACAATGCCACTCCCAGAATCACGTGCACGATGTCAGCCGGAAACAGGTATGCCCCGCCCATGAGAATGATTGAGAGGACTGTCATTGCGATGTCGATGGGCATACGGAGCTTGTTTATGGTCATGCTACTTCAAAAGCCCTTCCACGAACTTCTTGATGTCTGCTCCGCTTCCGCGCGTGAAGTCTTTGCCGCCCTTGAAGTCCGCCCCCTTCGCGTATTTTGCAAGGTCGCTCCCGCTTCGTCCAAGCCCGCTACCACCGCTCGTGCAGAGGGTGACGAGCTTCTTGCCGTTCCAATCCAGGCTTTCGGCGAAAGTATACATGATTTTCGGCGCATACGACCACCAGATGGGATAGCACAGGACTACCGTGTCGTAGCCGGACAGGTCTATCGTATTCGCGATTGCCGGGCGGCTCTTGGGGTCGTTGCATTCAATCGTGGAGAGCGATTTCTTGTCGTGCCAGTTCAGGTCCGCGCTCGTGTACTTGTGGACGGGCTGAATCTCGAACACATCCGCCCCCATCGCGGTCGCCGCGTTCTTAGCCATCCGTTCCGTTGTTCCGGTCGCACTGAAATAGACGACCGCCGTCTTTGCAAAAGCTCCTGCCATTGTCATTGCTCCTACGAAAAGTGCTAAAACAAGTCTCTTCATTCTGTTTTCCTTTTATCAAATTAAGCAACGTTCCGTTACTTATAGACACTATACGACAGAATTCGTATCTTGTCAATACTAAAACATGATTTTATTGACGATTTATCGCTTATTGCACAAAATAACAAAACGGTGTATACTGTGAGCATGGCAGATTCAAACAATGCAGCATCTTTCATCCGCGCCCGGAGCGGCGAGCACAAGGAGGAGCGGCTTTCGCAGATAAAGGAGGCGACGGCAGAGCTTTTCGAAAGTTCGCCCTACAGCGAAATAACCCTCACGACAATCGCGGAAAAGCTCGGCTGGTCCCGCGCAAACCTATACAAGTACGTCACGACGAAGGAAGAAATCATCCTTGAGATTGCCGCCGACAAGATGACCCGCTACTACGAGTCGCTGCTTGCCGCATTCCTGGAAGGAAACAAGTTTTCCGCCGGGACGGCCGCCGAGGTGTGGGCGGGAATCCTGAACGCCAACCAAGACTACATGCGCTACGTCGCATACCTGAACCCGGTAATAGAAACGAACGTGACGGTCGAACGGCTCGCGGCATTCAAGAAGAAGTACTACGATTTGGCGTATGCGCTCCGTGACAGGCTCGCCGCCATGCTCGGCATAGCGCAGGAAGCCGCCTACAAAATCCAGCTGGACGTTCTGTTCTACGCCTCGTCGAACGCAGTCTGCTGCTACAAGAATCCGCTCGTGCAGGAGGCATTGGAGCAGATTGGAATTACCCCGCCCCCGATGGATTTTTACGCGGACATGAAGGAGTTCCTCCGTATGCGGCTGGGGTGGAACAAGTAGGAGGAAACCGTATTCTTCAGCCCTTCCTCGGACGGATGAAAAGCCTGTTCCTCCCGCTCTTTCTGTGCTATAATAGCTTCATGGCTTTTAGGATAGAACGGAACGACATCACGAAGGTCCGGGCTGACGCGATCGTGAACACGGCGAACCCCCGGCCTGTCGTGGGGGCGGGGACTGATACCGCCGTGTATGAGGCCGCAGGGAAAGAGGAACTTCTTGCCGCAAGGAAGGCAATAGGCAACATTGCACGGGGACAAGCCCTCGCGACGGACTCCTTCGCCCTCAAGGAACACGGCGTAAAGTACATCATCCACACGGTGGGCGTATGGTACGAGGGCGGAAAGTACGGCGAGGAGGAAATCCTTCGGAACTGCTACAGGAACTCCCTCGTCCTCGCCGCGAAGCTGGGCTGCAAGAGCCTTGCCATCCCCCTGCTTTCCTCGGGAACCTACAGCTTCCCCAAGGAGCTCGCCCTGCGGGTCGCGCTCGACGAGATAAACGCATTCCTCTTGGAACACGAGATGGACGTAATCCTCGTGGTCTATGACGACGAATCTAACTTGGTATCCAAGAAGCTGTTCGACGACATAGAGGACTTTCTGCATGAGAACCTGGAGGGGGAGGGAGAGAATAAACAGGACGAAAGGGGAGCTTCCTCTGATGACAAGGGGCTTGCGGACAGGAAAACCGAGGCCGGCAAATTAACGGGGCGAATACCTGACAGCGTTGACGCTTTTCTTGCTGAAACGAAGTCTCAGAAGAATTTCAGTGATGCCCTGCTTCAGATGATTGCGGACAGGGGGCTTGGGAATGCCGATGTCTACAAAAAGGCTTTCATGGACAACAAGAGTTTTTCAAAGCTCATAAACAGGAAAGACCAGCTGCATATTTCTCCGAAGGAAGCCGTCCTTGCCCTCGGTCTCGCGCTAGGGCTCCCCATTGACGAATATAAGAACTTTCTCGCGCTTGCAGGCCATGTACTTGTTCCGTCGAGCAGACGGGAGCGAATCATAGAATACTGCGTGACCAAGGGCTACGATATAGACAAGACCAATGCGCTGCTCTTTGACTGTGGCGAAAAGTGCTTCTGGGAGGACAGAGACGAAAAAAATCCTGAATCTTAAATTGTCGCCGTTTTGGCGACAAACTCCCGCCCCCGATGCTGTATACTATGGGCAGACACTGGGGGGGGAAGTGGGACGCCCGGAGATTAACGGGCATAAAGGTTTCGTTGTAGATGACCGCAAATGTGTTATTCGGGTGATGTGCCTGTGTATGCTGTTTGCTGACAGCGAACAAATCGTTTTACACGGATGCTTCGTCACCTCGCAGATAATTCAACAGTTGATGTGCTCCGTCAACCCAGCTTTCCTCATCATATTCAGAAAGAAAACGAACCAAATCAGGATAATAAGATATAGATTTTAAATAGTTCTGCGCATGCTTAAAACCAAAATCCGTTCCTATTTCCTTTCCCTGCATAAATTCCTTGAATTCCTCATACCATGTGGGATCTGCCGACATCTCGGCATTCCATAGATAGGGATTCATCTCGCTCAAGAAATCTCCCAGCGTTTCATCCTTGCATTCTTCCCATTCTTGATTCAATGCAAGATAAATCAAACAGAAAAGATTGAAAACCGTCATGTTATTTCCCTCCACATTTCTTTTTCTTAAGGTTCACAGGTGGCAAAGGTCTACAAAGGCCTGTTTTCCCATTCCAGGGTACTGGCGTTCTGTTATATCCGCCATCCTGTATTTTACCATTTTTTACGCTTACCCAATGCTGTCCTCCGTTCTTGCAAGGTTCAATATACCATTTTTTACCATAAATATCAGTACCTTTATATAATTTTTTATTATTGGCGATACGCTCAAGCGTTTTTCTGTTTTTTGAAGTGTCTACAAGATGCCCGCCTCCCTTTCTGAAGATATGTTTTATCTGAGCCTTATTCTTGGGCAGACTATTTCTGCTACCATGTGTACCACTATAATTTCCGCTTCTACCGCTTCCCATCATATCCTCCCTGTAAGTTATGCCGTACTTTTGTCCAGTCTTCATAATGGACAAATTGAACTCGATCCTTGAATTCACCGAAAACAGAATCGGGCATCGAACCATAAATCAGTATAATTTCAGGCTCAATTTCCTTTATAAACGAACGGAGACCTTCCTTAAGATGATGCTTGTATTCAGTTGTCTTACAGCATCCATAGGTACCTATGGAATAAATACCATGCTTCTCAAGCCCCAGAAATGCGAACGGAATTTCTGAAGGAATGATTCGGGTGTATGTGCGCTCATCTCCCCATCGGACATTGGGGATAACGTAAAGGCCTTGTGATTGAAAATAGTGTCCGACTTGCCGGTTCAAATAGGTATTCACCATTTGTAGAACTAACGGCATATCATAATAAAGTGAGCAATCTGGAGATATAACACCAGAGAAATCCCGTAAAAAATCAACCTGTTTTTCTGTTGCAGTTAAAATATCCCGGAATTTGATATCATGTTCGTAGAAGCAGATAAATTCAGAATGCTCATTTGTTTTTTTACGTTTGCTGAATGGAACAAGAGCCTTTGGAATAACCAGTCTTTCTTCTTTTTTTATTATGGGAATTTCCAAAAGACCGTCAAAAAATGCATTTTTCACAAGATTCGCATTGAAACCATCATCAATGATGCTCTCTTTCTTTTCATTCATATATCAAAGCTCCTTTTTTGAGGTATATGAATATGATATGAAAATTTCTCGCTGAAAACTATTTTATAAATGCGTAGAAATATTTACAAATGAATAGATTTCCTTAAATATTAGCACAAGACAATTACAATTTTAAGGAAGCGATGATAGAGTCGTATTACCCGGAGAGGAAGCGCGGACGCCCGCCCATGGGCATCGAGAAGATGCTGCGGATGTATCTCCTTCAGTGCTAGTTCAGCATGTCGGACACAGGAATGGAGAATGACATGTACGACAGCTATGCCTTCAAGAAATTCATCAGGATAGACTTCCTTAGCAGGCATGTGGCCGACGCGACGATAATCGCGGCCGCGAAGCCGACCAAAAACAAGGAAGGAAAGCGAGCGTAAGGAGCAAAATCGAGTGGCCGCACCTGGTGGTGAAGAGGCAGTTCGGCTACTGCAAGGCGGCCTACAGGGGGCTGAGAAAGAACCTGAACCGGTTCTATATGCTTTTCGCCAGTGTTGAACCTGCTGAAAATGCTGCAGGGCGGGCGGTCCGTCGAGTTTTGTGCGGTTTCCTCTAATTTGAGGGAAAAGCCCTGCGGGAAGCCCATCTCGCAGGCTTCTGAAGG